>JAJPJC010000398.1 GCA_021324445.1 Isosphaeraceae bacterium
CGACGACTGGGCCTGGTGCAAGGGGCAGCGGTCCGGCACCATCGTCGTGGACCTGGAGCGGGGCGACATCGTCGATCTCTTGCCCGACCGGGAGGCCGAGCCGGTCACGACGTGGCTCAACGGTCATCCGGGCGTCGAACTGGTCAGCCGGGACCGCGGGTCGGCCTAGGCCCAGGCGTCCGCAGAAGCCGATGCCAAGCCGCAGCAGGTCGCGGACCGTGGGCACCTGCTGAAGAATCCGCGCGAGGCGATCGAGCGATTGTTTGAGCGACAGTCCACTGTCCTCGGCGAGGCGCTCCGAACAGCCGAGACCTCGATGCAACCGGTGTGTGGTCCGGTGGTGAACCAGACAGCGGAGGTCCCACCGACGGCCGAACCGTTGCCTGCCGGGCCGCCGAGCGAACCCGGCGCCAGGACCGTCGAGCCCGGCCCGCCCGAGCCGGTGGAACCATCACCCCCGGCGCCGCCGAGCGAACCGGCGACGGAGTCGTCGCGACTCCGGGTCCAGGGGGCGAAGCGCCGGAGGCGTGTCGATCGGTTCGAGCAAGTTCACCAGCGGCACCGGCAGGGTCAGTCGGAGCGGCGGATCGCCCGGGAACTGGGGATGTCGCGGAAGACCGTGCGCCGCTACCTCCGACGGCGATCGTGTCCCGACTGGAACCCGGGCCGGCCGCGCCGGTCGACCGTCGAGGCGCACCGAGACTGGATCGACGCTCGACTGGCCGAGGGCTTGACCAACGTCGCGGAATTGCCTCGGCACTTGGCTGAGCGGGGTTTCCAGGGATACTGGCCCTGCTCCACCACCGAGGCAACTGGAAGTGGGACTGATGAATCTGGAATCGGCCATCCCGCTGGGATCGCGGTCAGGGCCGGGTGAGGACCGCGCGAAGTTCCCGGCCTCGTCCGAAGGCGGTTCGCGCGCGTTCCGGACCTGGGGACCGATCGCCCCGGCCTCACGATGGGGACTTCTCCAGGAGCAGCCAGTAGAAGCCGTGGGGCCCCAGGGTGATCACGTAGGGCCGCTCGCCGATCGCCGGAAATGGCGACTTGCCGAACATCTCGAACGGGATCATCCCCCGGTAGGCCGCCAGGTCCAGCGCGACAGCCTGGGGAAACCGTGAGAGATTGTTGACCACCAGCGCGATCTCGTCCTGAAGGCGGCGCACGTAGGCGACCACGCGGCGATTGCCGCAGGGGATGAACTCGAGACTGCCGCGGCCGAAGACCTTGTGCTCGCGCCGGACCTGGATCAACCGCCGCAGCCAGTTGAGCTGGGAGGTGGGCGACCGGAGCTGCGCCTCGACGTTGACCGCCTGGTAGTTGTAGATCGGGTCGATGATCACCGGCTGGTAGAGCGCCGAGGGGTCGGCCCGGGAGAACCCGGCGTTGCGGTCCCCGGTCCACTGCATGGGGGTGCGCACCCCGTTGCGATCCCCCAGGTGGATGTTGTCCCCCATGCCGATCTCGTCCCCGTAGTAGAGCACGGGGCTGCCCGGCAGGGTGAACAGCAGGCTGTGCATCAGCTCGGTCTGGTGCCGGCCGTTGTCCATCAACGGCGCCAGGCGGCGGCGAATCCCCAGGTTGAGCCGCATCCGGGGGTCCTTGGCATATTCATTATACATATAATCACGCTCTTCGTCGGTGACCATCTCGAGGGTCAGCTCGTCGTGGTTGCGGAGGAACAGGGCCCACTGGCAGGACAGGGGGATCTCGGGCATCTGGCTCATGATCTCGATGATCGGCCGATGGTCCTCGCGGCGGATCGCCATGAACAGCCGGGGCATGAGGGGGAAGTTGAAGGCCATGTGGAATTCGTCGCCGTGGCCGAAGTAGGGGAGCAGGTCGCTGGGCCACTGGTTGGCCTCGGCCAGGAGCAAGGTTCCCGGGTATCGGGTGTCGACGAACTGCCGCATCACCTTGAGGAATTGGTGGGTCTCGGGGAGGTTCTCGCAGGTGGTCCCCTCGCGTTCGAACAGGTAGGGGACGGCGTCGACCCGGAAGCCGTCGATCCCGCGATCGAGCCAGTAGGCCATGATGTCGAGCATCTCCTGCTGCACGGCGGGGTTATCGTAATTGAGGTCGGGTTGGTGGCTGAAGAAGCGATGCCAGTAGTACTGTCGTGCCACCGGGTCCCACGTCCAGTTGGAGGTCTCGGTGTCCCGGAAGATGATGCGGGTTCCCTTGTAGGCCTGGTCGGTGTCGCTCCAGACGTAATAGTTCCGCTTGGGAGAGTGGGGGTCGCGGCGGGCCTCCTGGAACCAGGGATGCTGGTCGGAGGTGTGGTTGACCACCAGGTCGGCGATGATCCGGATGCCCCGCGCATGGGCCGCCTTGGTCAGGGCCTCGAAGTCGGCGACGGTGCCGATGGTGGGGTGGATCTGGCGGAATTCGGCGATATCGTAGCCGTCGTCCTTCAAGGGCGAGGCGTAGATCGGCATCAGCCAGAGGCAGTCGACGCCCAGGTCTTGAAGGTAGTCGAGCTTGGCGGTCAAGCCGATCAGGTCGCCGTCGCCGTCGCCGCTGGCGTCGTAGAATCCCCGGACGTAGACCTCGTAGAAGACCGCGTCTTTGTACCAGAGGCTCTCGGTTCCTGGCATGGTGCCTCGCCCATCGGAGAAGGATTATAACAAGGGAGAGAGGAGCCGGACCACGTTCTCGGCAATTTCCAGCGGCCAGCCGGGAGCCGGCAGCTCCCGCTGGGACTGGGTCGCCAGGCCCGCGACCCATCGGGAGACCTCCTCGACCTGGGGCCGCGACCAGACGAACAGGGCGACCTCGTAGTTGAGGAACAGGCTGCGCATGTCCATGTTGGCCGAGCCGAGCACGGCGAGCTGGTTGTCGAAGACGACCACCTTGGCGTGGAGCATCACGGGGGTATAGAGCAACACCCGCCCGCCCGCGTTGTGCAGGTCGCGGAGATAGCTGGCCCGGGCCAGGTCGGCGGAGGGATGGTTGGACCGGACGGGGACGATGACGCAGACGTCCACGCCGCGGCGGGCGGCCAGGCTCAGGGCGCGGGCCAGCATCTCGTCGGGGACGAAGTAGGGGGTGACGATCCAGATGCGCTGCCGCGCCGAGAAGATCAAGGCCAGCAGCGACTCGTAGAGCGGGTCCCCGGCGACGTCGGGACCGCTGGCGACGACCTGGACGACGGCCGCGTCGCCCCCCGGCGGCGACTCCGGAGCGGCCGCGGCCGGCTCGCCCGCCGGCTCGGGCTCGGCGCCGGTGGTGAACTTCCAGTCCGAGGCGAAGACGGCCTCGAGGTCGGCGACGGCGGGCCCCTCGACGACCGCCGCGATGTCGCGCCACAGCGTCGTCGCCGACGGCGGCCCCATGTAGGGCCACGCCAGGTTCATGCCGCCGGTCATCGCGATGCGGCCGTCGACCACGATGAGCTTGCGGTGGTTCCTCAGATTGGCGCGGCCGCGGAAGGGGACATGCAGCACCGGCATGAAGTAGGCCACCTGCGCGCCGGCCTCGACCAGGTGGGCCAGCGACCGCCGCCGCAGCCGCCATGACCCCACATCGTCGATCAAGAGCCGCACCGCCACCCCCTCCCCGGCGCGGCGGCTCAGGTGCTCGATCACGGCCTGGCTCCCTGGGTCTCCGCCCAGGATGTAGGTCGTGATATGGATCGTCGCCCGGGCCTGGTCGATCAGCCGCACCACCTGGTCGTACGCATCGCAGCCATCGACGACCAGCCGGAAGCGATTCCCCGGTCGAGCCGGCGGGACTCCGGATGCGGCCAGGAGCCGCTCGGTACCCTCACCGGCACTGCCGGGAGCCACCATCCCCGGCGAGCGATGATAGATCCGCTGCTTCCGCCGCGCCATCGGGTTCATCTTCCGGCCGCCGAACATCACATACAGCGGCACGCCCACATAGGGCATCAGGAGGATCGTCACGAGCCAGGCGATCGTGCTGCTGGGAGACCGCCGCTGCCTCAAGAGGTTGGCGAGGAAGACCAGGGCCAGCAGGAACCCGAGATGCGTGAGTAACTCGGAGGTGATCCAGGAATAACTCGCTCGCAGCCACTCAGACACGGGGATTTACTGGCTGGTGGCTCAGGGCTCGGGGCGCGAACCGACCCGTCGGGACGAGTCCCCAGCCCCGAACCACCAGTCGCCAGTCACTCCTTTCAGCTCAGACGCCTTCCGGCCTTCCCAACAGCCCGGGGGCTGCCGTCCGCAACGATGCGTCGATCTTATCAACCGCCCGGACCCGGACCAAACCCGTCCCCGCGTTTTTTGGCGGTCCCTCCCGACCCCGACCGTGGCGATCCCTCGGCGCGACACCCGCCGGACCGCGCCGCCGATTCCCCCGCCTGGTCCTTCGCCGCCGCCGCGCTGCTCGTTATTCTGGCCGGCGGCGCGGCCTTTCAAGGCGTCCAGGTGAGTTTATGTTGATTCTTCACAACACGGCGTGGGGACGAATTGACGGGGGCGGCTGGGCGGGCACAATGTGGGGATTGGGAGGATCCGGCCCGGCTCGTTGCGGAGCTGCGTGGGGAGAGGATTCGATGGCGGAACGGCGTGGGCGGTGCTGGTGTGCCCAGATTGGTCTGGGTGTGATCCTCTCGGCGGTGTTGTCGGGCTCGTGCGCGGCCGGCGGGCTGCTGGACCCGGCGCAATTCGCCTCGCTGGGCACGCTGCCGAGCCGGTTCGTCGTGTCAGGGGATTACGTGATTGACACGAACGACTGCGTGCTCTCGATCCCCACGTTCCAAGGGGTCTGGTCGGTCCAAGGGGTTTGGAGCGGTGGGGTTGCGGTTTTCACCTTTGATTCAATCACAATCGGAGCACCCGTCCAGGTCGAGGGGTCGCATCCGGTCGCGCTGCTGTCCCATGGGGACTTGAATACCCCTTCGATCCTGGTCACCCCCGGCGGCAATGGGCCTGGTGGTGGTACCGGTGGTTTCGGGAGTCCCTATGGTTCCTACTTGACTGGGGGAGGAGGCGGCTTTGGCGGAGCCGGAGGCGCGGGAGGACAGACGACCGATTATGTGCCGGTGACCCATCCCAGTTGGCCGCCTGCTGTTCCCGGAGGGAGTGGGGGAGCCAGCTACGGCAGTCCCACCGGAGGGCCTCAGGTTGGGAGTGCCGGCGGGGTTAGTTTCGGTGTCGTGGGCTCCGGTGGAGCGGGTGGGGGCGGCATCGAATTGGGGGCCATGGGGACAATCCGTCTGGATGGCAACCTCTCCGCCGACGGTGCCAATGGCACGTGGGCGGGGGGAGGCGGCAGCGGGGGGTTCATCGGCCTCTGGGCCCCGACGGTAATCGTCCAGGGCTCCTTGTCCGCGCGCGGAGGGGACGGGGGCGGGGGTTTCAGCATCGGCGGCGAGAGCGGCTTTGTCAGCGGGGGCGGCGGTGGCGGGGGTGGGGGGCGGATCGAGATCCAGGCCAACGCGCTGACGCTCTCGGGGGGTTATGACATCGGGGGCGGCAGCGGGGGTGGTGGTGATGATTCCGCCGATGCGGGCCAGCCGGGCGGCTCGGGAACGTTCAGCGACTCGGGAGTGCCCGAGCCGCCGGGGATCGTCCTGGGGATGACGGCCCTGGCGGCGGGCCTGGGCTGGAGCTGGATGGTCCGTCGATCCTCACGGCGCGCGCCGGCCGTCGGGCGGCTCCGGCCGAGGGGATAAGGCGCAGCGGAACCCCACGTGCGACGCCCCGCTATCGGGAGATCCCTTGCCCCGGGCGCCGGGGAGATACCGGGTGCAATACTGGTCGGAGCAGAGGAAGGACCCGCCGCGCTGGACGCGCTTGGCGACGCCCGGCTCATGGGGATCGTAGCTCGAGGACGGACCCTGGGGGTTGTGGTCGGGGCTGACCTCGTATCCCGGGCGATACCAGTCGGCGCACCATTCCCAGACATTGCCGGCCATGTCGAAAAGGCCGTAGCCATTGGGGGGGAAGCTCGCCACCGGTGCCGTGCGGGCGAAGCCGTCGGCGGCGGAATTGCGGTCGGGGAAGTGCCCCTGCCAGATGTTGGCCGGCCAGGTCCCGTCCGGGCGCAGCGTGTCGCCCCAGACGTAGCGGGTGCGGACCTTTCCCCCCCTGGCGGCGCATTCCCACTCGGCCTCGGTCGGCAGCCGCTTCCCCGCCCAACGGGCGTACGCCATCGCATCGTCCCAGCAGACCTGGACGACGGGATAATGATCCTTGCCCTCGATCGTGGTCTCGGGTCCCTCGGGATGTCGCCAGCTGGCCCCGGGCACATAGCGCCACCAGATCAATGGGTCCTCGAACGAGACCTCCCCGGCCGGCGGCGTGAAGACCAGCGAGCCGGGGACGAGGTTTTCCGGGGGAGCGCCGGGGAAGTCTTTGGGATCCGGCTTGCGCTCGGCGACCGTGACGTAGCCGGTCGCCGCGACGAACCGGGCGAACTGGCGGTTGGTGACTTCGGTCCGGTCCATCCAGAAGCCGTCGACGGTGACTTCGTGGACCGGCCGGGCATCCGACATCGACGGGTCATCCGCACCCATCCAGAACGTCCCGCCGGGGACCCAGACCATGCCCTCGGGTGCGGGACCAGGCGGCTTGCGATCGAGGGCCGGCGGGGCCTCCTGGTCCGGCTTGGAGGCGGCCCGGTCGTCGGCTGGCGCTTCCGGTCCGGATTCCGATCGCGAGGGCCGAGCCGGGGGTTGGGGGCCCGGGGCGCAGCCGCCGGGGGCCGCAGCCATCATCAGCGCACAGCCCAGTGCCAGGCGAAGCGTGCTCCTGGCGAACCAGCTCGGATGGGCAGGCCAGGTCAAACGAACCTCCCTCCAATCAGGGGACGGCTTCGAGGCGTCGGACCGCCAGGTCGAGCACGCCCGCGGTGGCGTGGTTGCCCTCGACCCAGGCTTCGAGCCGGCCGGGACCGGCACTCAGCGGGACGTCGTGAATCGTGCATTCGGCCGCGCCCGGGTCGAGACTCAACTGCCGGTGCACGCCGCGGAGCCGGATCGAGGCCACCGTCGGGACGGGTCGCGGCGTCAGGTGGAGCGTCAGGTCGAACCGGCCGGCGCGCGCGACGTCGACCTCCCAGGCGCCCACGTCGTTGGGGCCCCAGCCCGCGCGGGGGCCGCGCCAGTCCTGCCGCGTCAGGATCGTGGGATTCTCCCGCGGGCCGCCCAGCTCGATCCGGATCGGGTCGAAGCCGCGTGTCGCGGCCACATCCCGAAACCAGGCGAGGTAATCAGCGTGCATCCGCTCAACGATCTCGGGGTGCTCCGCCGCGAGGTTGTGCTGTTCCCAGGGGTCGTGGCTCAGGTCATAGAGCTCCAGCGGCGGGACCTGACGGCGGCCCGGGGGCGGTTCGGGGCGGAGCAGCTTGTAGTTCTGCGAGCGGGCGGCGAAGGCGCGATCGGGTTCGGGCCGATCGCCGCGATGCCACTGGAAAAAGAGCGTCCGATCCGGCCAGTTGGCGCCGGACCGGCCGCCGAGGAGCGGCCAGAGGCTGCGGCCGTCCAGTCGCAGGCCGCTCGGCGCGGGGACGCCGCAGGCCTCCAGCAGGGTCGGCACCAGGTCGATATGGGCGGCGATCCGGTCCACGACCGACCCGGCCGTCAGATGACCGGGCCATCGGATGAAGCAGGGGACGTGAATCCCGCCCTCGTACACTGTCCCCTTCCGGCCCCGCAGGCCGGCATTGAAGCGCACCTGCGCCGGGCCATTGTCGGTGAGAAAGATGACGATCGTGTCCCTGGCCAGCCCGCGGGCGTCCAGGGCCGCGAGGATGCGGCCGACGTTGGTGTCGATGTTGGTGACCATCGCGTAGACCCGGGCGATCCCCTCGGGTCGGGTCCACTGCGCAGGGGGTATCGGATGACCGACCTGGGGGAAGTCCTGGGGATTCAGGCTCATCGACCGGTACCTTGCAAGCTCCGCCGGCGGTGCCTGCAACGGATCGTGAGGGCAGTTGAACGCGAGGTAGACGAAGAACGGGCGCCGGTCTTTCGACTCGAGGAAGTCGATCGCGGCGGTCGTGAAGACGTCGCTGCAATAGCCGTGAAACTTCTCCGAGCGGCCGTTGTGCTGCAAGACGGGGTCGAAGTAACTGCTGCCGCCGGGCGGGTCGGAGGCCTGGCCGATGCCGCCCCCCTTGATCACGACCGCTTCCTGGAATCCCTGGTCGATCGGTCGCAGCGGGGCGTTGTCACCCAGGTGCCACTTGCCGAAGATGCCGGTGCGATAGCCGGCGGCGGCCAAGAGCTCGGCCAGGGTCACCTCGTCGGGATGCATCAAGGACCGCCCGATGTAGGTATCCACCACCCCGGTGCGATAATTGTACCGTCCGGTCAGCAGGCTGGCGCGCGTGGGCGAACAGACGGGCGAGACGTAGAACGACCGGAGCCGCACGCTCTGATCCGCGAGGCGATCCAGGTTGGGCGTGCGGATCCGGGGGTTGCCGTGAATGCCCAGGTCGCCGTAACCCTGGTCATCGGTCATGATCAGAAGGACATTCGGCCGCGCCTCGTCGCCCGCCCCCCCCGCGGCTGCCCCACTGATCCCGAACAGCGTTCCGGCGAGGATCAGCGCGACCCTGCCTGAGCTCACGGCTCTCGTTCCCTCCACGGCGGCGCCTCCTCCCCCACGACGAGCGAACCGAACCGATTCCCTTACCCCGGCCGGAAAGAACCTCCTACGAGCCCGACGCGCCAGCGAGGGAATTCCGGTGCGGGCCAGCCACCGACTCGCCGGCGCTTCGGGCTGGTATTCTGACCTTCTTCCTGGCCGGGGTAATACCTGTCGTTCTACAACGGGAGCTCAGGAGAGGAGCCAGCCGATCCACGCCGGAATCAGCCAGACGATCTGGCCCCAATCACAGACCAGCAGGACCCAGATTGCATCAGCGATCCACACAGCCGCCACGAAGAACGACTGCATGAAGGCACTGAGGGACTCCAGGATCGCACCGAAGGCCCCCACGAGCACGTGCGCCATGATCGCGAACGCCAGGACGGGCAGCAGGGGAATACTCACGAGTACGACGACTGCCAAGCATACGCTAAGGATCTTCACGTAGCTAGGCGCGCGGCGTGATTTCCAACCCTCGAACTCGTCTAAACTCTTGTGTTTCATGAGTGTGTGCCCGCCAGTGAGTCGACCAGCCGTTTGCTCGACCGGATGTCAACGGTCGGCTCGACCTGGCCGGTTCCCGGTATTTCCATCATCCCACGTCCGACCGGTCGCGCCAACGCGACGTCCCCGCGTTTATGATGGAGCGCGGTGGTGAGTTCGTCCCGTCCCTGCCGAGTACGAGGCATCCGTGTCGAAACCCTCCTTCCGCATCCTGACCTCGCAAGGGCGCGGCGCGATCGCGGTCGTGCGGGTTTGGGGGGAGACGGCGATCGCGGTCGTCGATGCGGTGTTCCGGCCGGCGCTGGGGACGTCACTCGCCCGGTCCAAGGCGGGTCGGCTGCGGCTTGGTCGAGCCGGGCTCGGTCAGGGCGACGAGGTGGTCGCAGTGCGCCTGGACACCCCGATCCCCACGGTCGAGATCCATTGCCACGGCGGATCCGCGGCCGTCGCCTCGGTCGTGGCGGCCCTCGAGTCCGCCGGCGCGCGGCGCTGGGAGGGCCAGGAACTCGATCCGGGCTCCAGCGAGGATCCGATCGCCGCCCAGGCCCTGGATGACCTGGCCCACGCCTCGACGCTGCGGACCGCCGAGATCCTGCTGGATCAAGCGCAGGGCGCCCTCAGGCGCGAGCTGGCCCGCCTGTCGCGGGAGCTGGAATGCGGCGCGGAATCGGCCAGGGCCAGGCTGGACGCCTTGATCGGACGGGCGGCGATCGGCCTGCGACTCATCCCGGGCTGGACGGTGGTGATCGCCGGCCGGCCCAACGTCGGCAAGAGTCGCTTGTTCAACGCGATGGCCGGCTTCGCGCGGGCGATCGTCGCTCCCGCGCCGGGCGTGACCCGCGACGTCGTCACCTTCCGGACGGCCTTCGGCGGCTGGCCGGTCGAGCTGGCCGACACGGCGGGCCTGCGGCCGACCCGCGACGCCATCGAGCGCAGCGGGATCGACCGGGCGCGGCGCGCGCAGGCCAACGCCGACCTCGTCTTCCTGGTCCTGGATCGATCGGAACCGCTACGGCCCGAGGATCGTGAGCTCCTCGAATCGACCGCCGGGGCCCTGCTGGTCGCCAACAAGGCGGACCTGCCGCCGGCGTGGGATCCGCGCGAGCTGAGTCGGGAGGGAACCGGAATCATCACGGTTTCCGCCGAAGAAGGGACAGGACTCACCGAGCTGATCGCCGCGGTCATCCATCGACTGGTCCCCGATCCCCCCGCGCCCGGGGACGCCGTCCCGTTCCGGGCCGATCAGCTCGATGCCTTGTTCGGGGCACGCGCTCATCTCCTTGCCGGCGACCCGGCCGGTGCCGCGCGGCGGCTCGCCGCCATCGGGTCGACACCGCCTTGATGCGACCATGACTGTCATTATGCACGAAATGATGTCGGCCGATTGAGCGGATTTCCCTGGCGAGGTGGTTGCAAGCGGAACGGATCTTGCTAACGTTAGGGCGTCCTGGTTGGGCCTGGTTGCGAGGATCTGGGAACATCGAACGACGCATCGGAACCGGCGGAGACGGCGATGCCGCAGGTTTTTCACCCGAGTGCCAACACACTGTCGCGGCTGACGATCTACGGCTCGGTCGTGCTCCTGCTGGGCCCGGTGGTCCTGACCTACCTGCTGCTGCGCTCGCCCTATCAAACCAAGGTCGGCGTGATCCCTCCACAGCCGGTGCCGTTCTCGCATGAGCATCATGTGGCCGGCCTGGGGATCGATTGCCGGTACTGTCACACGACGGTGGAGACCTCGTCGTTCGCGGGGCTGCCGCCGACCCACACCTGCATGACCTGCCACTCCCAGATCTGGTCGACCAGCCCGATCTTGCAGCCGGTGCGGACCAGCCTGGCCGAGAAGACGCCCCTGGTCTGGCAGCGGGTGCACAACCTCCCCGATTTCGTCTATTTCCACCACGGCATCCATATTCAGAAGGGGATCGGCTGCGCGAGCTGCCACGGTCGGGTCGACCAGATGCCCCTGATGTGGAAGGCCGAGCCGTTGACCATGGAATGGTGCCTGGATTGCCACCGGCATCCCGAGCGCCACCTGCGGGAGCGGTCCGAGATTTTCAACATGGCCTGGGCGCCCAAGGAACAAGAACAGCTCGCGATCGGGCGCGAGCTGGTGCAGCGGAACCGGATCGAGCTGGATCGGTTGACCAACTGCTCGGTATGCCATCGATGAACCCACACGCTGACGCGGAACAGACCGCGCCCGCGGCCCGCCTCGGGCTCGGGACGCTGCCGATCCTCTCGAGTGGACCCGTCTTCTGGCGGAGCCTGGAGGAGCTGGCCGCGGGCGGCGTCCCCGCGGAGCCCCCGGCTCGCGAGGCCGACGAGCCGGCGGCGCCCTGGACCGAGGCCCCCAGCCGCCGCGAGTTCTTCCGCTACCTGGCGGCATCGATGGCCCTGGCGGGTGCGGGCACCAGCGGCTGTGCCATTCAACAGCCCGAGACGATCGTCCCCTACGTGGAGGCCCCCGAGCAAGTCGTGCCGGGCAAACCGCTCTTTTTCGCCACGGCCGTGCCGATGGATGGCTACGCCTGCGGTGTGCTGGTCGAGAGCCAGATGGGACGCCCCACCAAGATCGAGGGGAACCCCGACCACCCGGCCAGCCTGGGGGCGACCGACGCCTTCGCCCAGGCCGCGGTGCTGGCGCTGTACGACCCGGACCGCTCGCAGGTGGTGACGCACCAGGGGCGCGTCGAGACCTGGGAGCACGCCCAGACGCTCTTGCTGGACCTGCGCCAGCGGATGCAGCCGTCCCGGGGTGCCGGCCTGCGGATCCTGACCCAGACCGTGACCTCGCCCACGATGGCCGACCAGCTCCGGCGGCTGCGCGAGCAGTTCCCCGAGGCGAAGTGGCATGCCTATGAATCGGTGAGTCGCGACGCCGTCCGCGCCGGTGCACGCCTGGCCTTTGGCGCGGAGCTCGAACCGGTCTATCACCTCGACCAGGCCGACGTGATCGTCGCGCTCGACGCCGACTTCCTCGCCTGGGGTCCGGGCCGGCTCAAGGACGCGCGGGCCTTCGCCGCGCGTCGCGAGATCGAGGCCGATCCGAAGTCCTACATCACCGGCCGCGCGGCCGACCGGGCCGAGGCCGGCTCGACCATGAACCGGCTGTATGCCATCGAGTGCACGCCCACGATCACCGGTGCCCTGGCCGATCACCGGATGGCCCGCCCGGCGCGGGACATCGCCGCCGTCGCCAAGTTTCTCGCCGATTCGGTACGAGGCAACGCCGCTCAAATCCCCGGTCAGCCCGGCCAGGAGTGGCTTCCCGTGATGGCGCGCGACCTCAAGGCCGCAGGCGCCAGGGGCCTGGTCATCGCCGGCGACACGCAGCCGCCGGAGGTCCACGCGCTGGCCCACCTGATCAACCACGCCCTGGGCAGCCTCGGGAAGACGGTCGGGCTCCTGCCTCGGATCGACCAGGGTCCGGCCGACCAGATCGGCTCGCTCCGCGAACTGGTCGCCGACCTCAACGCCGGCCGGGTGGACACCCTGCTCATCCTCGGTGGCAACCCGGCCTACGATGCGCCGGCGGACCTGGACTTCGCCGGGGCGCTCCGCAACGGCAAGATGGCGCTTTCGATCCACCTGGGGCTGTATCAAGACGAGACTGCCCAGCTTTGCCAGTGGCACGTGCCGGAGGCCCACACCCTCGAATCCTGGGGCGATCTCCGGGCTTTCGACGGCACGGTGACGATCCAGCAGCCGCTGATCGCGCCGCTCTACGGCGGCAAGACGGCGAGCGAGGTCCTGGCGCACGTGCTGGGCGAGCCCGACCACTCGGGCCTGGACATCCTCCGCGACTACTGGCGGCGCCAGGCGCTGCCGGGTGACTTCGAGACCGCCTGGCGGCAGGCGCTCAAGAAAGGGGTCGTACCCGGCACGGCCGTCCAGCTCAAGGCGGTCGCGCCGCGGATCCAGGAGGTCACGCTGCCAGCGGCGGCCGGCGACGACAATGCCCTGGAGCTGGTCTTCCGACCCGACCCGACGATCTGGGACGGCCGGTATGCCAACAATGGCTGGCTCCAGGAATTGCCCAAGCCGATGAACCGGCTGACCTGGGACAGCGCCGCCTTCCTCAGCCAGGAGCTGGCGGCCGAGCTGGGGATCGCCGGCGAGGACGTGATCGAGCTGCGCTATCGCGGGCGGACTGTGCAGGTCCCCGCCTGGATCATGCCGGGTCAAGCCCGCCGGTCGGTCACCGTGTTCCTGGGGCACGGCCGGCGCAGCGCCGGCCGGGTCGGCAACGGGGTGGGCGTCGACGTCTCCCCCCTCCGCACCGCCGACGCGCCCTGGTTTGGCGCCGGGTTGGAAATCGGAAAGACCAACCGGCGCCACCGGCTGCCCACGACGCAGCACCATTTCAACATGGCCGGCCGCGACCTGTACCGGGCCGGCGACCTCGCGACCTAC
This sequence comes from Isosphaeraceae bacterium, assembly GCA_021324445.1. Taxonomy (GTDB): domain Bacteria; phylum Planctomycetota; class Planctomycetia; order Isosphaerales; family Isosphaeraceae; genus JAJPJC01. The sequence continues at coordinate 13,482 of JAJPJC010000398.1, forward strand.
CGCCAGCACCCCGATTTCGCCAAGATTCACGAACGCGACCGCGGGCGCGGCGAGAGCCTCGTCGACGAGCCCGAGCCGCAGGTGCGCCGCGAGGAAGGGTTCGGCAACGCCTGGGGGATGGTGGTCAATCTCAATGCCTGCATCGGCTGCAGCGCCTGCGTGGTCGCCTGCCAGGCCGAGAACAATATCCCGGTCGTGGGCCGGGAGCAGGTCCTGGCCTCGCGGGAGATGCACTGGATCCGCATCGATCGCTACTTCGAGGGGGACGCCAGCGACCCGCAGTTCGCTTTCCAGCCCGTGATGTGCCAGCACTGCGAGAAAGCCCCGTGCGAGATCGTCTGCCCGGTGGGCGCCACGACGCATAGCGCCGAGGGGCTCAACGAGATGACGTACAACCGTTGCGTCGGCACGCGATATTGCTCGAACAACTGCCCGTACAAGGTCCGCCGGTTCAATTTCTTCCAGTACGCGGACGAGACCACGCGCAGCCTGAAATTGATGCGCAATCCCGATGTGACCATCCGGCCGCGCGGGGTGATGGAGAAGTGCACGTACTGCGTGCAGCGGATCAACGCGGTCCGGATCGCTGCGGACATTGAGGGCCGCGCGGTGCGGGGCGACGAGGTCGTGACCGCGTGTCAGGCCGCCTGCCCGACCCGGGCGATCCTCTTCGGCAACATCAACGACAAGGACAGCGCGGTGGCGAAAGCCAAGGCCAGCCCGCGCGATTACGGCCTGCTGGCCGACCTGAACACGCGGCCGCGCACCACGTATCTGGCCAAGCTGCGCAATCCCAACCCCGAGATCGAGGCGAGCCCGCGCGATGAGTCGCATCGAGCCTGAGACCCTCCGCGCCCCCGAGCCGGCCGGCCTGCCGGAGGTCGTCCCGGTCCTCGCACCCGGTCACACATTCACCTCGGTGACCGACAAGATCAGTGCGCTGGTGCTGGTCCGGCCCTACAACTGGCGATGGTTCCTGGGCATGGGCATCGGGTTCGCCCTGACGATGCTCTTGCTGGTCGCCATCACCTGGCTGCTCTTCGAGGGGGTGGGGATCTGGGGGATCGACGTCCCGGTGATGTGGGGTTTCGCCATCGTCAACTTCGTCTGGTGGATCGGGATCGGCCACGCCGGCACCCTGATCTCGGCGATCTTGCTCTTGCTCAAGCAAGAATGGCGGACGTCGATCAACCGCTTCGCCGAGGCGATGACCCTCTTCGCCGTCGCCTGCGCGGGCTTGTTCCCGCTCCTGCACCTGGGGCGGCCCTGGGTGTTCTACTGGCTGCTCCCCTATCCCAACACGATGGCCCTCTGGCCGCAGTGGCGCAGCCCCCTGGTCTGGGACGTCTTCGCCGTCTCGACCTATGCCACGGTGTCGCTGTTGTTCTGGTACGTCGGGCTGATCCCCGACCTGGCCACGCTGCGCGATCGGGCCAGGAACCGATGGGCGCGCTCCATCTATGCCTTCCTGGCGATGGGCTGGCGGGGCTCGGCGCGACACTGGCACCGCTACCGCACGGCCTATCTGCTCCTGGCCGGGTTGGCCACGCCCCTGGTCGTCTCGGTGCACTCGGTCGTGTCGCTGGACTTCACCGTGGGGATCGTGCCCGGCTGGCACTCGACGATCTTCCCACCGTACTTCGTCGCCGGGGCGATCTTCTCGGGATTCGCCATGGTCGTGACGATCGCCGTGCCGCTGCGGGCGGCGTTCGGTCTGCACGATTTCATCACCGCCCGGCACCTGGACAACATGGCCAAGGTGATGCTGGCCACCGGCTTGATCGTGGGCTACGGCTACCTGATGGAAGCGTTCATCCCCTGGTACGGCAATAATCCCTACGAGCGGCACACGCTGCTGCACGACCGGCCCTTCGGCGCGTATGCCCATACCTACTGGATGATGCTGGCGTGCAATGTCCTGGTCCCTCAGGCCTTCTGGGTCCCCTGGGTGCGCAACAACCCCGTGTTGCTCTGGGTGCTGTCGATCTTCGTGAATATCGGGATGTGGCTGGAGCGCTACGTGATCGTGATCACCAGCCTGCACAGCGATTTCCTGCCGTCGTCGTGGGGCATGTACCATGGGACGTTCTGGGACTACGCCACGTACTACGGTACGCTTGGCCTGTTCCTCGCGTTGATGTTCCTGTTCATCCGCTTCCTGCCGGTGATCTCGATCGCCGAGATGCGGGAGCTGGTCCATGAGACGCAGCGAGAGCAGGAGCGGCGCGTGGAGCCGGGCACGGACGGGGGGGTGACGTCATGAAAGCTGCACCGCATCCGACCGGCGTCTATGGCGTGATGGCCGAGTTCGACCATCCGGAGGAGGTGCTGGAGGCCAGTCGACAGGCCTACGAGCGCGGGTATCGGATGATGGAAGCCTACACGCCCTTCCCGGTCGAGGGGCTGGCCGAGGCGGTGGGATACCATCGCAACCGGGTCGCGCCGGTCGTCCTGATCGGCGGCCTGGTGGGGGGCGTGGGCGGCTTCTTCATGCAATGGTTTTCGGCGGTCGTGCATTACCCGATCGATGTCGGGGGCCGGCCGTTCAACAGTTGGCCGGCGTTCATCCCGATCACCTTCGAGATGACGGTGCTGTTCGCGGCCCTGGCGGCGGTTTTCGGCATGCTGGGCATGTGCGGGCTGCCCCGGCCGCACCACCCGGTCTTCAATGTCCCCGGCTTCGAGCGGGCGTCGCGCGACCGTTTCTTCCTCTGCATCCAGGCCCGCGATCCGCTCTTCGACCTCCCGGCCGTGCGGCAGTTCCTGGAAGGTCAGCGACCCCGGACGATCGCCGAGGTGCCGTTCTGATGAGCACGAACCGAACCTTGCCCCGAAGGGGCCGCAACACATCAGCCCGGGGCAACGCCCCGGGATGGGAAACGCCCCACCAGCGACCAGCCCTGAAAGGGCGGCACATGTCACGCCCTTTCAGGGCTCGGCGTGCGGTGGTTGCCGGTTTCCCGGGGCGTTGCCCCGGGCTGGTTTGTTTCAGCCCCTTCGGGGCGAGGAACCAGCGCTCGATCCTGCATCTCCAGGGGACTTTCCCTGTGGCGAGGACCTATGTAACCTTGGCGATGGCGATGACTCTCCTGCTCCTCCCCGGCTGCCGCAGCGAGATGTACAACCAGGCCCGGTATGAGCCGCTCGAGCCCAGCGAGTTCTTCGAGGATGGGGCCTCGGCCCGGCCGCTGGTCGCCGGCACGGTGGCGCGCGACGACCCGCGCGGCGGTCCGCCTGCGGGCACCGCCGAAGACGTGTTCTACTCCGGCTGGGAGAAGGGCAAGCTCGCCGAGACGGTCCCCTTCCCGGTCGACCGCGCGGTCCTCGAGCGCGGGCAAGAACGCTACCGGATCTACTGCATCCCCTGCCACGGAGAGTCCGGCGACGGCCGGGGCATCATCGTTCGCCGCGGGTTCAATCCACCGCCGCCGTATTATAGCGACGAACTGCTCCACCAGCCGATCGGCCACTTCTTCGACGTGATGACGCGCGGGTACGGGACGATGTATTCCTACGCGGCGCGGGTGCCGCCCCGCGACCGCTGGGCGATCGCGGCGTATATCCGGGTGCTCCAGTTGAGTCAGCACGCTGTGGTCGCCGACCTGCCGGCCGAGGATCGCAATCAACTCCCAGGCGGCGAGGGGAGTCCGACCCCGAGGGCCCAGCCATGAGCGCCGGCACCAGCAGGATGGCCGAGGGGGAGCTGCGGCTCCGGCTGGAGCGGTTCCAGTCGCGTGCGCTGGTCGTCGGGGGCGCGGGGCTGGCCCTGAGCCTGGTGGCCGGCCTGATCGCGCCCGGCCGGCTCTTGCCGGCCTACCTGGTCGGTTACGTCTTCTGGGTGGGGATCGCGCTGGGCTGCCAGGGCTTGACGATGCTCCATCATCTCACCGGCGGGTCATGGGGCCTGCCGGTACGCCGGCCGCTGGAATCGGGTGGGATGACGCTCCTGCCCCTGGCCGTGTTGTTCCTGCCGATCGCCCTGAGCCTGCCCCGGCTGTATGAGTGGGCGCGGCCGGAGGCGGTCGCGGACGACCCGGCCCTCCGGCACAAGAGCCTCTACCTCAACGACGGCTTCTTCCTGGCCCGAACGGCCGGGTATTTCGTGATCTGGATCGCCCTGGCCTGGTTGCTCGGCCGCCTCTCCGCCGCGCAAGACCGGCGCAGCGACTACGGCCCCAGCCGATGGCTGGGAGCGATCAGCGGGCCGGGGTTGGTCCTCCTCTTCCTGACCGGCTCGTTCGCAGCGATCGACTGGATGATGTCGCTCGAGCCCCACTGGGTCTCGACGATCTATGGCGCCACGGTGGTCGTGGGCCAGGGCCTGGCGACCCTGGCGCTGATGATCGTCGTCGTGGACATCCTGACTGCCGCTCGGCCGATGGCCGAGGCGGCAACGCCCGGACGGCTGCACGACCTGGGTAACCTGATGCTGGCCTTCACCATGCTCTGGGCGTACATGTCATTCTCCCAGTATTTGATCATCTGGAGCGGGAACCTACCCGAGGAGATCCCCTGGTATCTCCGCCGCGGGCGTGGGCCCTGGCAGTGGGTCGCCCTGGCCTTGATCTTCTTCCACTTCTTCCTGCCCTTCTTCGTCCTGCTGTTTCGCGAGAGCAAGCGGCAGGTGCGGTTGCTCGTACAGGTGGCCTTGCTGGTCCTGGGCATGCACTGGCTCGACCTGGTCTGGCTGATCATCCCGGCCACGACCGATCCGGCCAGCCCCCGGATCGACTGGGTCGCGGTGTTCCTGAGCCTGGTGGCGCTGGCCGGGATCGGGGGCATCTGGACGGCCGTCTTCACCTGGCGGTTGAAGGGCTGGCCGCTGATCCCGCTCCACGACCCGAATCTCAACGAGGCGATCGAGCACGCCCACTCCGGAGGATGACGACCGTGGAAGACGCAATCCCCCAGGGACATCCGAGCGGGGCCAGGCACGGCCACGAGGCCGACACCATCGAGGTCCGCGGCCTGATCGTCTTCACGGTCGCCCTGATCGCTGTCGTGGCCCTGGTCCACCTGGTCCTCTGGCTGGCGATCCAGCAGGCCGCCCGCAAGGAGGAACAACTGGACTCGCTCTATCCCGGCCGGCTCGCGATCGAGGTCGACCAGTTCCCCAATCCCCGGCTCCAGCAGAATCCCAGGTCCGACCTGGCCCAGATGAAGGACGAAGAGGAGCGGCGCATCCATTCCTATGGATGGATGGATCGCAAGGCCGGGATCGCGCGCATCCCGGTCGAGCGGGCGATGGAGATCCTGGCGGAGAAGGGCCTGCCCAGGGTCCCCGCGCCGGCGCCCGTCCCGGGCGCGCCCCCGAACACGTTCATCCCGCCGGCGCGGAAGCGGGAGGAGCCCGGGCAGGGAACCCATCGGGCCCCCGCGGCCCAGCACGCCGAGCCGCGGCCCGAGCCGAAGCCGGGGGCAAAGCCATGAGGACCAGACGCTCCTTCCTGCTGGCGCTGGCCCGCGGGCTGGCTGTCCTGGTCGTCCCCGCGACGCTGCCGGCCCAGGATGACGCCGGCAAGGTGGTCCGCGAGGTGGGCTTCGACCAGAAGCTGGGCGAGCTCCTGCCGCTCTCGCTCCGCTTCCACCACGACTCGGGTCGCGAGCTGACGCTGGGCGACCTCTTCGGGATGCGGCCCGTGATCCTCGCGCCGGTCTATTACCGCTGCCCGATGCTGTGCAACCAGCTCCTCAACGGGCTGACCCGCAGCCTCAAGCCGTTGTCGCTCGACGCCGGCAAGGACTTTGACGTGATCGCGGTGAGCATCGACCCGAGCGAGATGCCCGAGCTGGCCGCGAAGAAAAAGGCGAATTACCTCGAGCGATACGACCGGCCGGGGACCGAATCCGGCTGGCATTTCCTCACGGGCGAGCCACCTTCGATCGCGGAGCTGACCCGGGCGATCGGCTTCCGCTACAGGTACAACCCGCGGACCCGGCTCTATGCCCACGCCGCGGGCGTGGTGGTCGTGACGCCCGACGGCCGGCTGGCCCGCTACTTCTACGGCATCGACTTCCCGGCCAAGGATCTCCAGGCCGAGCTCGAGCGGGCGCGCACCGGCCGGGTCGGCTCGCCCATCGGCCGATTGCTCCTGCTCTGCTATGACTACGACGCGGCGACCGGCAAGTACACGCTGTCGATCCTGCGGCTGATCCGCATCCTGGGCACGGCGACGGCCCTGGCCCTGGGAAGCTTCCTGTTCATGATGCTCCGCAAGGAGCGGAGGCAGCCGCGCCAGGCGCCGGCTGAGCGGGCGATCATGTAGGTCAGGCTTCAACCTGACACGGAACCCTCCAGGCCCGAGCGACTTTCGGGAATCCCGTCAGGCTCAAGCCTGACCGACTCGAGAAGACCGCAGTCATGTGGAATTTTCCATTATTCCCCGATCAGGCGTCGATCAGTGCGCGGCAAGTGGACGCCCTGTATTTCTTCGAGCTATGCATGGCCGCGTTCTTCACGATCCTGATCTTCATCCTGATCGTGAGCTTCGCGGTACGATACCGTCGGGGCACGCAGGTGGACCGGTCCCATCCGCCGGTCGTGAGTCGTTGGATGGAGGTGATCTGGATCGGCGTGCCGCTGTTCCTGGGGCTGACGATGTTCACCTGGGGGGCGATCCTCTATGTCCGGGACTATGAACCGCCTCCCGGCGCCCTGGAGGTCTACGTGGTCGGCAAACAGTGGATGTGGTATGTGCAGCACGCCGAAGGTCGAGCCGAGATCAACGAGCTGCACGTCCCCCTCGGGCAGGCGATCAAGCTGACCATGACCTCGCAGGACGTGATCCACAGCTTCTACATCCCGGCCTTCCGGGTGAAGCAGGACGTCGTGCCGGGCCGCTACACATCGCTCTGGTTCGCTCCAATGAAGGTCGGACGCTATCACCTGTTCTGCGCCGAGTATTGTGGCACGAATCACTCGGGGATGGTGGGCTGGGTCTCCGTGATGGAGCCGGTCGAGTTCCAGCAATGGCTTTCGCAGGCGGGGACCGGCCCGTCGGTCGCCGAGCAGGGCGAGCGGCTGTTCGTCCAGTACCATTGCGCCGGCTGCCACCAGGGCAGCCAGATCGTCCACGCCCCGCGGCTGGAGGGCGTTTACGGCCGGCCGGTCCCGATCCAGCAGGGGAACGAGGTCCACTTCACCCTGGCCGACGAGCGCTATCTCCGCGATTCGGTCCTCGAGCCCAAGCGGGAGGTCGTGGCCGGCTACCAGCCGTTGATGCCCTCGTTCAAGGATCAGATCAGCGAGCAGGACCTCTTGAAGATCATCGCCTACATCAAGTCGATCGGTGCGAAGGAGGCCACTCGATGAGTGCGGTGGCGGTCGAGTTCCAAGAACGGGAAGATTATCTCCAGGAATACACGCTGAAATCCTGGCTCTTGACCACGGATCACAAGCGGATCGGGCTGTTGTACATGGCCACGATCACGCTCTTTTTCTTCATCGGGGGCGCGACGGCCACGGTGATGCGGCTCGAGCTGATGACGCCGCAAGGCGACGTCCTGTACTCCCCGGACGCGTATAACCGCCTCTTCACCATGCACGGCGTGGTCATGATCTTCTTCTTCCTGGTGCCGTCGATCCCGGCCGTGCTGGGGAATTTCCTGATCCCGATCATGATCGGTGCCCGCGACCTGGCCTTCCCGATCCTCAACCTCCTGAGCTGGTACATCCTGATGATCGGGGGCGCGATCGCGCTGTGGATCCTCATCTTCGGCGGGATCGACACCGGCTGGACCTTCTACACGCCGTTCAGCACGATGTTCTCGAACACGATGGTTGTGCCGGCGGCGGCGGCCGTATTCATCACCGGGTTCTCCTCGATCCTGACCGGGCTGAACTTCATCGTGACGATCCACACGATGCGAGCGCCGGGGATGACCTGGTTCCGGCTGCCGCTGTTCGTCTGGGCGATCTACGCGACCAGCCTGATCCAGGTGCTGGCGACCCCGGTGGTTGCCATCGCCATCGCCCTGGTGGCCGTGGAGCGCGTGCTGCGCGTGGGCGTCTTCGACCCGGCCCTCGGAGGCGACCCGATCCTGTTTCAGCACCTGTTCTGGTTCTACTCGCACCCCGTGGTTTACATCATGGTCCTGCCCGGCATGGGCGTTGTCGCCGAGATCGTCCCATGCTTCTCGCGGCGGCCGATCTTCGGCTACAGGTTCATCGCCTTTTCCAGCATCGCCATCGCGGTCCTGGGCTTCCTGGTCTGGGGCCACCACATGTTCGTTTCGGGCCAGTCGATGTATGCGGGCATGATCTTTTCGATGCTCAGTTATCTGATTGCAATTCCCTCGGCGATCAAGGTCTTCAACTGGACGGCCACCCTGTACAAGGGGTCGGTGCGGCTGGACACGCCGATGCTCTATGCCCTGGGGTTCATCGGGCTGTTCACGCTCGGTGGGCTGACCGGGTTGATGCTGGCCTCGCTGGCGATCGATGTTCACGTGCACGACACCTACTTCGTGGTGGCCCATTTCCACTACATCATGGTGGGCGGTGCGGTGATGGCCTACCTGGGGGGGATCCACTTCTGGTGGCCCAAGATGAGTGGGCGGATGTACAACGAGCTGCTGGGCAAGCTCTCGGCCTTGATCGTCTTCATCGGCTTCAACCTGACGTTTTTCCCCCAGTTCGTGCTCGGCTACCTGGGGATGCCGCGGCGCTATTACGAATACCCCCCCGAATTCCAGGTGCTGAACGTGATGTCGACGGCCGGCGCATCGATCCTGGCGGTCGGGTACGTGTTGCCGCTGGTCTATCTGTTGCTGTCGCTGCGCAACCCGCCGGACGCCGGCCCGAACCCGTGGCGGGCCACGGGACTGGAGTGGCAAACCACTTCGCCGCCCCCCGTGCACAACTTCGACGAGCCCCCCGTCGTGATGGAAGACCCCTACGCCTACTCACCCGAAGCAGCCGAGGCCCTCGATGACAATGGAACCGGTGACGGCGGATCGACGCTCCGCAGGTAAGCCGATCGCGGCCGAGGATGAACCGATCCTGGAGGTGCAGTTCGACGACCTCGAGCAGCAGCACGAGGCGTCGATGCTGGGCATGTGGCTGTTCCTGGCGACCGAGGTGCTGTTCTTCGGCGGTCTGATCACGTCCTACGCGGTCTACCGCTCGACGTCGCCGCGGGAAGTCGCCCTGGCCAGCCACCACATGAAGGTCGGCCTGGGGTGCCTCAACACGGTGATCCTCCTGGGCAGTAGCTTGACCATGGCCCTGGCCGTCCGCGCGTCCCAGTTGCGCGCCCACCGCGACCTGCTCTGGTGGCTGGGAGGGACCATGGTCCTGGGGACACTCTTCCTCGGCGTCAAGGCGATCGAGTACACCGCCGAGTATCAGGAAAATCTGGTCCCTGGCTGGAACTTTCAGATCCCGGAAGAGAACCGCGCCACGATCGAACAGGAACAACTGAACCCGGGGCGGTTCCAGATGTTCTTCGTCCTCTACTTCTTCATGACGGGCCTGCACGCCATCCACCTGATCATCGGCATTGCCCTGGTGGGCGTGATGGCCTACCTCTCGTGGCGCCGATGGTTCTCGGGAGGAGGCGCCACGCAGATCGAGGTGACCGGTCTTTACTGGCACTTCATCGACATCGTCTGGGTCTTCCTCTATCCCTTGCTTTACCTGATCGACGTACACTCATGAGCCACCACATCATGCCGGTCTGGACCCTCGTCCGGATCTTCATCATCTTGCTGGTCCTCCTGTTCGCGACCGTCGGGGGCGCGTACTTGCCCTTAGGTCCCTTACATTTCCCGGTCGCCATGACGATCGCCGTGGCCAAGGCCGTGCTGATCGTCCTGTTCTTCATGCACCTCCTGTACAGCCACCGCCTCATGATGGTCGTCTCCGTGGCCGGGTTCCTCTGGCTGGCGATCATGGTCGCGCTGACGTTGAGCGACTACCAGTCGCGGGACTGGCTCAAGATCCCGGGGAAGTGATCGAGTGTGCGACGTCGAACCAGGTCGTTGCAAGTTCGCCAGCGTCGTGTCAGACTCGGGGCCAGAGGTGAACTCTCTCGCCGGCGTCCGAGATCCTGGAGTCCCGATGCGCCAGATGCTGCTCCTCGCGCTGATCGTAGGATCGTCTGTCCCTGTCCGCGCGCAATCCCAATCGCCGCCACGGCCCGGTGCCGGCGGCAGGGTCAACCAGTTGAAGGTCCTCTCCGACAAGATCGACGACGTGACGACGATCGAGAACATCGTGAAGTCGTTCGTCAAGCCGGGGCTGAGCGACCAGGAGCGGGCCAAGGCGCTCTGGACGGCGATCGTCAAGTACCGGCACCAGACGGCGCCTCCGAACGAGTACCTGGCGGGCGACTGGGAGGCCCACGACCCGGTGAAGATCTTCAACGTCTACGGCTATTGCATGTGCTGCTGCTGCTCGGCCCTGGTCGAGGCCCTCAACCGCGAGGACGGCCGCGAGGCGCGCGGGCGGATCCTGAACGGCCACAGCGTCCCCGAGGTCCGCTATCGCAACGGCTGGCACATGTTCGACGGCTCGCTGATCACGATCTTTCCTCGCCCGCGTGACGGCGTCGCGGCTTCGGTCGACGAGATCGCGGCGGCCGTCGCCGACTGGTACGCCCGGCACCCGGATTGTCACAAGAATGGCGAGAAGCTCTTCCAGTTGATGCGCAAGGACGGCTGGATGGGCTGGAAGGCCGAGGGTCCGCGCCTGCTGGCACACTGCCCCTATTACCGGGGGGGCTATCTCCCCGCCCGGACGCATGGCTGGGACGCGACCATGGTTGAGTACGACCGCAAGAGCGAGGTCTACGAGTACGGCTACCACGTCGGCCACCACGCCTTGTTCTCGCTCCGGCCGGGCGAGTCGTTCGTCCGCGAGGCCGGCAACCGCGGCCTGCACGTGAACATGGAGGTCGACCCGAGCTGGGAAGTGCTGAAGGCCCGGGCTCCCGAGAATGACCTGGTCTACCTCAAGGAGTTCTTCCCCGGCTACCGCGGCGGCGTCGTCGCCAACGGCGTGCACCGGTACGCGCCTGATGTGGCCGCCGGTGACCTCGCGCGCGGCGCCGAGGTGTTTGAGAACCTCACCGTCGGAGGGCCGGAGCTCCGCGTCAAGGATCGCGGCCGACCCGGCGTGGCGGTCGTACCGCTGGTGTCGCCGTACGTCTATCTCAGGGGGAAGCTCCGACTGAATGCGACCGGCCACTCGGCGGCGGATCGTGTGAGCGTGTCCCTCTCGACGAACAACGGCCGATCCTTCGCGCCGATCGATTCCACGGCGGTCGAACGGCCGACCGAACTCAAGCTCGACCTGAAGGACACGGTCCTCCGCCGCTATGCCTACTGGCTCCGAGTCGAGTTGACCGGCGGCGCGGGACTGACCGCCTTCGAGGTCGAAAACGACTTCCAGCACGCCCCGCGCACGCTCCCCTGGCTCGGCCGGGGGAAGAACACGATCACGGTCGCCGCCGACGGCGACCCGACGATCGCCACGCGGTCGATCGCCTGCCGGATCACGCCCGATCCCGCGTTCACCAAGAATGAGACGAGCACCACGATGGGCGTCCGCTTCGAGAACGTCGACCTGCGCCACGACGCCTGCTGGTGGACGGGCGGGACCGGCGTCATGACCGTCCCGGTCGACGTCCCCGGCGACCTGGTGGGGCTGGGCTTCAGCGCCCAGATCCGGGCGCGCGGCGAGAAGGACCTGGTCCGCGTCGCCGCCAGCACCGACGGCGGCAAGACCTGGCGCGAGGTCGCCGTGATGCGCGGGCCGACCCAGGGCCGGACCGAGCATATCCGCGTCCCGAAGTGGCCGGCCGGTGTCCGGAAGGTCCTGCTCCGATTCGAGCTGACCGGCACCAATACGATCGGCGTGCAGAACTTCCGGGTCGACGCCGACTACCGCGATCCGCTGGCCACGAGGACCACTCGGCCTTTCCGGGTCGTGCATCGCTGGAAGGAAGGCGGTCGCGAGCGATCCCACGCCGAGACGATCACCCGGTTGCCAGCCAGCTACATCATCCAGGCCGGCGCCGAGCCCGAGATGGTGTCGGTCACGTATGAGATGGCCTCAGGCCGATAAATCCGGCTCAACCATCGCATCCGCCGGGCCGATCCGGTCGCCTCAGTCAGTTTGTCCCGCTCGATCACTCGCGATAAGTCGGAAAGGTGCCGTGATGAACGCCACGAAGTCGATCGCCTCGCCGGGGTTCCGAGGCTGCGGTTCCTGGGTGGTCCTCGGGATTGGCCTGGTCGCGCTGGGCTGGTCTCTGGACGCAATCGCGGCTGCGGCGGACGGCCAGCCAGCAAGGCTCGACCTGCGCCGGGCCGTGGTCGTGGCGCCGCCGGGCCTCTCGGGGCCAGAGCGAAAGGCCGTCACCATGCTGGTCGAGGAAGTGGCGCGGCGGAGCCGCCTGGATTGGGAAGTCCGCTCGAGCTGGCCCGAGGGGGCGGCCCGCCCCGTGGTCCTGGTCGGTTCGGTGGCTGCCGTCACGCCGATGGCTTCCCGGCTGGCCGGGGTGCCGGAGGCCGCCGCGGTTGCGGGTCGACCCGAGGGATTCCGGATCTGGACGCAGGAACATGGGCCCGCCGTCATCGTGCTGGGCAATGACGCGCGCGGTGTGCTCTTCGGCGTCGGACGATTGCTGCGCGAGCTGCGCATGGAGCGCGATCGCGTCGGGCTCCCCGCGGCCTTCCAGATCGCCAGTGCCCCGCGCTATCCGGTCCGCGGCCACCAGATGGGCTATCGCCCCAAGACCAACTCCTATGACGGCTGGGACATCCCCCAGTGGGAGCAGGCCATCCGCGACCTGGCGGTCTTCGGCACCAACATCGTGGAATTGATCCCGCCCCGGTCGGACGATGCGCCCGACAGCCCGCACTTCCCGCGCCCGCCCATGGAGATGATGATCACCCTGTCGCGGCTCCTCGACGAGTATGGCCTCGACGTGGGTATCTGGTATCCGGCGATCGAAGGCGATTATGGTGATTCCCACGTCGTGCAGGCGACATTGGCGGCCTGGGATGACGTGTTCCGGAAGCTGCCGCGAGTCGACGCGGTCTTTGTCCCGGGCGGCGATCCCGGTCATTCCCGGCCGCGCGACCTGATGCCGTTCCTCGAGCGCGCGGCGGAAGTCCTGCACCGGTCGCACCCCAAGGCCGGGATCTGGGTGTCGACCCAGGGTTTCGACCGGTCCTGGCACGAGGAGTTCGTGGCGATCGTCCGGACCCGGCCGCCCTGGCTGAGCGGGCTGGTCTATGGACCGCATACCCGCGCCGATCTTGACGCCCTCCGCGCCGCGCTGCCCGAGCACACTCCCATTCGCCTCTATCCGGACATCACCCACACGATCAAGTGCCAGTTCCCGGTCGCCGATTGGGACCTGGCCTTCTACCTGACCGAGGGGCGCGAGCCGATCAATCCCCGTCCCGAGGCCTACCGGACGATCGTCCGGGCGATGGTGCCGGAGACAATCGGCTTCGTGAGTTATTCGGAAGGGTGCAACGACGACGTGAACAAGGTCGTCTGGTCGTGCCTGGGCTGGGACCCGGACGCGCGCACGATCGACATCCTGAGGGAGTACAGCCGGTACTTCCTGGGCGCGCGCTGGGCGGACCGCTTCGCGCAGGGCTTGCTGGCCCTGGAACGGAACTGGGAGGGGCCTCTGCTGGGCAATCCCGCGATCGACGTGACGCTCCAGCAATTCCAGGACATGGAGCAGGCTGCCAACCCGCGGGAGCGCGCCAACTGGCGGTTTCAGCAAGCCCTCTATCGCGCCTACTACGATGGCTATCTCAAGGACCGCCTGAGATACGAGACCGGGCTGGAGGAGCGCGCCCTGGAGACGCTCGGTCGCGCCCGAGAGCTGGGCTCGATCCTGGCCATGGACCGCGCGGAAACCCTGCTCGACCGGGCCGTGACCGACCCGATCGCGACGGCCCGGCGCGCTCGCGTCGGCGAGCTGGCCGCCGCCCTGTTTCAGAGCATCCACATGCAACTGAGCGTGACGCGCTATCAGGCCATCGGCGAGGAGCGGGGCGCGAACCTCGACGCGATCGACGCGCCCCTGAACAACCGGGTCTGGCTGAAACAGCGGTTCGCGGCGATCCGCGCGCTGCCCAGCGAGCCCGATCGGCTGGCCGCCCTGGCGGCGATGGTCCGCCGCGCCGACCCGGGTCCTGGGGGATTCTACGACGCTCCCGGCGACCCGCGGCGGCGCCCGCACCTCGTCCCGGGTCCGGGGCTCCAGCGCGATCCCATGCTCCGCCTCACGCGCATCGGGTTCCACAAGCGCCCCGATTGGCCCTTGTTCTGGTGCCGCTTCGCCGAGAGCCTCTATGATGCACCCTTGCGAATGCGCTACTCGGACCTCGATCCGGAGGCCGCTTACCGCGTCCGGGTGGTTTATTCGGGTGACCGGTTCGACACGCGGGTCCGCCTGACCGCCGACGGCCAGGTAGTTCATCCCCTGCTCCCCAAGCCCGATCCGGTCCGCCCCGTCGAGTTCGATGTCCCGCGTGGCGCAACCGCCGATGGGACGCTCGAGCTGGTCTGGACCCAGGAGCCAGGGCGCGGCGGCAACGGTCGCGGATGCCAGGTCGCCGAGGTCTGGCTGATCCGGGCGCGGGAGCCCTGAGCTGGGAGATCCCATGAACGAGCATCGCCTGGATTCGGAATTTGCGACGAGCAGCCTGGAAGCGGGTCTCGACCTGGAACGCCCGACCTGGGTCCGTTACCAGGTCCTGGCGGCGGCGTGCATCCTGGCCGTGATCACGTACATCCACCGGGTGGGCTTCGCGACGGCCTCGGCCGAGTTCAAGACCGTGATGGGCCTGAGCGATACCCACATCGGCTGGCTGATGGCCGCATTCATGATCGGCTACGGCCTCTTCGAGATGCCCTGGGGGCTGCTCGGCGACCGGCTGGGCGTGCGCAACATCCTGGCGGCCATCATCCTGGGTGGCTCGACGCTCACCGCCGGCTTGGCCCTGGTCGGGCTGTTCCCGCGCGCGGTGCTGCTGGTCGTCGCGGTGTTGCTGGTGCTGCGCTTCTCCTTCGGGGTCTTCCAGGCGGGGACCTTCCCGGCGATCTCGCGGATGATGGCCGACTGGATGCCGACGACCGAGCGGGGCTCGGCCCAGGGGGCGGTCTGGATGTCCAGCCGGGTCGGCGGCTTCCTGGCTCCGCTGATCATCGTCGGGCTGTTCCGAGCCATGGGCGACTGGAAGATG
Organism: Isosphaeraceae bacterium; assembly: GCA_021324445.1. Classification (GTDB taxonomy): domain Bacteria; phylum Planctomycetota; class Planctomycetia; order Isosphaerales; family Isosphaeraceae; genus JAJPJC01. The sequence goes on from JAJPJC010000398.1 coordinate 28,698, forward strand.
CCGCTGGTGCTGGTCGCCGGCCTGGGCTTCCTCTGGTGTGCGGTGTTCTGGCCGTGGTTCCGCAACCGCCCGGAGGAGATGCCGCAGGTCAATCGGCAGGAGCGGAAGCGGATCGAAGCCGGCCGGATGGTCCTCTCTCCGCCCAGCCATGGCTCGGTCCCCTGGTCGGGGATGGCGCGGTCGCTGAGCGTCTGGTCCCTCTGCCTGATGTACGGCTTCCTGGGCTTCAGCGGCAACTTCTACCTGACGCTCTTGCCGACGTACCTGAGGAATCACCGGCACCTCGACGCGGTGACCACGAGCTGGCTGACGTCGCTGCCATTTGCCTTCGGGGTGGCGGCTTGCTTCGCGGGCGGGTGGTTCTCCGACGCGATCATCCGGCGGTGGGGGAAGCGCTGGGGCCGCCGGATCGTCGGCGCGACGGGCTTGAGCCTCGCCGGCGCGGCGATTGTGACCGTGCCCTGGGTCGAGAACGTGGTGGCCCTGGGCGTCCTCCTGGTCCTGACTTTCTTCGGTAACGATCTGGCCATGGCGCCGGCCTGGGCGGCCGCCGCCGACATCGGCGAGCGCCATGCCGGCGTGCTCTCCGGCGCCATGAACATGACGGCCAGCTTCCTGGCGGCCGTCGAGGCGTTGCTGCTCTCCCGCCTCCTCGACGCCCATTACCTGGTGGCCCCCTTCGTCATCCTGGCGGGCAGCTACGCCCTGGGCACCCTGTCCTGGATGGGCGTCGACGTCCGGCGGACGTTGGCGGAGTCCCCGTGATCGGGCGGCCCCAGCCGTTGGTCAGGGACCAATCCAGTTGCGTCGCCAGCAGGGGCTGCGCATAATGAACACATTCGGCCAGCCCTCGTAGAAGCAGGATAGCCAACCGAGTCCGAGGGCTGCGCGGCTTGCCGTCTCGCGCCGGGGAACCCCCGCGGCCATCGGCCGGTCCCCTCTTGACCGTGCCACGAAGCTCGGATGCAGGCGGGGATGAGAGCGTCGGTCACGAGACGATCCACAAGCCAACGTCGGTCAGGCCCGGCCTGACGCGCATCCATGGTCAGGCGCAAACGCCCGACCGAGTGGGAATCAGCGGAGGATTGCACCGGTATGTCCACGCCCGTCATGATCGAAGCCGATGGGCTCTGCAAACAGTTCGGGTCCTTTCTGGCAGTGCGGGACGTCTCGTTTTCCATCCCCAGGGGACAGGTTGTGGCCTTCCTCGGCCCCAACGGCGCGGGCAAGACCACCACCATGCGCCTGCTCACCGGTTTCGTCGCACCCACGCATGGGACGGCCCGGATCGCCGGCATCGACGTCCAGACGGATCGGATCGCCGCGGCCGAACACCTCGGCTACCTGCCCGAGAACGGGCCCCTCTATCCGGACATGACGCCGTTGAGCCTGCTCCACTTCTTCGGGGAGGCGCGGGGGATGTCCCACGACCGGCTCCGTGACCGCACCGACGCCGTCATCGGGCTGTGCGGTTTGGAATCGGTCGCCCACAAGCCGATCGGCAAGCTCTCCAAGGGATACCGCCAACGGGTCTCCATGGCCCAAGCCTTATTGCACGACCCCGAGGTCCTGATCATGGACGAGCCCACCAGCGGGCTGGATCCCAACCAGATTCGCGGCGTCCGCCAGTTGATCCGCGACCTGGGCCGGTCCAAGACCATCATGGTCTCGACCCACATCCTGCAAGAGGTCGAGCCGGTCGCCGACCGGGTCCTGTTCATCCATGACGGCAAGATTGTCTTCGACGGCGAGCCGGGGCAACTGGCCAGTCGCAACGGCAACCTCGAACAGGCTTTCTACCATCTGACCGAGCAGCCGGTCTGAGCCGGCCAGCGCGGTGGACACCCTGCGGCCCGGGACCAGACGGAAACGCGACCCTGGTCGCGGAGGGGGGACCGGAGACGATCGACTCGGACTGTTCGGGGAGGGCCGGGGGCGGTGCTCGCGGTGGTGCGATCCGCCCGAGCTGACCCGGATCCGTGGACCAGGGTGCTCCTGCGAAGGGAGCACGCCCATCATCGAGCACGAGAACGAGAGGATACCTGCGGTGACCACGCTTGAAACCCAACCGACCAGCAAAGAGCGGGTGAGCTCGCTTCCCCGCGCCGGCCGGCCTCGGCCGTTCCGCCCTCACGTGATCTGGGCGGTCTTCAAGCGCAACTTCCAGAGCTACTTCAGCAACCCGGCCGGGTATGTCTTCATTACCCTGTTCGTGTTCATCAGCTCGTGCGTGGCGTTCTGGCAGGACGTGTTCTTCACCAACAACCTGGCGAACCTCGATCAGCTCAACCGGTACATGCCGTACCTGCTGTTGTTCTTCATCCCGGCGATTACCATGAGCTCCTGGGCCGACGAGCGGCGACAGGGGACCGACGAGCTGCTCTTGACCCTCCCCGCCCACGACCTGGATGTCGTCCTGGGCAAGTACCTGGCGGCGCTGGGCATCTACACGGTGGCCCTGGTCTTCTCGCTCTCGCACCTGGTCATCCTCGAGACCCTGGGATCGCCGGATCTCGGGGTGGTGTGGTCGACCTACCTGGGCTACTGGCTGATGGGGGTGTTGCTGATCGCGGTGGGCATGGTCGCCTCGCTGCTGTCCTCGAACGTCACGGTGGCCTTCATCCTGGGCGCGCTGTTCTGTTCGGTGCCGATCTTCCTGAGCTTCGTCGGCTCCCCCACGCTGGAATTCATTCTGAGGGGCTCGGGTCTCCGCTTCCTCGCGACGACGTTCCTGGGCGCCTCCGGCCCGACGGCCGGTGACCAGATGGGGCGGCTGGTGGAGGAGTGGTCGGTCCCGGCGCAGTTCCAGGATTTCGGGACGGGAGTGGTCACGCTCTCCGGCCTGTTTTACTTCCTCGGCCTGGCCGCGGCGATGCTCTACCTGAACATGGTGCTGCTGGCCCGCCGGCACTGGGCCGGCGGTGAGGCCAGTCGCAATCGCTGGCTCCATTCGGTGGTCCGGTTCGCGGCGGTGCTCCTGGCCTTGTTCAGCCTGACGATCATGATCGACCGGCTGGGTGTCCGGGCCGACGCCAGTGCCGAGAAGCTGCACACCCTGTCGCGGCAGTCGCTCGACCTGATCCAGCAGATCCCCAACGACCGGCCGGTCCTGATCCAGGCCTATTACAGCCCGGAAGTCCCGCGCGAGTTCGTCGAGACCAAGGCCGACCTCCTGGGCCTGCTCAAGGAATATGCGGCGCGGAGCGGCGGCAAGATCCAGTTGAACCTGGTGCCGACGGAGCTTTACTCCGAGGAGGCTCGCGACGCGGAGAAGCGGTTCGGGATCGAGCCGCGCCGGGTCTTCACCGCCGATCAGGCCCGCCAGATGGCCGCCGAGGTCTTCCTGGGCGTGGCGTTCACTTCGGGCCTGGAAGAGGTGGTGATTCCCTTCTTCGATCGCGGCCTGCCGGTGGAGTACGAGCTCACCCGGTCGATCCGGGTCGTGTCGCGAAGCGGGCGGAAGAAGGTCGGCATCCTCAACACCGACGCGCGCATGATGGGCGGCTTCGACATGCGCAACTTCAGCCAGACCCCGGAGTGGTCGATCGTCACCGAACTGAAGAAGCAGTACGACGTCAGCTCGGTCGCGCCCGATTCGTCGGTCCCCGGCGACATCAACGTGCTGCTGGTCGCGCAGCCCTCGTCGCTGACCCAGCGGCAGATCGACAACCTGACCGAGTACATCAAGAAGGGCGGGGCCGCCCTCTTGTTCCTCGACCCGCTGCCGGCGGACAACCCCTCGATCTCGCCCGAGCTGCCCAAGATGCCGCCGGGCGGCCCCTTCGGCGGCGGGCCGCCACCGGAGCCCAAGGGGAACCTCCGGCCGCTGCTGGACCTGGTCGGCATCGAGTGGCCCTCAGCCGACATCGTCTGGAATGGGTACAATCCTCATCCCCAGCTCGAGCTGCCCCCCGAGATCGTCTTCATTGGCCGGGGCAGCGGCGAGGCCGATGCGTTCAACCCCGAGCAGTCGGCCAGCTCCGGGCTCCAGGAGGTGGTGATGCTCTTCCCGGGCTTGCTCCGCTCGCGGATCGGCGCGGCCGGCCCCGCGTTCACCCCCTTGCTCCGGACCAGCCGCCTGGGCGGTACCCTGCTCTGGAGCGAGGTCGTCCAGCAGGGCTTCATGGGGATCTCGGGATTCAACCCGCGCCGGCGCCACCTCCGCACCGGCGAGAGCTATACCGTGGCCGCCCGCATCACCGGGACCGTGCCGGCCGAGCCCAAGCCGGCCAAGAAGGCCGCGGAGGCGGCCAAGAAGAAGGATGAGGCGCCGCCGGCGAAGCTCAACGTGATCGCCATCGCCGACCTGGATTTGATCGGCGAACAGTTCTTCGAACTGCGGCGGAACAAGTTCCAGAACCTCGAGTTCGACAACATCCCATTCGTCCTCAACTGCGTGGACGTTCTGGCCGGCGACGAGTCGTTCGTCGGGCTGAGGAAGAAGCGGTCCAAGCATCGCACGCTGATCGAGCTGGAGAAGCAGGCCAACCAGTTCAAGGACGAGCTCCAGGAGGAGACCAAGCGGGCGGAGAACGAGGCCCGCGACGAGCTCGACGCGGCCCAGAAGGGCTTCGACAAGCAGGTCGATGCGGTCCGCAGCCGCACCGACCTGGACGAGCGGACCAAGGAGATCCAGCTCGCAAACCTCCAGGACGTCGCCCAGCGCCGGCTCGACGTCCGCAAGGCCATCATCGAGGACAAGAAGCAGGCGCGGATCCGCGAGAGCAAGGCCGAGTCGGAGCGGAAGATCCGCCAGATCCAGAACACCGTCCGCTTCGAGGCCGCCGCGCTGCCCCCGTTGCCGCCGCTGATCCTCGGCCTGGTCGTCTGGATCGTCCGGCTCCGCCGCGAGAATCTCGGCGCCAACCCCAAGCGGTTGGCTTGAGAGTAGATCTCCCGTAGGTCAGGCTTTCAGCCTGACGCTGCCGGTTCGTCAGGCTGAAAGCCTGACCTAGGTCCGGGCCGGCGGAAGAGAAGAGGAACGACCGCATGAACGAGCTGCTCAAGACCTTCACATTTGTCGTCGTGGCGCTGGTCCTGACCGGCGCGGCGTTCGTCACGACGCGGGACCGGACTCAGAGGAGTGCCCGGTTCGACGATCAGGGGCAATCCTTCTTCCCCGAGTTCAAGGATCCCCTGGCCTGCACGGACCTGGAGGTGGTCAGCTTCGACCCCTCGACCGCGACGGCGACGCGATTCCAGGTCAAGTGGAAGGATAAGAAGTGGGTGATCCCGTCGCACTATGATTATCCGGCCGACGCACGCGACCGGCTGTCGAAGACGGCCGCGGCGGTCATGGACCTGACCAAGGACACGATCCGTAGCGACAAGGTCGAGGACCACGAAGCGATGGGGGTCATCGACCCGCTCGACACCAAGACGACGACCCTCCAGGGGCGGGGCAAGCGGGTCACGCTCCGGGATGCGTCGGAGAAGGTCCTTGCCGACTTCATCATCGGCAACGAGGTCAAGGGCTCCGAGCGAAAAGAGGGCGGCGGCGCACAGCGTTATGTGCGCGTCCCCGACCAGAAACGCACCTACGGCGTGAACGTCAAGGCCGACCTGTCCACCAAGTTCGCCGACTGGATCGAGACCAACCTGCTCAAGATCGACACCGGCCGCGTGCGGCGGGTCGTCTTCGACAATTACAAGCTCCAGGAAGCCCGGGACGCGCAGGGCTCCTTCCTGAGAATGGAGCGAGGCGACAAGATCACGGTCAGCCGCAAGGACTCGACCAGCCCGTGGTCGGACGTGAAATTCGAGCGCAAGGACGAGGCCGGGAAGTTGGTCACCACCGGCATCCCCGCCGGCCAGGAGCTGAACGAGGACAGGATGCGCTCGCTGATCGACGCACTGGGGGACCTCAAGATCGTGGGCGTGCGACCCAAGCCTCCGGGGCTTAAGGATCCCAACGATCCCAACCTCAAGCTGACTCTGCCGATCGTGGCCTCGCTCCAGAGCAAGGGTTTCTTCGCGACGCGCCAGGGACTCTTCTCCGACCAGGGGGACGTGATCGTCACGACCGACGAGGGGGTCGTCTACACCCTGCGATATGGCGGCCCCGTCTTCGCCACCGGTGATGAATTGACCGCCGGTGCTCCCGACGATGCCGAGAAGAAGGACGAATCCAAGAAGCCGGCCGCCAAGAAAGTCGAGCCGAAGAAGGCCGAGGGGACCCAGGAGAATCGTTTCTTGATGGTCACCGTCGCCTTCGACCCGGACATCATCCCCAAGCCGGAGAAGCCCGCGCCCAAAGCCCTCGACCCGTCGGTCATCCCCGATGATCCCTTCGCGCCGGACCCGAAGGATCCCAAGTATCAGGCCGACCAGAAGGCCGCCGAGGAGAAAGAGAAGCGCGACCAGGAGGACTATCAGAAGAAGCTCGCTGACGGCCAGAAGCGCGTCAAGGAGCTGGCCGACCGCTTCGGACCCTGGTATTACGTCACCCCGGGCACGAGCTTCACCGCGATCAACCTGGACGCCGCCCTGCTGCTCAAGCCCAAGGGGCCCGAGGCCGCACCGGGAGCCACTCCCGGCCAATTTCCCGGCGGTGGCGGCGTGCCGCCGGCCCACCCGTAGCGCACGTGATCTGGGGTGCGTGGCGCGGCCGGGCCGGTCCAATTGGGTCGCACCACGCACCACGATTCAGGAGACGCGAACGATGGCCAGGCCAGCCGACTCGGGGCGACGGCGGCATCTGCTCTCGGCGCTGGTGCAGAACCGGCCGGGCGTGCTGGCCCACGTCTCGGGGATGTTCGCGTCGCGGGGCTTCAATATCGACAGCCTGGCCGTCGGCGAGACCGAGGATCCGAATCTCTCCCGGATCACGGTGGTCGTCATGGGGGACGACCGGCACCTGGACCAGGTCCGCAAGCAGCTCGAGAAAATCGTCACGGTCGTCAAGGTTCACGACATCTCCAGCGAAGACTACGTCGAACGCGACTTGATGCTGATCAAGATCAACGCCCCGGCGAATCTGCGACCGGAGATCCAGGCGCTGATTCAGATCTTCCGCGGCCGAATCGTGGACGTCAGCCCCGACCAGTTGATGATCGAGATCTCGGGTCAGGAGCGGAAGATCGAGGCGTTCATCGAGCAGGTCCGGCCCTACGGGATTCGCGAGCTGGCCCGGACTGGTCGGATCGCCCTGGTCCGCGGGGACCGGCCGCTCGAAGCCGAGCCCGAGAAGGACGCCGACGGCGCGGGGGAACGGGCCGATGAGGTCGAGCCCGAGCTGGAGGGGCATTCCGAGCTCTGAAAACGCTCCTCGATCAAAGGAACCGTCCGTTCTTTATACCCGGGTGGCGATGCCCACACTGAAGCCTTGTCCTCACTGCGGCCGTGAAGTGGAGGATTGGCATAGAGAGTGGTATACTCGTGAAAATCAGGTCGGACTGTTCAATCACAGGGAGGCGGCTGATCGTCCTTATCGAGAACTGTCGAGGTGGGGGGGATTTGTACGCTGAGAAAAACGGCGTCCTTGCTGCCGATCCCGCTCTGAAGATTCTGCACCGCTCTAAGGCCCAGGTAATCAAGTGGGCTCAGAGTCTGTTCCTGAAGCCCCCGAAGGGGGGCGGAAGAACGGAGCCAGGGGCGTCCGCCCCTGGGGAACAGCCGAGCGACCCACCCCACCCCTTCGTGTGGACCACTCGCCGCCGCAACCTCCGGCAAAGCCGGAGGTTGCGGCGGCGAGTGGGATGGATTCTGGGGAGGGCCCTGAGTCCAGGGGCGGACGCCCCTGGCTCCGTCCGATCGCCCCCTCCGGGGCCTTCGGAACAGACTTTAAGGGCAATGCGGGATTTGCGAATTATATTCAGAATGACTTTACAGGTCAGTTGGACGTGAATTATCCGTTTGAACCCTAGGAGTCCGTCATGTCACTGACCTCCCATGAGCGTCAATTCAGGGACCTCTACATCCGGGAGATGCATCTGGGTGATTACGATGGTCAAGCTCATCGTCTCTCGGACGAGCGTGGTATCCCCTACAATCACGACACCCAGTTGGAACCCGCCTACATGGAGTATTGGCGTGGGGCCGGTAATTGGGGCGGTCCTTGGCCTCCTCTACCGGACGACCCGAACCTCCTCTGTCCCTGGGAGTCCAAGGAACAACTTGAATCCAGGATCGCCGAATTGGAACTATTGGTGCCAGCCGGTCGGGCCGGCCAGCCTGACACAATCAAGTAGGTCGGGCTGGCCGGCAGAACCGACTTCCCTTCGATGACGAGGCGAGAGAGGACCCATCGATGCCTGCCCAGATGTACTATGACCAGGATGCCGACCTGTCGCTGCTCAAGGGGAAGACGATCGCGGTGATCGGCTACGGCAGCCAGGGGCACGCGCAGGCCCAGAACCTGCGCGACTCGGGCTGCGACGTGGTGGTCGGCCAGCGCCCGGGCTCACCGAATTACGAGGCTGCCGTACGCGACGGCTTCCAGCCGGTTTCGGCTGCCGAGGCCGCCGAGGCCGGCGACCTGGTCAACATTCTCCTGCCGGACGAGGTCCAGGCCGACCTCTACGCCCGCGAGATCCAGCCCCGGCTCCGTCCGGGCGACCTCCTGCTCTGCTCGCATGGGTTCAACATCCACTTCGGCCAGGTCGTCCCTCCCGAGGGGGTCGACTGCGCCCTGGTCGCTCCCAAGGGACCCGGCCACCTGGTGCGCAGCGAGTTCGTCAAGGGAGGGGGCGTGCCTTGTCTGATCGCCACCACCGCCACCTGCTCGCCCGCCGGCAAGGCCCTGGCGCTGGCCTACGCCAAGGGGATCGGCGGCACTCGTGCCGGCGTCTTGCAGACGACCTTCGCCGAGGAGACCGAGACCGACCTGTTCGGCGAGCAGGTGGTCCTCTGCGGCGGCGTCAGCGCCCTGGTGAAGATGGCGTTTGAAACCCTCATCGAGGCCGGCTATCAACCCGAGAGCGCCTATTTCGAGTGCCTGCACGAGCTCAAGCTGATCGTCGACCTGATGTATCAGGGCGGCCTCAACTACATGCGCTACAGCATCTCCAACACGGCCGAGTACGGGGACTATACCCGCGGTCCCCGCATCGTCAACGAACAGACCCGCGCCGAGATGAAGAAGATTCTCCATGAGATCCGCACCGGCCAGTTCGCGCGCGAGTGGATCCTCGAGAATCGGGCCAACCGCCCCGTCTTCAACGCCACCAAGCGGCTCGAGCGCGAACACCCCGTCGAGCAGGTCGGCAAGCGGCTCCGCAGCCTCATGCCCTGGATCGAGGCCAAGACCGTTTAGTCGAGTGGCTCGAGGCTGGTGGTTCGTCTCGAGTGCGGTAACAGCAGGAACCGGCGCTGGCGGTTCCTCCTGGTCTTCACCAGCCACCAGCCACCAGCCACCAGCCACCAGCCATGACGCTGGGCAAAGCTCGCAGGTTGAGCTAAGATGCAGAAGTTGCACCTTGGGAGGGTCTCCGTCGATGGTGAGCCGACCGCGCCGATTCACCCGGGTCCTGGGATGGCTGTTGGCCATCGTTCTGGTGATCTCATGGAGCCTCCGCGCTCAAGCACCCTCCCCGAAGGATTCGGCCGAGCAGACGGGTCCGACGACGGCCGCATCCGCGGATCGCACCGCGACGGCGTCCAAGCCGGGCGTGGACCGCTCGAGCGTGCTCCGGCTGGTACTCCAGGCCAACCCGATGCTCTGGCCGCTGGTGGCCTGCTCGATCATCACGCTGGGTTACGTGCTGGAGCGATTCCTGGCCTTGCGCCGGGAGCGGGTGATCCCCCAGGAGTTTGCCCATCGGTTTCTCGAGCGGTTGTCCGGCGGAAAGCTCGACCGCGAGCGGGCGCTGGAGCTCTGCCGGGCCAACGACTCGACGGCGGCGCGGGTCTTCGCCCTGGTGGTCAATGCCTGGGGCCAGCCGGGTGCGACGATCCGGCAGATCCTCAACTACGACGCGGCGGGCGAGGTCGTCGAGCTGAAGCGGAACCTCCGGGTCTTGAGCGCCATGGCGACGCTCGGGCCGCTCCTGGGTCTGCTGGGGACCGTGGTGGGGATCATCCAGTCGTTCGAGGCGCTGGGCGGCCGGGTCGGCCCGGCGCGGGGAGAAGCTCTCGCCCACGGGATCAGCCTGGCCCTGGTCGCCACCGCCATCGGACTGGCGGTCGCCGTGGTTTCGGTCGTGTTCTACTACGTCTTCCTCAACCGCGTTGACGTCCTGGTCCGCGAGCTGGATGACCGCGCGCGGCAAGTCATCGAGCTGGTCTCGGGCGAGGCCCAACGGCTGGGGCCGTCGGATCGGCGTCACCTCCCGATCCCGGCGCCCGAGCCGCACCGGCACGAGTCCCGGGCGATTTGACGGGACGTGCAGGCGGCTCAACCCCGGAAAGGACCGTCCTGATGTTGGCCAGCCGGAACCAGACCGATGAGCCGCCGGTCATCAACATGACGCCGATGGTCGATGTGATCCTCTGCCTGCTGGTCTTCTTCATGGCGGCGACACGGTTGTACGACTGGGACGAGAACGAGTTCGTGGTGAACGTGCCGGAGGTCGGCGAAGCCGCCCCGATCTCGGCCGCCCCGGACGACCTGGTTCTCACCGTGCTCAAACCCGGAACGGTCGTGGTGGGCGAGGCGACCTACGACCTCGACCAGCTCGTCGCCCTGCTCCGCGAGGCCCGGAATCGTTATCGCAACCAGGGCGTCGTGGTCCGGGGCGACGCCGCGCTGCGGTACCAGGACATGGCCGACGTCCTCTCCGCCTGCGACGAAGCCGGCATCCGCAACGTGCGGCTGCCCGTCCGATCGCGCGCGGAGTCCCCCAGTCCGTAGAAAACGACTCTTCTTGCCCCCTGCGTTCTTCCTGACCCTTGAAGCTCGCCGGCGAACTGATCCACGATTAACATGGAACTGATCCAGCAACTCTTCGACACGTTGATTCATCTCAGTCCCGAGTCCATCAACGGCTTCGTGTCGCTGGTCGGCTCAGGGTTGTCCTACGCTGTCTTGTTCCTGATCATCTTCGCCGAGACGGGGCTGGTCATCACGCCCCTCTTGCCGGGCGACTCGCTGCTCTTCGCGGTCGGTGCCGTGACGGCCTCGCGCGGGTCCCCGATCCGCGTGGAGGTGCTCGCCGTCCTCCTGGTCGTGGCCGCGATCCTGGGCGATGCCGTGAATTACCTCATCGGCTACGTCGTCGGGCCGCAGGTCTTCACCCGCGAGGACTCCCGGCTGTTGAACAAGAAGCACCTGCTGCACGCCCACGAGTTCTACGAGAAGTATGGCGGGATCACCATCATCCTGGCGCGGTTCGTGCCGATCGTGCGGACCTTCGCCCCGTTCGTCGCCGGCATCGGCAAGATGAACTACCCCCGGTTCGCCCTCTATAACATCACGGGCGGGGCCGCCTGGGTGCTCTCCTTCCTGCTGGCCGGCTGGTGGTTCGGGGCCCGGGAGGTCGTGCAAAGGAACTTCCACCTCGTGATCGTCGTGATCATCGTGATCTCGGTCACACCCGGCTTCGTGGAGTATGTTCGGAACCGGCGCGGCCGCCAATAACCACCGCCGCCCCGAGGACCGGACCGGGCCGAGCCCGGATGGCAAGGGCGGTCTTCAGCCCCCCTTGGTATCGAGCGCTTTCTCGATCTCGTCGAGGCTGACGGCATCGAGGCTCCCGCCCAGGAGCGCGGTGAGCTGAAGGCCGACCAGGACCTCACTGGAGCCGGTTCCGTCCGTGATCATGTTGAGATACGGCTCGGCCCCGATCAGGACGGCGCGCGGCTTGCCATGGACGGTCAGGACATAGCGGACGTTATGGTTCTCCAGGTCCCGGAGGATTCCCGGCAGATTCTGGTGCAGCTCGCGACTGCCGATGATGCGGACGGGAGACTCCGGAGTTTTGTCCGCCATGGACGCTCGCCTCCTCCTGCGGTGTGGCAGTGCCATTGGACCAGACCGATTTGAGACTCAAGCCAATCAACGATGCGGGACTACAGGATGCGACGGGATGCGGTACCCATGACCTGTCTCGTCCGAGGTGAACGCGAGCGTCCACGACGCGAAACGCAACCCAAGGCAGTCGGTCAGGCTCCGAGAGGGTTCCCTGGCAGGCTCAAGCCCGACCTCGGCGCGTGGGAGCCCACAAATCGACCCGGTTCCGCGAGAAGCCGTCTGCCGAGAATTCGGTGTCTTGACGTGCTTGCCGCCCTCGCGGTCACGCTATTCTACAAGCGTCGGTCTCCATTGCAAGAGTCCGCGCTCAGTCCCCAGGGTTTCCCCGGGATGATGGGCGAAATCCCCCTCCAGGGCGGCCTGAAGGGCCGCGGGAATTCAGGGGTCTTCACTCCCACATCCGGCATGGCCAGCACCGTGGAAACTCCCACGTGGAACGCCGACCGCGGCCGCGCCGAGGCCCTCGCATCCAGGAAGGCCTCCATGCAGGATCGGATCAGGCGCTAGGGTGCCAGCCGGCATCGGCCCAGAGCTCGCCGCTGACGGCCGAATTGCAGATCATGAAATAGATGGCATCGGCGATCTCGTCGGGTTGAATCAGGCGCTTCAGTTGAGTGTAGGGCAGGATGTTCTTCTCGATATAGTCTTTGCCCAGGGCCTGGACCATCCGGGTGTCGGTGAAGCCGGGATGGATGACGGCGCAGCGGACGCCGTAGAACATCGCTTCCTTACTGAGCGTGGCCGCGGCGCCCTCGAGTGCGGCCTTGGTTGCGGCGTAGGCGATCTGGCCGGGGATTCCCTGCGACGAGATCGAGCCGATAAAGATGACCGTGCCCTGGATGCCCTCGTCGGGTTCCCAGCGGAGTTGTCCCTGGGCCTTGCGCTCCTCGGCGATCCGCGCGACCATCTCCATGGCCCAGTACACTGGAGCGATCAGGTTGACCTCGGTGAGTAACCGGAAGTTCTCGACAGGATAGATGATCGGCTTGCCGGTCACCTTGTCGATCTTGACCGCGAGCTGATCGCGGGTCACCGCGGCCGCGGGTACGCAGACCCGCGGCGCCCCGTGCTTGGCACACAACAAGTCGAAGGACCGCCGTCGGAACTGCTCATCGGTCGTGTCGCCGATCACGGCTTCGGCGATCGGAGCATCCAAGCGGTCATTGATCATCCGAGCGACACGGATGACGCTCTCGTTGCGGTCGACCAGGGCGACGGCGCCGGCGCCGCGCTCGGCCAGCTCGATGGCGACCGCTTGTCCGATCCCGTTCCCCGCGCCGGTGACGACCGCGCATTTTCCTTGAATCTTCATCGGGCTTGGTCCTTGGTCGTGAGTGCGTGGTCCTGAGAGCCCGCGGGCGGAGCCTGCCCAGGGTGGGGTCGTTTCGCGGACGGGGTCGCGGTCTTGGCGGCGCCGGGCTGGGCCACCCGGGCCGTCTTGACGTGGGCGGCGGCCTTCCGCGTGCGCCGCGACCGCGCGGCCGGGGCGGCGCGGGGGTCGTCCTTGCCGCCGTAATAGTTCTGGTGGTAATCCTCGGCGCGGAAGAACGCCTTCATCGGCACGAGCTGGGTCACGATCGGTCCCGCGAACACCCGGGCGGCGGTCAACTCCCGGTACGACTTCAGGGCCGCACGGCGCTGGGCCTCGTTATGGTAGAGGATGATCGAGCGGTACTGGGTCCCGATGTCCGGCCCCTGGCGGTTCAGTTGCGTCGGGTCATGGCACGACCAGAAGACCTTGAGCAGCTGCTCGTAGGTGATCACCGACGGGTCGTACTCGACCTGCACCACTTCGGCGTGACCGGTCATCCCCTCATGGACCTCCTCGTACGAGGGGTTGCGGACCCAGCCACCGGAGTAGCCCGAGACGGCCGACTTGACGCCGGGGAGCCACTCGAAATCGTGCTCGACGTGCCAGAAGCAGCCGGCACCGAAGGTCGCTTTCTCCAGCTTGCCCGGGGAGGAACCGGGCGACTCGCCATCCGAGCCGGTCCTGGTCCCGGATCCACCGACCTTGCTCGCGGCGGCGTCGAACGGATCGGTCGATGGGGTGGCGTCCCGGGACGTGGTCGCGGCCTCATCGGCCAGCGGGGCCGGCCCCGGCTCGGCAGCATCTCCTTTGGCTGGGCGCGAATCCCGGTCGACTCCGGATCGGTTCTGAGCCCGCGCATCGCTCGCCAGTCCGAGCACTACCGCGGCGGCCAGCGCCACCGTCTGGAAACATGAGGGCATGGGAGGACTCCTTTGCAGAGCCGCACACGAGTGGCATCAGCTTCCGGTCTGGGTGGTGCCGAGCCGTGCCGTGGGTCGGTCCTCTGCGGTGGGTTCCCGATCGAGGACAATACAGATTCTTTCAGGATAGCCGAGAGATCGATCGCTTGCGAGTCAATCGCGAAAAACGCGACGCGGCGATCTCGACCGAGCCGGGCGAGGCCCTGGCCCATGACCACCGGGGTCAGGGCGCGGGCGTGGCGAAGAGGTTTTGTTCCAGCGCGGGGTTGCCAGGTCCTGGCGACGGTTCGCCCGGTCGTCGAACCCGGATCCAGTGGTCGGAGAACAAGATGAACTGGCCGGCGTCGACCCGCGGCATGTGGCATTCCACGCAACGGCGGGCCGGCGACACCGGGCAGGGGGTGCCGCCGGTCCGGACCGTGCCGGCCGCCTCGGTCTCCGGGCGTGCCGGCTCCGGGCTCGAGCCGCCCCTGCGGTGACAGGAAAGGCAGACCACATCGTAGGAGGGGCGGTCGGAGGATGCCCGCGCGTGCGGGTCATGGCAGGTGAGGCAACTGAAGGTTCCCCCGCTCTCCTTGTAGCACCGCGACTGCATGAGCCCGACCGGTTGGAACCGGACCAGGTGGATCTCCTGGGGACGGATCACGAAGGAGCCGGCCTCGGACGGATGCCGGTGGCAGGCCCCGCAGAGCGTCAACAGGCTCTCAGCCGTCCACTTGTCGGGAGCAAACGGGAGTGCCAGCTCGGCGGCCGTGCCGCCCCGGCGCGCCGCCACGACGTGGCCCCGACCGGGTCCATGACAGCGCTCGCAGGAGACGTCGGGGATCATCGTCTCTTCCTCGATCCCCTGGTCGTCGCGGGACGAAATCGTGGTGGCGTGACACTGGAAGCACCGTCGGGCATCCTGCGGCGGCAGGACCAACCCGTGGCGGGTCAGACCGGGCGGTGGCGGATAGGCGAGCTGACCCGGAGTGATCCCCAGGGCGCTGCGCTGGGTGTAGTACGTGAGCCGATGCTCGAGGATGGCCGGGATGCCGGGATCGATCACGCTGACGAACGTCGTGGCGTGGTGGCCCGAGCCGAACGCGTAATCGACGATACATTCCTCGAGCCTGCCCTGGGCTGTCCGGGCGATGTGCAACTGCCCGTTGCGGTATCGGTAGCTCCAGCGGACCTCCGGCCACTCGGGATCGGCCACGGTGGTCCCGTCCAGCCGGCGCGCCAGCGGCAGCCGGCCCGCGGGGCGCAAGGTCGCGGCGTGGCCCGATCGGGCGTGAAGCGCGGATTCACCCGGATGACATTCCGCACAGACCCGGGAGCCGATATACGGATCCGCCGGGAATCGTCCCCCGGGCGGGAAGGGCTGGTCCACCGTCAGCAGCCGCGGACCGCTGGAGCGTCGAGGTCCCGGCGGGAATCGTCGCGCGGTGACAACCAGCCAGAGACCGGCCGCGACGATCGCCCCGAGTCCCAGGGCGACAACGATCCTGGCCCGGCGCGCGGGACGGGACACGCCCCGGGCTTGGGGATCGGTGGCAGCGGTGTGTTGGCGCGCCGTCGAACCGGACATTCGGGACTCTCGCCTGTCGTGCTTCAGGGGAAATGCGACAAACCGTCTGTTCGAGCGACCAGAGTCGAGGAGATCTCACTCGTGCGGGCGCACCCCGTGGCGGTCATCGCGTTACACAGCTCCTCACGCAGCAGGTCGAGGACCGCGCGCACGCCTTCCTCACCGCTGACCGCGAGGGCCCAGGCATAGGGACGGCCGATCAGCACGGCCCGCGCGCCCAGCGCGAGGGCCTTGAGGACGTCGGTGCCGCGCCGCACACCACCATCCAGGTAGACCTCAGCACGACCGCCGACGGCCTCGACCACGCCCGGCAGCATCGTGATGCTGGCCGGCATGCCGTCGAGGCTGCGGCCCCCGTGATTGGAGACGATCACCCCGTCCAGGCCCAGCGCGACGGCTTTGCGCGCGTCCTCGCGACGCAGCACCCCTTTGATGATCAACGGCAGTTTCGTGACCGAACGCAGCCAATCGAACACGTCCCACGACTGTTCGCGGTGCCAGGCCCGCTGGTTGAACTCGACGAGGTCCGGATAGCTCATCCGCTCGGTCACCTGGTCATAGCCGGCATCGCGCAGTTGCTTGACGAGCATTTCCTTGGGCAGGGTGAAGCGATTGCGCTTGTCCTTGTCTTTCCACTCTCCCAGGTCCACCGTGATGATGATCGCCTGATAGCCGGCCGCTTCCACCCGCTCGACGAGGCGGCGGGCGACGGCGCGATCGCGCGGCATGTAGATCTGGAACCACCGGGGCGCCGGCCCCGTGGCGGCGATCTCCTCGGCACTGTGGCCCGCGCTGCTGCTGACGGCGAAGACGGTTCCCGCCGCGGCCGCCGCTCGAGCGGCCGCCAGGGCGCCCTGCGGGTGGTACAACCGCTGGGCAGCGACCGGCGCCAGCAGCACCGGCAGCGCCACCGGCTGGTTGAGGACCGTAGTGGATGGATCGGCACTGGCGACTCCCATCAGCAACGGTGGCAGGATCTGGAGGCGGCGAAACGCAGCGACATTCTCGGCCAGCGTGACCTCATCAGCCGAACCGCCGTCGACGTACTCGAACGTGGCGGCCGGGAGTCGGGCCTTCGCCAGAATCTGGAACTCGTTCACATTCACCGGATTCCCGTCGCGGGCCGGCGGTGCGACAGTGTCTCCTGCCGGTACCCCCGTGAGCCGCTCCAGGAAATCGACCGCGGGCGCGAGAAACTGCACGAACGGATTTCGTTTCATGCCGGACTCGCTCGTCAAGAGATCAGGGCTCTTCATCAGGCCTCGTGACCTTTTCCCAACGCGGGGTCATGCGGTGCGAAGAAGGCCAGGATCCCGCCGAGGAACAACGTTGCCGCCAGGGCCAGGAGGCTCCAGGTGTAGCTGCCCGTCTGCTCGTGATCGTGGATCAGACCCACGGCACCAGGCCCCAGCAGACCGCCGATGTTTCCCATGGAATTGATCAGTGCGATCCCTCCGGCCGCCGCCGCTCCGCTCAGGAACGACGTCGGCAGAGACCAGAAGGGTGCCAGCATACTTTGAATGCTCATCAACCCCAGGCATAAACCCAACAGGCCCCCCACCGGCGTGTTCGAGAACGCCGCCAGCATCCATCCCAGAGAACTCAGGAGAGCCGGAATCGCCACATGCAGGCGATGTTTCCCGGTTCGGTCCGACCAGGCCCCGTTCACCAGCATGGCAATCAGCCCGCACAGGCTGGGCGCCGCCGCGAGCAGACCGATCTCGACCTTGCTCGAGTTGGGAAAACGGTTGCGAATCAGCTCGGGCATGTACAAGCCTCCCGCATTGGAGCTGAACGCCACCAGGAAATACAGCAGGATGAGGAACCACACTCGCGGGTCCATCAGGGCGCGGCGAAAGTCGGCTCCGTGGCGCTGTTCCCGATGCTTTTCCTCCCAGTCCATTCGCGCCGCCAGCCACGAGCGTTCGTCGGCGTCGAGCCAGCGTGCCTGGGCGGGACGGTCGGTGAGGTAGAAGAGGACGACGAAACCCAGAACGAGCGAAGGGATGCTCTCGATCAGAAAGACCCATTGCCAGCCGTGCAGCCCACCCACCTGGTCCAGGTATTGCATGATGACACCCGAGAGCGGGTTGGTGACGACTCCGGCCACGGCGTTTGCCGCCATGAAGCTGGCCACCGCCCGGGTGCGTTCCTGCGTCGGAAACCAGAAGGTCAAATAGTAGATGATGCCCGGGAAAAACCCCGCCTCGGCCACGCCCAGCAGAATGCGGACGGCATAAAAACTCCAGACACCGGTCACCAGCATCGTGGCCCCCGAGACCAGCCCCCAGGTGATCATGATGCGGGAGATCCAGATGCGCGCCCCCGTGCGGCGCAGGATCAGATTGCTGGGAACTTCAAAAACCAGGTAGCCGAAATAGAACAGGCCGGCACCGAAGCTGTAGGCCGTGTCCGACATGCCGAGGTCGGCCTGCATCGTCAGCTTGGTAAAGCCCACATTGCCGCGGTCGAGGAGGTTGCAGATATAGAGCAGCAGCAGAAAGGGGATCAGCCGCAGCGTCACCTTTCGCATCGTCGCCGTCGATCGTGCGACATCGGTGGGAACCGCTGGAGAAGAAAGATCGTGATTGTTCACAAGAAAGAGGTCCTCACGAGCGGAGGAACGTGATGCGCCGCGAGAAACGACGCCGCGGTGTCAGGGGTCGCACTACCACTGGATCGAACCGCCCGCATTCATGGCGAGGTTGCCGCCGTCCATCGGGATCAGGGCCCCCGTGATCCATTCGGAGGCGTCCGAAGCCAGAAGGACAGCCAAGCCCTGGATGTCCTCCGGGCGGCCCAGTCGGCCCGCGGGAATGCCGCTGAGGAATTTCCCGCGGAGCGCGGGGTCGGCCGACATGCGCGCTTGCAGGCTCGGGTTGATCACCTGGGCCGGCAGGATGGCATTGACGCGCACCCCCCGTCCGCTCCACTCGGTGCTGAGTTCCCGCGTCATCTGCACCACCGCCCCCATCGCCATGCTATAGGCGATGTGGCCGCGCCCCAGTGCCGTGACACTGGCCAGCGAGCCGATGTTGACGATGCTGCCCCGTCCCGCAGCCAGCATCCGTCGGCCCGCCTCCTGGCAGCAGCAGAAACGGCCAGACACCAGGCTGCGCCATGTCCGTTCGACGTCCTCCAGCGAGATCTCTTCCGGCCGTCCGGCGAAGCCCTCACCGGCCACGTTCCCCAGGAAGTCGATCCGGCCGAACTCGCGATCGAGCCGCGCGAACATCGCCCGGATCTGCTCCGGGTCCGAGACATCACAGGTCACCGGCGCGGCCCGCCGCCCCATGGCGGCGATCTCTTCCGCCGTCTTCTGCACGCCCTCGCTATTGCGATCGGCCAGCATTACGTCCGCACCCGCCTCGGCAAGCGCCAGCGACATCGCTCGCCCCATGCCTCTGGCCGCGCCCGATACCAGGGCGACGCGACCCGTCAGGTCAAACATCTTCAGGGACACGCCAAGAAACCCTCCACGATGCAGTGCGTTCTCCAGTGAACCAAGAGCCGCGCTAGGGCTTTGGTGCAAGAACGCCATTGACGACGTTCGGCAACGGTTCGCCGCGAATGGCCTTGGCAATGGTGCCGGCCGCTTTCTCGCGCAGCATGCGGACCGCTTTCTCGCTGGCCGAAGCATTGTGGGGCGAGACCACCACATTCGCCATCCGCAGCAGCGGCGAGTCCGCTGGGATCGGCTCGGGATCAAAGACATCCAATGCGGCGGCCGAAAGCTGTCCTCGCTCCAGCGCATCGACCAGGGCCGCAGAATCCACCAGGCTCCCTCGGCTGACGTTGACCAGGATGGCGCCCGGTTTCATCCGCGCGATGGTCTGGCGATTGATCATCTGTCGGGTCTGGGCGGTCGAGGGCAAGTGGAGTGTGATCAGATCGCTCTGGGAAAAGAGCTCCTCCGGGCTGGCCGGCACAGAGCCGCTGTCGCGAACCTGGTTCGCAGGCACCGCGGGATCGTGGACCAGAACGCGGCACTGGAATGGCTGCAACCGCCGCACCACCTCGCGCCCGATCCGGCCGAAGCCCATGACGCCGACGGTCAAGTCACATAGCGCCTTCATGGCCGGCACCGGCACCGCCATGGCCCAGCGGCCGTTGCGAACGCCGAGACAGTGAGCGACGACATGCCGCGTCGTGGCCAGGATCAAGGCCAAGGTATGATCGGCCACTTCATTAAAACAATAGTCGGGAACATTGCAAACCGGAATGCCCCGGGCATGGGCGGCATCCAGATCGACGTTGTCGACGCCCACGCCGTACCGAACAATGACCTTCACCCGACGCATGGCAGCGATCACGTCGGAATTCACGGGGGCAAACTGGGTCAGGACGTAGTCTGCGTCGGCCACCTTTGGGGCCAATTCCGCCGGCGCGACCACCGGCTGGTAAGCCACAACCGCGCAGCCGAGCGGCTCGAGTATGCCTCTTTCGATCTCCAGCGCACCGAACGAGCCATCCGTCACGACGACCTGGATCATGTGCTGAGCCCTTGGAAAAGACGAGACTCCTCGGCGCTCGTCACCGGGTGACCACGGTCGTCAGACCGTGGTTCGGACGGGACGACCGTCCTCCAACCTCGGGCGTCAGCCCGATCTCCCCAGCGCTGCGGATCGCACTGACGTGCGAGGTTGGAGGTTCCCCGTCCCAACCACGTTCTCACGAACGTGGTCACAGGTCATAGGCCCGTGCCCTGCGTCGCGGTGGTGATCACCGAGAACACTCGAGAAGACCCTCGTCTTCGCAGACGTTTCAAACAGCGTAGCCAGCGCGTACGCCGTTGTCGAGCAAGCGACGACCTTTCGTGAGAGCGAGGGCCCTCCGCCAGGATCAAGGTTGAGACGTTTCGTGGACGCCATCATTCGGTCTCTTCGATGACCGGGTTTGTCAGCGATCCGATCCCCTCGATTTCGATCGTGACGCTGTCACCCGGCTGCAGGAAGACCGGCGGCTTGCGCGCCCCGCCCACCCCATGCGGTGTGCCGGTGAGGATGACGGTCCCGGCGGCCAGACGCGTGCTCGCGCTGAGGAACTCAATCAGCGTGGGGACGTCGAAGATCATGTCGCTGGTCGTCCAATCCTGCATCGTCTGCCCATTGAGCACGGTCTTGATGGCCAGATTGTTCGGGTTGGGGATTTCCTCCTGCGTCACCAGGCAGGGCCCGAGTGGACAGAAGGTGGCAAAGGTCTTGCCCCGGCACCACTGGCCGCCGCCCCCGTTCATCTGCCAGTCTCGGGCGCTGACGTCATTGGCGCAGGTGTAACCCAGGACGTACCCCAGTGCATCGGACTTCGCCACATTCAGGCAAGTCCTTCCGAGGACGACGGCCAGCTCGCATTCGTAGTCGACCGCATCGCTCCGCAATCGTCTCGGGAGAACGATCGGATCACCGGGGTTCTGAACGCTCCCGCTGTTCTTGAGGAACACAACCGGGTTTTGCGGGATCGGCTGATTTCCCTCCGCGGCATGCTTCCGATAATTCAGGCCGATGCAGAGGATATCGCGAGGCTCGAACGGAGCGAGCAGCTTGGCCACATCGGCCGCTTCACCCGTGTCGGCGAACGAACTCAGAAGGTCACCCTCGATCCGCGTGACCCGTCCTTCATCGTGAAGCCGGCCGAAAGACAGGTGACCAGACCGATCGCGATAGCGCACAAGCTTCATGGCGTGTCTACCTCCACTGTCAGAGGAGAATTCCTTGGGACAACTTACCAGGCCGTCCAGCCGCCGTCGATGACCAGGTTCTGGCCGGTCATGAAACTGCTGGCGTCACTCGCGAGAAAGACGATCGCTCCCTTGAGTTCGTGAGGACGGCCCATGCGCCGTAACGGCAGCTTGGTGCTCAGGCGATCGACCAGCGGCGCCGGAGCGTGTTCACTGGGAAACGGACCCGGGCTGAGGCAGTTGACTCGCACATTGTCCGCAGCCCAGTACGCGGCCAGATGCCGGGTCAGATGAACGATGCCCCCTTTGAGGGCGTGGTAAGCCGCCGGGCTGGCCGCACAGATCCCTTCGTACGCATCGGGGTACGACGCCACGAGGCCGTACATCGACCCGAGCAGAATGATGCTGGCGGGCGCCCGCCGCTGCACGGCGTGGTCGCGAGCCAGTCGCGCCAGGACGAAATACCCCGTCGCATTGGCCAGGTGTCGCGTGAACTCTTCGGCGGTCACGCTGGTCCAGTCGTTCGGCACGGCTTCATGTCCATTGTTGACCAGGACGTCGATCGGCCCGACGGACTCGACGGCGTGCGCGAAGGCGTGGGGAAGCGTATCGGGCTGCATGTGGTCGAGTGCCAGGCCCCCGTGTCGAGCCGAGCCGGGGCGAGGCAGCGCCGCCGCGGCCGCTTCCGCACGCGCGGCATCGCGACTGGTGATGACCACGCCGGCTCCGGCTTCAGCCAGGGCCCGAGCCATCGCCGAGCCGAGGTGTCCCGTGCCCCCGGTAATCAGGGCCACCTTCCCCGTCAGGTCGAACAGCTCGGCGATCGTCGGTTCCCGTCCCTCACGCGGTCGGTCCATGGTTCGATTGTTCCTCCGTCCCTTCTCGGCACCTGATGGGGGTCTCCCCGTTAGCCTCCGATCTGTCGCCAGCCCTGAGTTGCCAGGCTCTCCAGCGCCGCCAGGTTGACTCGCAAGGATTGCAAACCCTCGTCGAGCGTGCAGGCCACCGGTCGCTGGCCTTCCACGGCGTCGAGGAAGGCGTGGGCCTGCGCGGTGAACAGCTCGTCGCGCTCCAGCGGCGGGAGCGGCTCATCATGCCAGTCGTCCCCGGGCGTCGTCATCCATCGCCATCGATGAGCGTGGAATTCGCAACGGGCCGCGCCGCGCTCGCACACGACCGTGATCGTCAGCTCATTGGGCGGCTGATGCTGATTCAGGCTGTAGCTGGCGAGCACCGTGGCATGCCGGGCCAGCAGATGCGCGGTGTCCTCCACGGTGACTCCCTCCAGGACCTGATGCGCGGCATCGGCCACCAGGCGATCGATCGGCCCGACCAGCCATTCCGCGGCGTTGAGCACGTGCGTCAGCGCGTCCTGGATCGCGCCGCCGCCGGTCTCGCGCCGGTTGTAGTAGATCGAGCGGTAGGCGGGCCGGTAGGTCGGAAAGTGCTGGCCGGCGACGGCGATCAGCTCCACGGGTCGCCCGAACTGCCCCTGGCCGATCGCCTGGCGCATCGCCCTGAGCAACGGATGGCACCGATACACATAGGCCACGCCGGCCACGACGCCGCGCGCGCGGACCACCTCCCGCAGACGGTCGACGCCCTCAAGGCTCGTGCTCAGCGGCTTCTCGATCAGCACCGACACGCCGGCCTCGGCCAGTTGAGTTGCCAGGGACACGTGTGCCGGAGCGGGCGTCGCCACGACCGCCGCGTCGGGCGGGTCGTGCAAGGCCTCACTCAGATCTTCATAAGCCTTCGAGACGCCATAGCGCTCGGCGATCGTCTGACGCAGGTCCGGGTTGATTTCCACGAGACGAACCTCGGCGCGGCCGGTGGCCTGGCAGCAACGCAGGTGCCGCTCGCCGATCGAGCCGACTCCGATGATCAAGACCCGGTGAGACCGCATAACCAGGGCCTCCTCACAGTGAGCCGTCAAAGGTGAACCCCAGGGGTCCGAAACCGCGCCGGATGGCTTCGAGTCCGTCGCGGACCATGATCAGATCCGACCCGTGCGCGATGAACCGCGCCCCCAGATCGAGCAAGTGCCGGGTGCGCTCCGGCGAGGAGCTGGGCATCCCCCACGCCTTGCCCGCCTTCCGGGCCGCGGCGGCGATGCGTCGGATCGCCTCCTGCACGGACGGGTGGTCGAACTGCCCCGGAATTCCGCTGAGCACCGTGAAATCGGCCGAGCCGAGGAACACCACATCCACGCCTTCCACGGCGGCGATGGCCTCGACGTGCTCCAGCGCGGCCGGATCCTCGATCTGCACCGCCAGGAACGTCTGCTCATTGGCCTCGCGGACGTAGCGATCGATCGGCAGTGAGCAGTAAGGCGCATCCGGGTTGCCGCCGTCGAACCCGCGCCGGCCCATCGGGGCGAACTTGGCCCAGGTGACGACTTCGTGCGCCTCCTGGGCGTTGTCGCAGCGCGGATACATGATCCCCTGCGCTCCGGCTTCGAGGAGACGGCCCAGCCGCATGAATTCGCCCTTGGCGCACCGCGCCATGATATCGGCCGAACCGACCCGGGCGGCCCGCATCAGCGTCCCGACCGTCTCGACGCTCGTCAGGTGATGTTCCAGGTCGATCCAGATGCCGTCGAACCCCATCAGGCTGGCCAGTTCATACAACGACGGATCCACCAGGACGAAGGCCGGGACGAGCACAGGCTCGTTCCGCTTCAGCTTCGCCTTGATCTTGCTCGGTCGCATGAAGAATCCCTCAGAGGTGCGCAGCCGGATCGGCGCGCGGACCAGTTGCCAGAACGCGTGGCGCATGTCATTCCATTCCGGGCTGCACCAGGATACACCATCCGGCTCCGGCTCGCGAGTCGTCAGCAGCGGTTGCATCCGATCACCACGGCGGCGGCGTACGGTCCGTCTCCATCACGACCGCCAGGCTCTCCCCGGCCGCCACGCGCGCCCACGCCCGGAGCACCAGGACGAACCCGGCTCGGTCGGACTGCACCGGCACGACGGCCGGGCCGAAGGGGTCGGACACATGGCCCAGCACATCTCCCGGCCGCACGCGCTGGCCGAGCGCTACGGCAGGCTGAAAGTATCCTTCCAGGGGTGAGGGGTGCTGGATTTGCAGGAAGCCGGAGTCTTTTCGCGGATCCTCGATCACCAGCGGCTCAAGGTCGGGAAGTCGGATCTCGCCTGCGATCACCTGGAGGTCCACCAGCACGTTCAGGCACCCGCGCACATAGGCGGCCACGCCCTGCGGGTCGCACACGCCGCCACCCAGGTACTCCGCGTAGATCGCGGGCACGCGCGCGTCGCGTGCCACGGAGAGGGACCGGCCGTTGAGGCTCGGGTCGGTCCCCCAGATGATCGGCAATCCGAAGGCGCGCGCCATCCGCCGCTGGTGGTCGAGGATCGCCGGGTCGGGGTGCAGCAGGTATCCGGCGAGCGGATAGACGCGAAGTCGAGCGCCGCCGGAGTGCAGGTCAAGATAATAGTCGCAGGCGCCGATCAGCCTCGACAGGCCGTGGGCGACTCGCTCGGTGATGGACCCATCGGGCCGTCCCGGACAGACCCGAGCCAGATCGAAACCGTCGTCCGCGACGCGCTGGCCCAGGCGGAATGCCGCCTCGTTGACCACGGGAACCAGCGTCACCTGGCCCCGAACGACACGCTCCCCAAGCAGGCCGCTGAGCCTGCTGAGCGCTGCCATGGATTCGAACTCATCGCCATGCACGCCCCCCGTGATCAGCACGCGCGGGCCGGAATCCGGGTTACCGGCTTGCCACGTTCTCAGTTCCACAACAGGATGTCCTCACGAGGGGGGGCTCACCCACGACCAGCGAGTATATCAGCGGGAGCGCCACTCGGGGAGCGGAGCGTCAACCGGAGACGGCATCCTGCACTCCCAACGAGTGCCACGCGTCGGGGAGCGGCGCGACGAACCTCATCGGCGTCTGGAGGATGGGATGGCGGACCTCCAGCAATCGCGCATGCAGCGCGATGGCGTGCGCCGGCTCAAACGAGGAGGTTGATCCATAGGCGGCATCGCCCAGGATGGGCATCCCTCGCGCGGCCGCCTGGGCTCGGAGCTGATGAGTCCGCCCGGTCTCGGGCCAGAGCCGCAGCCAGGCACGTCCCGGAGGCAGTGCCGGGGCCATTTCCCGTCGGACCCGGGTCACCGCCGGCCGCGCCCCCGGCGTCCCGGGCGCGACCACGCGCGCCAGGCCGGTCTCACTCGGCCGGGTTAACCAGTCGCACCAGCTTGTCGCGGCAGGACAGGAAGGCCCCAGCTCGACGATCGCCCAGTATTCCTTGACAACCCGTCGGCGTTCAAATTGCGTGGAAAGCCGGCGAGCCGCCCTGGGCGTCTTGGCCCAGAGCAAGACCCCGGACGTCGGCCGGTCTAGCCGGTGAACGATCCCCAGGTAGACCGAGGCCGGATCGCCGGCATCGAGATACCGGCGAACGGCCTCTTCCAGCGTCATCTCTCCGGGGGGAGCCCACGTCCCCTGACTGAACTGACCAGCCGGCTTGGCGACGGCCAGGCAGTCGGAATCCTCGTACAAGACCGCCAGGGGCTTCATGAATTGTCCGTGGTCCGTTTGTCCGTGGTCCGGTGTTCGCTGTCGCGGGCTGACTCGCCGGGGCCGGGAGCGCTGAGGCACTCGAAAGACGGGGGACGACGGCGCAGCGGAGCGGAGCGGCAGCTCCCACAACGGACCACGGACCAAAGGGTCAACGGCCCGTGTCGGATCCCGGGACGGCTCCGGTCATCGATGGCCCGTTGCGACCGATTCCCGGCGGCACGCCAAATTGATTGGTACTGGGCGGCGGCGTGCCGAACTGGCTGGCGCTGGATCCGCCTGCCGAGTAGGTCGCATCGGGTGCCGTCATTCCTGGGCTTGCTCCCGATCCGGTCAGGCCGGGCTGTCCGGGCGTGGTGCTGGGATACAGGCCGGATCCTGCCGCCGCGTTGGGACGCGGATCGGCATTGAAACCAATCGCGGGGGGCGTGCCCCCCGTGGTGGAATACGGCTTCCCTTGCGGCACCTCGTTGCGCATGCTCCGGCACCCCGCAGCGGCGAGGACGGTCCCCAGCATCATGACCAGAGTCCCGCCGCTCAGAACGCGTCTCAGTCGATCCATCGACATGATCTCCTCGTCTCGTCCCTGGCGCCCGACGCCCCCCGGCGTCGCGGCCCACGTGAGTGTCCCACGACTCCATGAAATCACACAAGCGGCGAACCATGCGTCGCCGTTGACAACGCAAGTCGAAAGGAAAAGTCGACGTCCGGATTCCGATTCAAGACAGGATGAGGCCGCGGAGTCGGCAGAATGGAAAACCCGCCGGCAGGACGCGCGCTCCCGCTGAGGGCGGTGGGATCATACACGATGCCCGGCACCCGTCAAGCCGAGCTGGAGGCAGCGATTCCTCGCCTCGGCACAGCAGGTGAGGTGGTCCGTGGTCAGTCCGCACCGTCGACGGACCACGGACCACACGTCGAAGGGCATCCTGTCTGCCGGAAGCCTGTTTATTTCTTCCGGGACGCCTCGAAGCGGCGGCCGATCTCGTCCCAATTGAGGGTGTTCCACCAGGCAGAGATGTAGTCCGGCCGGCGATTCTGATACTTCAGGTAGTAGGCGTGCTCCCAGACGTCCAGGCCCATGATCGGGGTCAAGCCTTCCATGATCGGGTTATCCTGATTGGGCGTGGAGGTGATGGACAGCTTGCCGTCCTTGCCCAGGACCAGCCAGGCCCATCCCGAGCCGAAGCGGCCGATGGCCGCCTTGGTGAAGGCCTCCTTGAACGCGGCGAAACCACCCAGCTCGCTGGTGATCGCCTGGGCCAAGGCGCCGGTCGGCTCACCGCCGCCGTTGGGCTTCATGATCTGCCAGAAGAGCGAGTGGTTGGCGTGCCCCCCGCCGTTGTTCCGCACGGCCGTCCGGATCGATTCCGGCAGGGCGTCGAGGTTGCCGATCAGATCTTCGATCGTCTTGCCCTGGTGGGCCGGCTGGTCCTTCAGGGCATTGTTCAGGTTCGTGACGTAAGTCTGGTGGTGCTTGGTGTGGTGGATCTCCATCGTCTTGGCGTCGATGTGCGGCTCCAGGGCGCCATAGTCGTACGGCAAGGGAGGCAGGGTGTATTCCGCCATGGTGTCATCCTCTCCAAGTCGTGATCGGGTTCCGATCCGCTCCGGGCTGGCCAGCACGTCGGTCCAGCTGGAGCGCCGGACCGACGTGAATGCGGAAGCCTCGCCCTCCAGGATCCGCAAGTTGCGTTCCCGGTGCGCACACCCTACCACAAAGGCGGGCGGAGCTTCAAAGGGGAGGTTCCTTCCGCCTCATCCCTGGATCGCGTCGCCATGACCCTCTTGTCGGCCCGGCCCGGGCGGCCTAATCTCGGGTGACGTGCGCGCGGCTTCGTGGAATGGCCACTGGGGGAGACATGAGGACGACGACCGAGCAGGGTTCGTTGGCCGGCGATTACGCAGCGTTCATCCGCCGGCTGAGTCGCAGCGCGGCGGGCGGGGACCGGGCGCCGGCGACCATCGAAGGCTGGGAGCGCCGGTTGCGCGGCGTGCGCGAGGGGCTCACACGATCGTTCGGGAGGACACCGGAACGTCCAGCCCCGCTCGAACCCGAGATCCTCGGCACGATCCAGCGCGACGGGTACGCGATCGAGCGCCTCACGTTCCAGAGCCGGCCGGGAGTCCGAGTCACGGCCAATCTCTACCGGCCGGAGCCCGCGCGGGAACGCGCGCCGGCGGTGCTCTCGGTGCATGGCCACTGGCCCTGGGCGCGGGTCGACCCCCATGTTCAGCCGCGCTGCATTGGCCTGGCCAGGCTGGGTTACGTGGTGCTGTGCGTCGACGCCTTCGGCGCGGGCGAACGGGCCGTCGAACCCGGGCCAGGGACCTACCACGGCGCCCTGCTGGGCGCCTCCCTCTGGCCGGTCGGGACGCCCCTGATCGGCTTGCAGGTCTATGACAATCGCCGCGCCGTCGATTACCTGATCTCGCGGCCCGAGGTCGATCCCAGCCGGCTGGCGGTCACCGGCGCCTCCGGCGGCGGCAACCAGACCTTCTACGCCGGGGCGACCGACGATCGATTCGCCGCGGTCATCCCGGTCTGCGGGATCGGGACCTACGATGCCTATTTGAGGTCCGCCTGCTGTGTCTGCGAGGTCAACGTGGACGGGGCGGCCTACGCCACCGCCGGCGACATCCTGGCCCTGGTCGCGCCCCGCGCCCTCCTGGTCATCAGCGCCACGCGCGATGCCTTCCAGTTCAGCGTCGGCGAGGCGGCCAAGAGCATCGCCTACGCCCGCGAGCGTTACCGAATCCTGGGGCACCCGGATAAGATCCGCCACGTCGCCATCGAGTCCGGCCACGATTATAACCGACCGATGCGCGAGGCGATGTATGGCTGGGTGGAGAAATGGCTGCGCGGCCGGGGCGACGGCAGCCCGATCGCCGAGCCGCCGATCACGGTCGAGGATGTGGAAGCGCTGCGGTGCTATCCCAAGGGAACGACCCGGCCCAAGGCGATCGTCACCATTCCCGAATTCGCCCGGCGCGCGGGGCAGGAGCGGCTGGCGGCCCTCCCCAAACCGCCCGACCATCGCCAGCGTTGGGAGGCCGACGCCGGGCGGATGCGCGCCCAGCTTCGCGACGGAATCCTGGGCGGGTTCCCCCAGAAGACGCCGCTGGAACCCCGATTGCGGGTCGGGACCGACGGAGTGGACGTCACGATCACGACCGAGCGCGGCATCCGCGCCCGCGGCCGGGCCCGCTTCAGTCCCGGCACCCGACCAGGTACGGCGATCGTCCTCTCGGCCGAGGCGGCTGCCCCGGCAAAGCCTGGCGCCGCAGCCGCTTCCGCTTCCACCCTCGACAAGCTCCGCTCGCAAGGGCGGGATGCGGGCGTCTCCACCCTGGAATTGACCCATCCCCGAGGGACCGGCCCCTGGCTGGACGGCGTCGGACCCGTGGCCGGCGTGCCGGATCACGACCCGGCGGAATGGGGGCTCTGGGTGAACCGGCCGCTCCTGGGCCAGTGGGTCTGGGACCTCGTCCGCTGGCTCGATTTCCTGGATGAAGCGCGTCGGAATCCGCTCAAGGCAGGTTCGCAACCCGCACGACCGAACCGCCCGTTCGTGCTGATCGGGCTCGGGGCGATGAGCCTGCCGGCCTTGCTCACGGCGGCCCTCGATCCGAGGGTGGCGGCCGTGGGCTGCTCGGACTGCCTCGTCAGCTTCGTGGGGCGGCAAGGCAAACCCTGGTCCCGACTGCCGATGGGTCTGATCGTGCCGAACATCCTCGACGTGGGGGATCTTGGCCATCTGGCCGCCCTGGTCGCCCCGCGACGCCTGGTCATCACCGGCGGCGTCGAGCCGGAAGGTCATGCCGCGACAGCAGATCGGTTGGCGGACGCCTTTGCGTTCACGCGGTCGATCTATCGACTCCTGGGCAGCGCCGCCAGCCTGGAGATCGGCGGGGCCGCGGACGTTGGGTCGCTTCTGCCCGGAGCGTGAGGGGTGCCGGTCGCGCCGGGGCTGGCGCCGGCGTCTCCGCCACGGGCCCGGTCCGCCGCCGACCGGTTTGTCGCTGACTCTGATTATCCAGAGGATCCTCTCGTGGAGCGGGACGGCGGCCGGCCGGCCGGCAAGGTCGCCGGCGCGATTGACCGGCCAAGGGATTCGCCGATAATAGGTTGGTCGCAGGGGACATCACAGCGGAGAAGCGCGGGGTTTTTTCATGGCTCCCGAGAACGAACCAGCCGCTTTTGCCACCATCGAGGTTCCGCAGATCCGGCGCGGGCCCTGGGGTCTTCTGAAGATCATGGCCGCCCTCGGGGCGATCGCCGGGGCGGTCTGGGCCTGGCAAGCCGGTTATCGCCCCCCTCTCCTGGCGGCTTCGTCGAAGACCCCGTTGGAGTGGGTTGAGGTCGACCGGGGCGATGTGGACGTGTACGTCGTCGAGAACGGGTCGATTGAAAGCGCCAATAAGCGGACGGTCCGGTGCGAGGTGGAAGCCCTGATCGGATTGATCGGCGGGACCCAGCAGCAGGGTACGACAGCCGGCAAGAGCCAGACGACCGGCTCCAGCAGCGCTCAAGGCACCAGTGGGTCCAGCGGTCAGAGCGGCACCAGCGGCCCGAGCGGCAGCGGATCGGGTACGGACACCTCGACGACCGCCAAGAGTAAGAGCAAGACCGCCAAGAAGAAGACCGGCTCCTCATCGTCCGGATCGTCCAAGGGGGGGGCCACCAGCGGGAGCAGTTCGTCCAGTTCTTCGAGTTCTTCCAGTTCGTCGAGCTCGTCGGGATCCTCTGGGTCTTCCGGCTCATCGAGCGTGGGCTCCAGTAGCGGCGGGATGGGCGGTTCGGGCGGGTCCTCGTCTTCGGGCACGGGCAGCACGGCCGGGTCGAAGCCGGTCTTGCGGAGTTTCACCTACGAGGTGCTTCCCTATGTCCCGTTGCGGCCGGCCACCGCGAAACCGGCCACGGATACGGCCAACAAACAGAAACAGGCCCAACAGGCACAGCAGCAGAGCGGCCGTGGTAGTCGTGGTCGCGGCCGGGGCGCCTCGATGCTCGACGAGGAGAAGCCGGGCTCGACCCGCATCGTCTGGATCCTGCCCGATGGGTCCCGCGTCAAGGCCGGCGACCTCGTGGCCGTGCTCGACTCGTCGGCTCTCGAGGATGAGGAGAAGGCCCAGCAAATCCGCTTCTTGCAAGCCAAGTCGTACGTCGAACAGGCCCGGGCCATCGAGCAGGTCAATGAGATCACCCTGAGGGAATACCGGGACGGGATCTACCCCCAGGACGTGCAACTGGTTCGCCACTACATCCACACCTGCCAGGTCGAGAAGGAGCGGGCGGAACGGACCCTGGAGTGGTCGCGCGACCTGCTCAAGAAGGGCTTCCGCACCCCGTACCAGGTCAAAGGGGATGAGCTGGCGCTCCAGCAGGCCACGATCGCCCTCTCGGAGGCCCAGGGGATGCTCCAGCGACTCACCAAGTACACGGGTCCCAAGATTATCAAGGCGCTCCAGGCCAACGTGGAGGCGATCAAGGCCGACAAGCTGATGCAGGAAAAGACGTTCAGCCTGGAAGATCAACGCCTGAAGCGGATCCAGAAGAACATCAACAACTGCAAGGTGAAGGCCCCGAATGAGGGGATCGTCGTCTACGCCAACGACACCAATCCCTGGGGAATGGTCATGGCGCAGATCGATCAGGGGGTGACGCTCCGGCAGGATCAGCCGATCTTCAATCTGCCCGACCCACAGCACATGCGGGTGCGGGCCCGGATCAATGAATCCAAGGTCGCCATGGTCCGCACGGGTCAGCCGGCGATCATCGTCATCGACGCCTTCCCCGACAAGCCTCTGAAGGGGACGGTGGCGGAGATCACGGGGATCTCCGTACCGATCCGGGGATCGGACGTGCGGGTCTACTATGCCAATGTCGACATCACCCAAGGCTTCGACGAGCTGCGACCCGGCTTGAGTGCCGAGATCATGATCGAGGTCGAGACACGGCACGACGTGACCCGGGTACCGGTCGAGGCGATCCGGTGGGTCGGCGAGCGATCGTATGTCGCCGTCTCCGATCGCGCGCGTGACCAGGACGGCCTGCAGCCCTGGCACTGGCAGGAGATTGAGATCGGCCTGAGCGACCCGGACCACGCCGAGGTGCTCAAGGGCCTCAAGCCCGGCGATCGGGTGGTGGCCCGTCCCGGGAATCTCCCCGC
Source organism: Isosphaeraceae bacterium (assembly GCA_021324445.1). Classification (GTDB taxonomy): domain Bacteria; phylum Planctomycetota; class Planctomycetia; order Isosphaerales; family Isosphaeraceae; genus JAJPJC01. Next base: position 60,807 of record JAJPJC010000398.1, read on the forward strand.
ACCCGCCCCGGAGAGCCTGAAAGACGCGGCCTTGGCCGTGGTCGGGAGCCCTTGATCGGCGGTCGTCGGCTGCGGTGCCGCTCCCTCCTTCGGGCGCGGGTCTCCCGACTCCGCCATCTGGCGCACCGGGGGTCTCCTTCTCCCGGCGAGGCGGATGCCAGGAGACCGTCGGTCGCCGCGGTGGCAAGGTCCGCAGACCTTGCCACAACCGACCAGACCGTCTTCGGGACGATGCCGGGACGTTCTCGCGCGCACGTTCCTAACGGAGCATCAGTCGCCGCGCCTCGCCGATCAGCCGGTCCCACTGGAAGGCCGGGCCCGGGTCCACCTTGTTCGTCTGGTTATGGTAGTGGCCCAGGATGCCTTGATACCGCGCGAGCTGGTCGCTGGGGAGCTTCTGGCGAAGGAGCACCCCCTTTTCATCGCGAGGATAGTCGCAGCGGATCTTGGGAAACACGGTGCAGATTGTCGCGGTCAAGCGGGCGAGCGCCTCGTACTGCTGCGGTGTGAAGTCGTATTGCTCGAGCCGCTGGCCCTGGATCGTCCCCACGATCTTCTCCTCCCGGATCGGCCGGAGCACGCGCGCCGGGTCGATCGAGTCGCTCGCCTCCGGCGGCACGATCCGGATCCGGCCGGTCGAGTCGGGACGATACCAGCGGGACAGGGGACCCTCGGGATCATCGACGGGATAGGCGCCGATGTTGGCGATCTCGATGCCGACCGAGCGGCTGTTGGCAATCGTCGCGTGCCAGGCGGACTCCTTGATGTCGAGGGTCTGGTAGATCGTCCCGTCGAGGTCGAGCATGAAATGGACGCTGAGTCCACGTCGGTCTTGAAGGACTTCAAAGCAGCGCCGGCTGGTGCCGCAGGCATCGAAGTGGATGACGAACTGGTCGACGACCTGCTGGAGCAACGGCAGGTCCCAGCCGCCGCCGCGGACGCGTTCGATCTGCTCCTTGGTCAAACCTCGAGTTCGCAGGCCGTAGCGTGCATCCCCGCGCTCGGCGGCATTGGAGGGCCGCTTCGTCGCGTCCCGGGGTTTGGGCTCGGTCTGATCCCGGGGAGCAAACCGCCGCTCGACCCGATAGGCGTCGTAGCCGCCGGGATCCGTCCAGAGCACGACCTTGGTCGTCGTGTGGTACAGCTGCCCGCAGACGACGATCTCGTCGCCGATGCGCGGCAGCCGGTCGCCGGGTTTCGGTTGGGGTTCGGCCGCCTTGGCCGTGATCGAGCAGGACAGGAACAGGACGAACCAGCGTTTCATCGGTCATGGACTCCAGCCACGTTTCGCAACCACTGATCTGTTCGAGCCGCATGACTCCGTTGTATCAAACGCCGGGACCCAGGGGTAGCAAGAGACCCGTCAGGGAACTCGTTCAGAACTGGTCCTCTCCCATTCCTCGGCCTCCACACCCTGCGGCGCCGCGGACCCGGCGCGGCTGTGATTCACCGCGCGGGAGTGGCCGTGCCGGAAGAAGGCCGTTGGTCTCGGCGCCCAAACCTGCGACAATCGCGGGGTCAGTCGATCGGCAGCCATCCGAAGACCAACCGAGAGCCCACGACCATGGTTGATACTCCCAAGTGTCTGGAATTCTGCAAGCCGGCGCGGCCGGCCGGCAGCGTGGCCGCGGTCGCCCTGCCCCTCCTCTTGACGATCCACGCCTCGGGGGGGATCGAAACGACGATCGACTCCGAGAACACGGATCGGGCCGCTGCCGTCCGGCTCGCCCTGGCGACTTTTCCCGAGGGCACGGCGCGGCGGGTCGTCGTGATCGCCGCCGGGAAGGAGGACCGCGGACCGAGCGCCGGTCCGGCTCGTCCCGCGCCCGCCGAGGGCCCCAAACCTCAATCGAGTGCGACGCCCACCCTGGAATCGCGGCTGATGCCCCTGATCGCGGCCCACAAGGGGAAGGTCGCCGTGGCGGTCCTGCACCTGGACACCGGCGAGTCGTTCCGCTACCACGCCAGCGAGGTGATGCCGACGGCCAGCCTGATCAAGTTCCCTGTCATGATCGAAGCCTATCGCCAGGCCGCCGCGAAGCAGGTCGACCTCGACGCGACCCTCACGCTCAAGAAGTCGGATAAGGTGCCCGGCTCGGGCGTCTTGACCTATCATTTCTCCGACGGGGCGACGTTCAAGCTCCGCGATGCCGTCCGCTTGATGATCGCCTTCTCGGACAACACCGCGACCAACCTGGTGCTGGATGCCATCGGCATCGGCGCCACGGCCGCGACCATGGAGATGCTCGGTTATCCCAACACCAAGATCCATGCGAAGGTCTTCCGCCGGGATACCTCGGTCTTTCCCGAGCGGAGCAAGCAATTTGGCCTGGGGAGCACCACGCCCGACGAGATGATCAAGCTGTGCGCGGCGGTCTATCGCAAGCAGCTCGTGAGTCCCGCCGCGTGCGAGGAGATGCTGGGGCACCTCCGCGCCTGCGAGGACAAGGACAAGTTCCCTCGGTTCCTCCCGCCGCAGACCAAGGTCGCGTTCAAGACGGGAAGCCTCGACGAGACGCGCACGGCGGCCGGGATCATCGAGTGTCCCGGCGGACCGGTCGCCGTCTGCGTCATGAGCTGCCAGAACCAGGACAAGCGCTGGGTCCCCGACAACGCCGGCAACCGCCTCTGCGCCGAGATCGCCCGGGCGGTCTATGACCACTTCGATCGGTCGGCGGCCGCGGACGCCAAGGCGAAGAAAACCGCCGAGAACCGGCCGTGATGGCGCGCGGACCGACCCGGTTCGCTTCCAGGCGGCTGGGACTTGGACTTCAGGGTGGTTGCCCCCTGGAGGGGTCGGGCCGGTCTGGTCCCGGGGCCTCGAGCTGGTGTTGGATTCGGCCGGCCAGTCCCTCCGTGATCGCCAATCGACCCTCCGGGTCCTCGACTCGGAGGGATGCGATCTCGGCCTGGAGGTAAGTCAGCAGGTCGCGGGCGATCTCGTCTTCGCCGCGCCTGATGTGGTACAGAGCGAAGCTTTCGGCGCAGGTCCCTTTGCCCTGGGTGCCGCAGAACTTACCGTAAAGGATGCGACCCTTGAGGGCCAACCGCGCCCTCTGCTCGGCGGACACTTGGCCTGGCACAGGCCTCATCGCACTCGCTCCTTTCTCCCAGGGCCGCCGTCAGGCAGGTCGGTCCTGCGGCCTGCTCCGTCCTGCGGCCTGCTCCGTTCGGTTGGTCGAAGATGTTCTAGCGAGCGGACGGCGCGCCGACCAGACTTTAGATGCGCTCCTCGATCAGGACGGGCATGCGGTTCGAGCGGGTCATGACCTGGTAATAATGGCTGGCGGGCTCGCAGATCATGTAGGCAACCGCGATCCCGCGCTCATCCGGGACGAGCAGACCGCGGATCCCTTGCCGGATGCGGAACCAGACCCCGCGATCCAGGCCGAGCGTGCCGGGGATGTCGACGGCGATCGGGTTGAGGCTGCGCCAGTATCCTTCCTGGATGGTCGACAGCCACGTCCAGCCCGTGCGGGGCAAGAACCGGCTCTGGCCCCGGCCGTTGCCCCAGCGCACGATCAGGATCTGCCCGTCCCTCCAGACCGGCAGCCGAGGCTGGCGGTCGCGGTACAAGAAACGGACCTCCCGCTCGCCCCCACGCTCGTGGACGCGACGCTCCAGCCCGTGCCGCTCGATCAGCTCCGTGGGCAGCTCACTCCATGCCAGGGCAATGCCGACACACATCGTTGGGTTGCGTCGTCATCGTAGGGCCGGCTGTGCCGGCCGGAACCGGCTCGGGAGGCGAGGCGCACTCCCACAAGCCTGGGGGGTCAGCCAAGCTGGCCTCTGGCCGGCACAGCCGGCCCTACGACTGATTCAAAAGCAGAGTTTCCCTCGGATGTCGCAGATGTCGTACTCGTTGGCGGTATCCCGATAGATGGCAGCCAGTGGGAGCGTGGCGGCGCTGCGGAGGACGAACCGGCCGTGGCGGGCGTTGATCTCGCGCTTGAGCCGGGCGACCGCCTGGGCCTGGCTGCGGTGTTCGGCCGGGTCGAACAGGTCCAGGGGGCAATCCCTCCTGGGGGTGAGGTCCTCGGCGATCAGGTGCATATGGGTGGCCAGGGCGCGGGGGACCCAGGCCCTGCGGAGGCAGGGACGGGCCGCGTCCAGCAACAGATCGAACCGATCGCTGGGGACCGCCAGCGTCATCTGGCCGGCGCCGGATTGGCCGTTCTTGTAGACGACCCAGACATTCAGCCGACCGGCGGCCACGCCGTGGTATTCCAGCTCCTCGATCAGCCGCTCGAGGTTGCGCACCAGCCAGGCGTAGAGGACCACCGGCTCGGCGGTCGACTCGCCGAAGCTGCCGCCGCGCGCCAGGGCCTTGTGCGCGGGCCGCTGGACCTGGATCGGCTGAACCGCCTCGCCGTTGAGCTCCCACCAGAGGGCCTCACCCGTGGCCGTCAGCAGCGATCGGACCAGCCGGCGGTCGGCCCGCGCCAGGTCGAGGCAGGTGACGATCCCCCAGGGGGAGAGCCGGGCCGCGCGCCGGCCGGCGATCCCCGTGATCTCGGTCACTGGCCGGTCGATCAACAGCGCTTCCTCATCCCGGCGGTCGACCACCGCCCGCGCGCCGAACGGCTTGGCCGCGTCCGAGATCAGCTTGGCCAGGGTCCGCGTCCGGGCGATGCCCACCGTCACCGGCACCCCCAGCCGCTCCCAGATCCGGTCGCGGATCAGGCCCGCCAGCTCCTGGAACGTCTGACCCCGCGCCGGCACCGCCGCGAAGAAGAATTCGTCGATCGAGTAATACTCCACCCGCGGCGAATACTCCCGCACCACGCCCAGCATCAGCCGGCTCAAGACCTCGTACCAGCGGAAATCCCGCTTGACGTACACCCCCGCCGGGCACTTCCCCAGCGCCTCCCAGATCGGCATCCCCGTCGCAACTCCCGCCCGCTTCATCTCGTAGCTCTTGGCGATCACGCACGCCCCCTGGTTGCCCAGCACCCCCACCGGCTTGCCGCGCAGAAACTCATCCCGCACCCGCTCCGCCGACACGTAGAAGCAGTCGGCGTCGAGATGACCCACCGCCTTGAGCTCCGGTCGCGTCCACATGGACAAAAGTCTATTATGTACGGGCGAATCGGTCAAGCAGCCCCTCGAGCCAGACGGGGATGTGGGGATGTTCTGAGCGGTTTCCGACGGCTCTGCCGAGCCATCGCTGCAACCTGGTAGGATTCGACCAGGTGAGGGGACTGCCGATTCCAGAATCGGGATTCCAGGTTCCAGATTCCAGATTGAGCCTCATGGGGAATCGGGAATCCGGCTTCCTCCTCATCTGGAATCTGGAATCTGGAATCAAAATTGTAAATAATATAATATCTTAATTCATGGTCCGGGATCGCGCGGGACTGTTGTCGGCGCCGATTTCGGGTATGATCGCGGGAACGCGCCGCGGATCCGCAAGGTTGGTCCGAGGGAGTGAGGTGCCAGCGCATGTTCCGCATCGACGGGTATCCCCAGGCTGCTTGCGACGGCATCCCGCGCCGCACGCTGCTGGAGGCGGCCGGGGCCGGCTTGTTCGGCATGAGCCTCCCCGGCCTGCTCGCGGCCGAGGCCCAGGCGCAGCCGGCAGCCCCCAGGGCCAGGGCCGTGATCTTCGTGTTCCTCTTCGGCGGGCCCAGCCAGCTCGAGACCTTCGACCTGAAGCCGGAGGCGCCGGAGCGGATCCGCGGGCCGTTCCGTCCGATCAGTGCGCGGACGCCGGGCCTGCGGATCAGCGAACACCTGCCCCGCCTGGCGGCGATCTCCGAGCGGTTCTGCGTCGTGCGGACCATGACCCACCCGTACAACGACCACAGCGGAGCCGCCCATTACCTCCAGACTGGCCGGATCTGGCACGTGCCGATCGGCGGCGGGTTCAACCCGACGCCCAAGGACTGGCCCGCCATGGGGGCGGTGGTCGAGTACCAGGCCCAGCAGCAGCCCGGCGGGATGGAGCGCGACCTGCCGGCCTACGCCGTGGTGCCCAATTCCCTGGGCCGGCTCCAGGAGGCCGGCCAGTACCTCCGGCCGGGCGAGCACGCCGGCTGGCTCGGCCGCCGCTACAATCCCTTGACCACCGCCGTCGACAAGAAGGACCTCAACGACAACCCCTACTGGCGGCCGTGCCGCGACGCGGAGCTGACCTTCCCGATCGAAGGGCTGGCCACCGGGGAGGGCCTGCGGCTGGACCGGACCCTTCGCCGCGCCTCGCTGCTGGATCAGTTCGACGCCCAGCGCCGCGCCCTGGACCAGGTCGCCCGCGTGCGGGAGTTCGACCAGTTTCGCCGGCGCGCCCTGGCGCTGGTCACGTCCGAGGCCACCCGGAGGGCCCTGGATCTCCGCCGCGAGCCGGCCCAAGTCCGCGACCAGTACGGCCGGCATCTCTTCGGTCAATCCGCCCTCGTCGCCCGGCGCCTGGTGGAGGCCGGCGTCCGGTTCGTCACCGTCCACTACGACTCCTGCGACGGCTACGGCTGGGATTCACACCTGCACAGCGATGACGTGAAGCAACACCTCCTGCCCACGTTCGACCAGGGACTGTCAGCGCTCTTGAGCGATCTGAACGCGCGGGGCCTGCTGGAGGAGACCCTGGTGGTGGCTCTGGGCGAGATGGGCCGGACTCCCCAGGCGACGCCGCGATGGGGCCGGGGACACTGGAGCATGCTGTTCCCGGCCGTACTGGCCGGCGCGGGCATCCGGGGTGGGACCGTCTACGGCACATCCGACAAGGACGCGGCCCATGTCGTGGATCATCCGGTCAGCCCGGAATCCCTGGCTGCCACGATCTACCATGCCCTCGGCATTGCACCCGATCTGCGCGTGATCGATCCCCTGGGCCGCCCCGTGCCGATCGTCGAGGGGGGGAAGCCCGTCCTCGATCTCTTCGGCTGAAAGGGAAGCCAGGAAGCCGGACCGTGGGGCCGGAGAGACTGACCATGCCGTTCAGTCGCAAAGGATTCCTGCAAGGTATGGGGTGCGCCGCCGCGGGCGCGGCCCTCGGCGCCCTCGGCCAGCGTCGGCTCGGGCCGGCACCCCCGCCCCCGCAGGCCCCAACGCCTGGCGGGGAGAGCTACGCCCAGAGCGGGGAAGACCGGATCGTCCACTTCATCCTCGGATACCTCAAAGTGCCGAAAAACCGATATCTCGACATCGGCGCCTGGGAACCCATCTTGAACAATAACACCTATTTGTTCTATCGCCTGGGATACCGGGGCCTGCTCATCGAGCCGAACGCGGCGCTGTGCAAGAAGCTCCGCGAGGTCCGCCCTGGGGACAAGGTGCTCGAAGCCGGCATCGGGGTGACCTCCGCGCGCGAGGCCGACTACTACGTCATGACCGAGCCCTCGTGGAACACCTTCTCGAAGGAGGAGGCGGAGCGCCAGGCCAAGGCCACCGATGGGAAGATCTCCATCAAGGAGATCATCAAGATGCCGCTGCTCGATATCAACCAGGTGATGGCCGAACACATGACCGAAGCCCCGGCCTTCCTCTCGGTGGACACTCAGGGGCTCGAGCTGCCCATCTTGAAGTCGATCGACTACGGCCGCTTCCGCCCGGCGGTCATCTGCGCCGAGACGCTGATCACCGGCACCCGCAAGACGAATCCCGAGCTTGCCGCGTTCATGGAGACGCAGGGCTACGTGGTCCGCGGCATGTCGTTCATCAACACGATCTTCGTCGACTCCAGGCTCATCTGACGGGGAGTGACTGCCATGACTGGTGCCGATCTGCTGGTTCGCCTGCTCAAGGCCCAGGACGTCCCCTTCGTGTCGACGCTCTGCGGCAACGGCCTGGACCCGATCCTGGCGGCTTGCAAGCGGCAGGGGCTGCGGCTGGCCGATGTCCGCAACGAGCAGGCGGCCGGCTACATGGCCGACGCGGCCGGCCGGCTGACGCGCCGGGTGGGCGTCTGCACCTCGTCGAGCGGGGTCGCCCATATGAATGCCCTGACCGGCGTGGTGAACGCCTATTTCGACGGGGCGCCGTTGCTGCTGATCACCGGGGCCAGCGAGAGCCGGACGGCCGGCATGGGGAATTTCCAGGACCTGGACCATGTGGCACTGGCCCGGCCGGTGTGCAAGCTGGCGCGGCGCGTCGACCGGCCGGAGCGGATTCCCCTGGCCGTGCACGAAGCGTTGGCCACGGCGCGGAGCGGCCGGCCCGGCCCGGTCCACCTGACGATCCCGGGCGACGTCTTGAAGGCGCCCGTGGCCGACGCCGACCTGCCGCGGGGTGCGCCCAGCCTCGAGTCAGGCGGGAGCACCGCGGCTGCTCCAGCGCTGGCCGGGGTCCCGGCGGCCTCAGCCGCAGTCCCGGCCACGCCGCCGTCCCTGGGCGATCCCGAGCTGATCCGCGAGGCCGTGAACCTGCTGGCGCGCGCCGAGCGCCCGCTCCTGGTCGCGGGGAGCGGCGTGTTCTACGCGGGGGCGGAAGCCGCCCTGCGCCGGCTCGTCGAGACGGCCGGCGTCCCGATCGTGACCCCGATCTGGGACCGCGGATCCATCAGCCAGCCCATGCCCGAATACCTCGGAGTCATCGGCGCCGCCAGCGGCGGCCCTCCTCTGCTGGCTGACGCCGACTTGATCCTCCTGGCCGGCAGCCGGGTCGATTATCGCGTGGGCTACATGAAGCCGCCGGGTGTTTCGGCCCAGGCCCGGGTGGTCCGGATCGACCGGGATCCCGACGAGTTGAACCAGGGCGTCCTGCCGGACGTCGGCATCCTCGGCGATCCCTCGATGGTGCTGGACCAGCTCCGGGAGCAATGGCAGCGCCGTCACCTCTCGGCGCGCGCGGGCTGGCTCCGCGAGGCGCAGAGCCGCAACCAGCGGTTCCGCGCCCGATGGTCCCAGATTCCCCCGGCCAGTCCCATGACCGGCCAGCATCTCGTCGAGGCGCTCCGGGGCGTGCTGACCGACGAGACGCTCTTCCTCATCGACGGCGGCAATATCGGCCAGTGGGCACACGTGCTGCTCTGGGACCGCTACCCGGGCCACTGGCTGACCTGCGGGGCCAGCGCCGTCGTCGGCTGGGGTCTGCCGGCGGCCATCGCCACCAAGCTGATCCATCCGGCGCGACCGGTGCTCCTGCTCTCCGGTGACGGAGCCCTCGGGTTCACCATCACCGAGCTGGAGACGGCCGTCCGCCTCCGCACCCCGATCGTCGTCCTGGTGGCTGACGACCAGGCCTGGGGCATCGTGGCCAGCGATCAGAAACGGTCGCTGGGCGAGCCGATCGCCAGTCTGCTGGGTCCGGTGGACTATGCCCGCGTCGCGCAAGGCTTCGGCGCACGCGGCGTCACCGTGACCCGCCCCGTGGAGCTGGCGCCGGCCATCCGCGCGGCGTTCGCCTCGGGTGAGCCCACGCTGATTGAAGTCCCGATTGCCCTCCGCGGGCCAACCGATTGAGGGAGACCACCATGAGCCAGCCAACCGAGCGCGTGGGGACGCGGCTCTTGTTCGAGAACGACCGGGTACGGGTCTGGGAACTGGCGCTGGCGCCGGGCGAATCCCTGGAGGCGCACATCCATCGGCTCGACTACATCATCCTCGTCGAATCGGGCGGGCTGCTCCGGTTGGCCGACCCGGATGATCCCGCCAGCGCGCGGGACATCGCCTTCGCGGACGACCAGGTCGAATTCCGCCAGGTCGCCGGCGCCGGTAAGATCGATAATCGGCTCACGAACATCGGGACGAAGCGACACCGAAACTACGTGATCGAGCTCAAGAACGGGTAAGCTGAGTGGACCGGCGCCGTGGGGTGGGACCAGGCACGTCAGTGCCTGGTTCGGACGGGACGACCGTCCTCCAACCTCGGGCGTCAGCCCGATCCCGAGGCCAGGGGATCGCACTGACGTGCGAGGCTGGTGGTTCCCCGTCCGAACCACGGGCTCAGGCCCGTGGTCACACCGCGCACTTTGCTCCCTCCAGCCCAGAGAGCTTCCTCCGGAACAGACTCTGAGTCAGAGGATCTTCGAGTCGATGAAGATGGTGTTCACCAACGACCCTCCGCGCTCGACGTAACCCTGGGTCGACAAGAACTCGAGGATCTCGGATCGCATCCGGGTCGTACTGTAGACGATCGTCTCGGCGCAGATGACCTTCGGCCGGAACCGCGTATAGTCCAGGCTCTTGAGAATCGCCAGGTCCAGGCCCTCGGTGTCGACGGACAGGAACGTGGGCGCCCCCTTGAAGTGTTCGGCCATCACGTCGTTGATGTTCAGCAGCGGCATCTTGATCACCTCCTGGATCGTGGTCCCGCCGTTGCTGGCCCGGACCATGTGCTCCGCCTCCTCCTTGGAGAAGGTGTTCAGGCCGGGCTGGCTCATGACGTAGTAGTCGGCCTCCCGGACCGCGGTGGCGCCGATCCCGGCGGTCAGAGTCGTGTCCTTCGGCCGGACCGCGCGGAGGCGTTCGCAGTAGGTCACATTCGGCTCGACCAGTACCCCGCGGTAGCCACGCCGGTAGAAATAATAGGTGTTGTTCAGCTCGATCGGGTCATTGGCACCGACGTCGAGATAGGTGATCTGCCCGATCCCGCGGTACTGGAAGAAGAAGCGGACGATCAGGTCCTCCCCGGCCTGCGAGAAGGATTCCTCGCCATGCACCTCCAGGGTCGGCGGCGGGGCCGGTTCGGCGGGAGCAGCCGGCCGGAGCGGCGGCCTCAGGGGCGGGGAGGACCGGTTGCCGTCGCCCGCGCCGGCAGGCAACAGGCCCCGACCGGCGCCGCCCAGCGCCGCACCCGCGGCCAGCCAACCGGAGTTCTGCAAGAAACGCTTGCGATTGATTGTCATGGCTCAACCACTGGGGTTGTGATCATCGCCTGTACGCCCATTCTGGAGGATCGCCGCCAGGTCGGGAGACCGGGAAATCTTCTCTTCCCCAAAATGGGGATCTCGCCCAGCGGAATTGCGACATCCTCCGGTTCCGATTCCCTTTTCCCGATCCCGCTCCGGCCCTCCGAGACTCCAAATTATAGAAGGGCCCGGGCGTTGCGTGAACACACTCAAGCCGGTCGAATCGATCTCCGCACCGCAACCAGGGGAAGCGGTCTTGTACCGGCGCGCGGCTTCGTTTCTGATAGGTGCCGGAAACCATCGAGGGGCAGCCCCGAGGAGCGGAGGCGACACGTGGTGGTCGAGCAGACCTATCTGATCCGTTACGGTGTGATGGGGCATGTGGGGCGGTTCCGCGCCGCGGCGGAGTGTGGCGGCCCGCTGGGACGCGGACAGCTCGTCGTGATCCGGACCGATCGAGGCGTCGAACTGGGCGAGGTCCTGGTGCCCGTGGAGCACCCCGGTGCGATCGAGCGTGCCCGCGGCGAGGACCCGGCGGTATCCCAGCGGTCGCGGGTGCTTCGCCTGGCCGGCCCGGACGACCTGGCGAGCTCCCAGCGCGCCGAGGCGATGCGGCACGATCGCTTCCTGCTCTGCCGGCGGATCGTCGAGGAAGAGCAAAGGGACTGGCCCGGGGAGCTGATCGACGTCGAGCTGACGCTCGACGACCAGGCCACCGTCCTTCATTACCTCGGTCCTCAGCCGCGGGATGCCGCCGCGTGGCGCGCACGGTTCCGCATGACGTGCGACTTCGACGTCCTGCTGGAACCGGTCGGGGTCGGCCGGGATGAGGAGACTGCCGATGCGGTCGCCCCTGCGCTTGAGGACGATGGCTGCCGGAGCTGTGGCCGCTCCGGCGGCGGCTGCGGCAGTCGATCCGCCGGGCAGACGGCCCGGGACAGCGCCGCCGCATCGGATGCGCGCGGTTGTGGCTCGACCCCGCACTCCGGCTGTGCGTCCTGTGGGATCAGCCGCCTGTTGGCCGCCCGCGGCGCAGGCCGACTCGGCGCCAGTTGAGCCGTCGGTGCGGCCGCCGTCCGGCTGCGGGCCTCGGCTTCGGCTTGCGGTAGGATCGCATTCAGCCGGGTCCGCACCGGGTCGAACCACGGGTCGTCCTGATAATGCTCCTGGTACTCCGGATTCGCGAGGAACGCCCGGGAGAGTTGCTTGGCAGCCTCCGGGAGCGATCCCGGATCGGTCCGGCCGGCCACCGCCTGGACCTGAGCGAGCTGGTAATGCAACATGCCGCGGGCGCAATTCCGATCGATGGCCACGTCCAGAGCGCGTCGTGCAATGCGTTGGGCTTCCTCGACCCGGCCCCCCTCCAGATAGAGGTTCGCCACCTCCTGGAGTTGACGCCACCGCCCAGGGTGATCGCGGAGATACGCGGGCAGATCGGGGTGATACAACACAACATCGAGGTCGTGCCGGGCCTGGTCGAACTCACCGGCCTTGACGGCGCGAAGGCCCCGTGCGAATCGCGCGGCGAGGTGATCGGGGTCAACGAGCAAGACCTTGCCGAACTCGGCCGCGGCCAGCTCGTGGTCGCCGGCGTCGTAGATCTCCGTCGCGAGGAATGTGCGGGCGTCGAGCTCCTCGGGCGAGAGCTCTCCAACCTCGAGGGCGTCCTCGCGCCCGGCCGATCCCTCGGACAACCGCGACAGGATCTCAGAGCTGCCCCAGAAGGTCCGGGGCAGGATCCGGCTGAGCACCTCGAAGTGCCGGATGTCCTCGTCGAGGCCGCGGGTTTGCCGTAACTTCGCCCGGATGAAGGCACGGGTCCGGTAGAATTCGGCCAGCTCGGGTGACTCTTGCAGAGCCTGATTGCAGTGCTCCAGCGCTTGAGGGTAGTTCCCCAGCCACTCCAGGCAACCAGCGAGCTGGCCTTGAAGAACGGTGTTCCCGGGCCGGCGCTCGAGACAATGCTCCAGGTGACCGGCGGCCTCGGCGGCCCGGTCCAATCCATAGGAGGCCACGGCCGCGCGGTAATGTCCCCAGAACGAGTCGGGACGGAGCGTCAGCATCGTGCGATAGTGGCCCAGCGCGCGCCGGGCCGCCCGGGTCTGGGCATCCAGCATCGCCGCAAGGTTCGCGGGTCCGCTCGTGGGTGGACCACCGGCGGTCTCGTGAGGCACCCGGGACTCGGGCTCGCACTCGGCCACGACACCGAGTAGGTATTCGTCGAGCCAGGGACACGCGGCTCGACCCGCTTCGCCGGATGTGGCCCCGGAGCCGTCCCTGCCCAGCAGCGCGCCCAGACGATGCCGGAGGGGCTCGAAGGCCCGGGTCGGCGCGAAGGCGGTGACGGCCTCGAGGATCTCCAGAGCCCGTCGCCAGTCGTCGGGCGAGTCGGGCCGGTCCTCCAGCGCCCGGCAATAGCGGTACGCCTGCTCCATCAGCCAGAGCTCGAGCTCCTCGCGGTCCGCCGCGGGGAGCCGGCGCAGGGCCGGCCGCTCGCGCCAGTTGCCGACACCGGGGACGTCGCCCGGACCCAGGAGGCCATACGCGCGCAACCCGCGCTGAGCCGCCTCGACAACCTCGGGCTCGTCGGGCTCGAGAAAGCACGTGTGCCGAGGCCGCTGAAACCGCAACGCCCGGGCCTCGGGATGATCCCACTGGCGGGCAAGACCTTCCAGCGCCATCGCGTCGACGGCCTGGTGCAGATCGCGGTTGGAGCCGCGCAAGGCCAGAGTGGTCGTGACCAGGCCGACCGTCAGCAGCGACAACCCGGCGGTCCTCAGCATCCGTCGCCGGCGGCGCAACCAGCGGGGGAGGGTCTGCCCCCAGAACGGCTCGTCGGCGTAGGCGAGCGGCCGGTCGGTGCGCCACCGGTCCAGGTCCTCGGCCAGCTCCAGAGCTCGGCCATATCGTCGCGATGGGTCGGGGTCGAGGCAACGCGCGAGGATCGCCTGCAAGCCGGGCGCGACGCCCCGACCCCCGGCCGTCTGGAAATCGCGGATGATGGCCCGGGCGCTGCGGTTTCTGGCGAGAGCCAGCGCCCGCGCCGCCGACTGGAAGCGGCCGAGCCGCGCCGCGTCTTCCCCTGCCGAGGGCGGATCCCCCACCCACGGTGGCCGGCCGGTCAGCGCCTCCAGCAAGACCATCCCCATCGCATAGATGTCGGCGCGGTGCGGCGCCAGGTCGAGCGAGCCCGGCTCGAAGGGGCCACAGGCCGGCGGTCGTGCCTGGGCGGCCGTCGCCAGCGCGTGCAGCCGCTCGGGGGCCATGTAGGCCAGCGTTCCTCCCGGGTCGGGCAGCCGGATCGAGCCGTCAAGCTCCGGCGCGCCGTCGCGCGCCAGGTTGAAGTCCAGCAGCATCGGGTTGCCGTCGGCCGCCAGCAGGATGTTCGAGGGCTTGATGTCGCCGTGGACCACATCGCGTCCGAATGCGTAACTGAGGGCTTCGGCCAGGCGGGCGACGATCCAGGCCAGCGCCTGAGCATAGGAGAGGCCTGCCAGGATCGCGCGCGCCGGCCGCGCCGCCGGAACGTCCGGGTACTCCGGCGCGGCGACCTCGTCCAGATCCACCAGGAGATCGCGGCCAGAGACGGGAGCGCGGCCGCGATGCTGCCGTGCCGCCAGGATGGCCGAGAGCGTCGCGCCACCCCAGAAGGGCATGCAGATCATCTGAAACGCGCCGTCGTCGACCAGGGCGTGCGAGACGATCTCGACGATGTGGGGGTGCTGCGCCCGGGCCAGCAGCCAGGGCTCGCGGGTCGCCCGCGTCGAGACCTTCACGACAAGCCGGCGATTTTCCAGGTCGGCCTGCTCGGCGAGGAACACCCGAGCGAAGCTGCCCCGTCCCAGCTCCCGGCGCAACCGGAACGGCCCGATGGAGTCACCGGCCTGCGGCAGCGTGGCCACCGCCCCGGCCGGCTCGAGCCAGCGACCCAACAGCGACGGCGAGCACGCGCGGTGCATCTGGAGTAACCGCTCCAGGGCCGCGCGGTGGCGGGGGAAGCGGGCCAGATACGACGAGGGGTCCGGCTCCTGCCCCTCGGCCTCCGCCAGGCAGTACTCGCGGTAGATCAGCTCGACGGCCCCCTCGGAATCGGCCGGGTGCAGGCGGTGGAGATAGGCCTCAGCCGCCGGGGCCTCGCCCCGTTCCCACGCCGCGGTGAACTCATCGATCACCGGCGGCAAGTCTCCCCGCCGTGACTGGAGCGCCCAGCTCGGCGCCACGGCCGGGTTCCCCGGGGCCGCCACTGGCCAGGACAGGTCCCCCGCGGTTGGCCCGGACGTCCACGACCGGCACGCAGACCCGGCGTCTCCCGCGATCGAGCCGGACGCCGGGGCTTCCGACGCCAGCTCCCAGGATCGGGCGGACTGCCGGGCCCGCTCCGGCCACGCCGATCCGGTCCCGCCCGGCGGCGCCTGCTCCCAACCGCTCCCCTCGCACAGCACGACCCCGCGGCCGGGCCGCGCACGAGTCGTGGGCCGCGGGATCGCCGTCATGGCCGGTCCTCCAACTGGGACCACGCGGACTCGATGATCCGCCGGACTGTGCGTTCGTGCACACCGGTCTGGGCCGCGATCTCGGCCTGGGTCAGCCCCTGGTAGCGCAGCGTGATCACCTCCACGTCGCGCGGGCTGCGCCCGGCGGTCAGTTTCTCCAGGAAGTCACCGGCCTGGGCCGTCTCGCTGGGAGAGGGGTCCGGCGAGAGCACCTCGCGCACCACCTCGCGTTCGCCCCGGCGGACATACAGTCGCTCCTCGCGCGCCAGGTTGTATTTCTCGGTCCGGGTCAAGCGGCGGTGCTGCTCCCGGACTTTGTTCCGCACCACCCCGGCCAGGAACCCCTTGAGGTGATCGGTGTTGACGAATTCGTGGCGGTTCTGCTGCAAGTCGTAGAAGAAGGTTTGCCAGACGGCCTGCACGAAGTCGCTCGAGTCGAACTGGGTGCGCAGTTTCCGGGGCAGCCGGGCGCGGACCATCATCCGAACCTCCGGCTCGAACTGCGACAAGAACGCCCGGATCGCCGCCGGCTCGCCCGACCGCGCCCGCGCCATCAGATCGGTGAAGTTGTCATCAGGATGCATGACTGCTCCCCTCACCAGACCTTCCTCAACCCTCGGAGCCAGCCAATCCTCCCGTTGGCTCGGGTCGCAGCGCTGCCCAGCCGCGCCGACGCGGATTCAATGCCCCAGTCCCTCCAGCCGCTCCAGCATCGCCGCCCCCACTTCATTAAACCTTCGACCGCGGCGTTCTGCCAGTCCGCTCTCTCGAAAAAACGCCAAAAAGACCACGATTTCAATGAGGCTTAATAAAAGAATTCTCGGCTTCATCATGCAAGCATGGAGTGGCGGGCCAGGGCGCGGCATGGCGCGCAAACTCCTCTTTGTCAACGCGTCCGCGCCAAAAAAGTGGGCAAGAAGGAGGTTGCTGCGGCGCCGGCACATCCATTATTTTGCGTTTTGGGTGGCAGGGAGGTGAGGTGTCCGGGGAATAAGCGGAAAAATTCTGCCGGTTTTGGCCGCGGATTGCAACTCCTAGATAGGCTCGATCCAGGGTGGGAATCCGGCGGAAGCGACGACCGCGCGACAAAACCAGTGCCGAGCCTGACCTCTCGGGATCCCAGGACGTACGATCCCCCACGAATCCGCGCCCACCGGGGATGATCACAGGAAGCGATGCCGGTGAGAGCGCCCGACCCTTCCTTCCCAAGTGATGGGGATCTTTCCAAATGAGATGCACCCATGTGCGGGACTGCGGCGTCCCGACCGCGCTGCAACTTTATCTGCGCGAGATCAAGGACGATGCGTTGTTAACGGCCGCGGAGGAGTCTGAGCTGGCCGGGGCGATCGCCCGCGGAGACAGCGATGCGCGGTCCCGGATGATCCGCGCCAACCTGCGGCTGGTGGTGAAAATCGCCCGGGACTATGTGGGCCGGGGGATTGTGCTCGACGACCTGATCGGCGAGGGGAACCTGGGCCTGATCCGAGCGGCCGAGGAGTTCGATCCCCGCTTCGGCACGCGGTTCAGCACCTACGCCAGCTACTGGATCAAGCAGGCGATCCGCCATGCCTTGATCAACACGACCACGACCATCCGCCTGCCGGCGCACATGGTCGGGCTCTTGACCAAGTGGCGGCGGGCCGAGCGGACACTCTGCCGCGAAGCGGGCCGCGCCCCGAGCTTCGAGGAAGTGGCGGCGTTCTTGCGCCTGAGCGAGACCCAGAAGACGCTG
Organism: Isosphaeraceae bacterium; assembly: GCA_021324445.1. Classification (GTDB taxonomy): domain Bacteria; phylum Planctomycetota; class Planctomycetia; order Isosphaerales; family Isosphaeraceae; genus JAJPJC01. The sequence goes on from JAJPJC010000398.1 coordinate 77,815, forward strand.
GTGGCCAAGGCGCGGCAGGCCCGGCAGGTCAAGCTCGAAAGCGGCATCGCCGCCGACGCCGGCCGCTGGTCGCCGGACGATTCGATCGACCGGCACGAGGCCCCCGAGTCGTTGCTGGAGGCCGACGACGAACGCGACATCCTGTTGCGCCGCATGGAGCGGCTGGATGCCCGCGAGCGCGCCATCCTGGCGTTGCGCTATGGCCTGGAAGGGGAATTGCCCTTGACCCTCAAGGAGATCGGCCGCCGGCTGGGAGTGACCCGGGAATGGGTGCGTAAGATTGAGCTGCGCGCCGTCCGCAAGCTCGATGATCGGCCGGGCCGGCTGCCGCACGAGGGGGTCCCTCGCTCCACCCGGCGCGACCCTCTGGCCGCGTCACGGCCGGCCACGACCCCGGAAATCCCGGCCGACGCCGAGACGGCAGAACACCGGTTCCCCTCGCTCCACCCGGCGCGACGGCGCCGACGGGGTGTCGCGTCCCCTCGAAACGCCCCCGACTGCCAGGCCGGCGGTACCGTCCGGCGGCTGGGATGAGCGCAGTCCCCTTGCAACCTGCCGGCTCCGAGTGCTCCAATCAGGTCGACCGGATCCGCAGGGTCTCGGCGCCGGTGGGCTGACCACCTCGGGCAGGGGGCAAGTCGCGCGCCATGGGGCGATCGAGTCGAGGGCGGGGCCGAGGGATCGTGGGAGGCGCCGCCTGCCTGGTTGCTGGCACCTCGGCCGTGATGACCTGTGCGCTTGCCGTCTGGTCGGCTCCGCCGCGATTCGACGGCGCCGGCTATGCGGTCCTGGGCCGAGCGTTGCTCAGCGGTCAGGGATACCTGGCCATCGATCACCCCGATCGGCCCCGACACACCCACTTCCCGCCAGGATATCCCCTGTTCCTGGCCCTGATCTGGTCGGTCACGGGAGACTCGGCACGGGCCGCGCATGCCGGTTCCGCCCTCTGCACCATCGGAGCCTGCGTCGCGGCTTGGTGGTGGTTCCGAAGGCTCATGTCCGGTCCCGCGGCGCTGCTCCTGGGGCTGGCGCTGTCCGTCAACTGGCTCTGGGCTCGGACCGGGGCTGCGATCCAGTCTGAGCCGCTCGCCATGCTGCTGGGCCAGTGGACGATCCTCGCCGCGATCTGGGCAGGCCGGGGCACGGCATCGAGGACTCGGGATGCGATCGGCCTGGGGCTGCTCCTGGCCGCCTGCCTGCTGACCCGGCATGCCGCGATCGGCCTGGCCCTGGCCCTTCTGCTCGACCTGGCGATCCGAGGACGGTGGCGGGAGGCCGGGACCGTCGCGGCATCCGTCGCTCTCTTCCTCGCACCATGGCTGACCTGGCTGGCGACGGCTGGACCCGGCGGCCGCACCCAGGCCGAGTTGCTCGTTGCGGGCGGGGGGAGCTGGTTCGAACGGATCGCCACACACCTGGTCTTCTACATCGAGCGCATCCCCGACCAGATTTCCGGTCCTTTCGTCGAGGTCGGCACGGTCTTTCAAGACTCACCCAGGCTGGCGATCCTGGCCCGCGTCTGGGCCGTCCTGGCCACAACCGTGATCGCCTGCGGGTGGGCCCGCGCGCTGCTTCGGCCGCGACGGCGCCTGGCGGGGCTGATCCCACTCTGTTCCCTGGCTGTGTTCGTGATCTGGCCGTACACCGAAGCTGGGCGGTTCCTGGTCCCGCTGATCCCTTGCCTGCTGATCGGGGCGGTCGAGGGGCTGACTGTGCTGCTGGGCGGGTTGGGGCGGCTCGTCGGGCTCGGCTGGAGCCCGCGGCCCTCGCGACGTCGCCTGGTCGCCGCGAGCCTGGTGCTGGCCGCGGCATTGCCGTATTCGGTTTACCTGCTGGCCACGGGCCGGGCGCGCGCCTCCGAGATGTCGCACCGCGACTTCGATGCGGCGTGCGCCTGGCTGGTGGAGCATGCGGATCGGCCCGGCCCGGTGCTGACGCGCCATCCGGGCGAAGTCTTCTGGCAGACGGGCCGCCCGGCGTTGGAGGTCCCCACCGCCGAACGCCCTGGAGATCGGGACGCCGATGCCGCCGCGATCGCGCGCACGATCGCAGCGTACCAGGTCGCCTATCTGCTGGTCGACGCTCAGCGCTACGCCCGAGCTCCGAGCAGCCCGCTGGCCCGGTTCGTCACGGACGCTCCGGAGCGGGTGCGCCAGGTCTGGAGCCGCGCCGGCCGGGGCGCGTCGGTTGCGATCTACGAGGTGATGCCGGCCCGTTGAGTCAGCCGGCGCCCGCGATTGTCGTCATGCAGGTGGGACGCCTACCGCCGTGGACCTTCGAAGCGGAGCTTGCCGTAATCTTCGTGGCGATGGAAGCTCGGCCGGGTCAGGGGAGCGGAGCTCATGAGGATTTCCCTGGTTCCTTTGGGGCCGTAGTCGTAGCGGCACAGGGCGAAGCGCCACTCATCGCCCGGCTTGGGCTTACCGTTGAATCGGAAAGCCGACCAGGGGATGCGCCCCTCGACGGTCCAACCCTCGTCGCGATCGCCGGGCTGGTCGAGCGTGCCACTCACCGTGACGACGGCCGTGTTCCCCAGGACCGGGGCCTTGGAGAAATCGGGCGGAGCCTCCCCGCGCTTGGGGAACGCGCACTCGAAGACGACCCCGCGGGGATTGGCCTGGAACTCGTAATACTCGGGCCGCTCGGCGCTGGGTTTGAGGAACATCTCGAAGACGTCGCCGTTCCAGAGGTGGTCGTTTCGCTTGGTGCCGAAGGAGCGGAGCTCGGAGTCGGTCATCGTGGCGCCGTAGTAGAGCGCCTCCTCGTCCCAGACCAGGTAGGCGCGGGTGCCGGCCCGGGGGGTCTTGGTCCAGAACGACGCAAATTGCTCGATCGGGGCCGCCTGCTCCCAGCACTTGTCGTCGAGCTTGCCGTCCAGGACGGGCGGCTGTGCGGCCCATCGGCAGATCGCCTCCCGGGTCACGATGTCGGTTTCGATCACCTCGGGCAGAGTCCGACCGCGCTCCTTCCGAAGGGCCTTCTCCGAGGGGGGGGTCTGCGGGCCGGCGCCGAATGCCACCAGCGAGATCAGGCATAAGCCGAGCAGAGCCGAGATGATGCGTCGCGACGCCACCATGAGAGTCGAGCCTCCCTGACGGCGGAGCGATCCTTCGGCGGCCATCGGTCGCCGCGACACCCTGTGCCGCTCGCCGAGCGGTCGCTTCACCGGAAGATTCCTGAGGATAGTCCGTGCGATCGGCTTCCGCAACGGGTCGTCCAGGACGCGGAGACCGTTGCTGGGTTCGGGGCGGCGGGTGCAATTCCCGCCGCCTCCGCGCTTTGTGTTCTAAACTGTTTGCCCATAGCGACTTGCATCACAGAGATACGCGGGTCTGTTTCCCGCCGCCCTTCGCCTGGATCGATGGAAAACTCTCCATTTTCAAATCAACCACACATTCGTCACATCATTAGTCTCATACTGAACTTATGCAACACAATTCCTGCGGAGCGCCGATGAGTTCGCTGCCAATCGGATTCACGGGAACGCTCCTCCTCGCAGGATCTGGTCCTTCACCTGCAACCATAATGCAGCCAGATTCCTTCCTGAGGGCTGCTCGGGAACACTAGCCTGGATTCCCAAGATGGCGGAAATTGCTAACAAAATTGGAAATCCAACTTAAGTATGATAGCTAACGAATGTTAGTTTTCGACTTTACACCACGCTCGGCTGCGGTGGCAAACTCCGGCTCCCCGAAGACGAGCCGCAGCCGCTTCCCTCCCAGCCAGGGGACCTTGATGTTCGTCTGATCAAACCCGGCGGCCAGCAGCAACGGGTTGTGGGCACGCCTCTGGTACCGCACCACGACCTCGTCCTCGCCGATCGTGACCCCCGCCGTGGCGTCAATAAAGTCGCGGAACAGGTGCCGCGACTTCGCGGACTCGTAACCGTTCCCGATGCGGACCGCCAGCAACCGGTAGAGGCTGCTGGCCATGAGTGTCAACTGCAGGTCGCAACTGACCTTCATCGCCACCGCCGATGACAGGGCGTCCATCTGGAAGAAGTCGATCCCATCCTCGATGTTGTTCTCGATCAGCATCCGCTGCGCATAGCGGCCGATGAGGTGGGAGGCGGAGCGACGCAACTGGTTCGTCAGCGGCAGGGTCGGGTCCTCATGGCCCAATTCGGCGATGGTCAACTGCCGCACAGGGCCGTCGTAATCGTTGAGCTTGACCTGCTGGTCCAGGACGCGCGGAGTCTTGTACGCGCGCGAGACGCTTTCCAGCTCGACCCTGTGCCAGGCGGAGGCCGGGGTCCGGGCGATCTCGTCGAGAAGCTTCGGGGACCGTCGTCGCAACGTGATGAAGTCGATCCCCATCCGGTTCAGTTTGTTGAGGTTGGCGTAGGTGGTCAGTTTGGAGTCAAAGATCAGTTCCTCGGGGAGGCGTCCGGTCCGTGGCTTCCAGAACTCGACGAAGCGGAGGATCGCGTCGTTTTGCTGAGCCTTGCGCAGCTCCCCGTTGGCATAGCAGAAGACGCGCGTGTCCGCATCTTGGGCCAGGAACGCAAGTACCCCCTTCTGTCGCCGGCTCCGCTTGGAGACGTAGTGTTTCTCGACCAACGGGTCATCGCCGTGGAACGGGATCATGTGGAAATCGAGGTCGAACGACGTCCCCCACGTCAGGCCGAGGCGACCGACCGTGTCGAACCAGTCGCGCATCAACTTCGGGTAGCAGGTTGGGTCGACGCGGCAACTGTCAATGGACCCGAATCCTTAGTAGTACAGCGCAAGGAACTATCCAGTATCACGCAACCTTTGTTTCCTGGTCTTGGCGTGGCACGCACCGGCGATGCGGTTTCGCCGCTGGCGCCATTCCGAGA
>JAJPJC010000561.1 GCA_021324445.1 Isosphaeraceae bacterium
TCCGGCTTTGCCGGAGGTTGCGGCGGCGAGGTCCACACGAAGGGGTGGGGTGGGTCGCTCGGCTGTTCCCCAGGGGCTGACGCCCCTGGCTACGTTCTTCCGCCCCCTTCGGGGGCTTCCGGAACAGACTCTCAGTCGGGATGAGAATGCTCCGCTTCTCGGCCAAGGTGCGCGGGATCGAGGTGATGCCGCACCCCGGGTCAACGAGGAAATCAACCCATGCAAAGCCAAGCTCGCTGGTCTGGACGAGGAGTTTGAGTCTTGCGTGGATGACCCTGGCACCGCTGGCAACCGACTGCGCTTGAGGGGGATGCGTACCCGGTGCGCCTCTACCATGGATCGGCATAGCCGCTGGCGACGGCCTCATTCTCCTCAGGGGTCAAGTTCCGGCAGATCCGGCCCATATCCTTGTAACCAACAGCCAGGATCTCCTTGCCCTGATCGGTCTGCCGGTACGTGATCGGTTGTCCGCCGAAGTAATACCGGAGCTTGAGGTCTTCGAAGACACGTTCCCGCGCCACGCCGACGAGGGGACGCCCCTGGGACGCCATGTACTCAACCTCTCGCTCGAGGGCCTCCTCGACCTCGGGAGGGGTCTTCAGGAGATGGAGGGGTCCCAGGAGGTGCTTATAACTCCTCGCACGGGCAGGTTTCCGCGGTCGAGAGGCGGCTCGCCCGGCCTGCGCCGGCTGTCCGTCGGGTTTCATTCCCGTCGCGGGCGGTTGAGCCGCCCGACCTCCTGGCCGGCGTCCGGCTTCTTGCTTGCGAGCCATCGGTGATCCCCCTTCTTGGCGACTCAGCTCAACGTCAGTTCTTTTCCTGACGTTATTTCAAGTTCGGCATCCAGGAGAAGGTCTGACAGGACTGCGCCGGGTGCCGTCTTGGAACGGATCGGACCCGAGGTGAGATCGATCGACCAGAATCAGGGGCCGGCTTGCCTGCCTGCCGGCCCCTGGGTTTGGGGCGCTTCCGCCGCGGCGATGGGCGTGATCCGCAACCCGGTGATGGCCAGGTCGATTGGCCGCCCTTTCGACCCTGGTCCGAAGGTGATGACGACTTCCTTGGTCCGGGCCAGGCCGGGCGTGGCTGGGAGCGGCACCTGGATCTCCTGCTCGTCGCCGCGGGTGTCGGCGAAGTGGGTGAAGATCTCGGTGGGAATGAGCCGCGCGACGATCGAGGGGTTGCCCACCGGCTTCAGGGTGATGATGGCCTGGTCCATCGGCACGGCGGAGCGGTAGCGCAGGCTCAAGAGTCCGCCCGAGAGGTTCAGGCCGTCGGGGCTGGTCGAGACGAAGGCGATCCCGGGGTTGCTGATGCGATCGGCCTTGACGTGGAACGTGCCATCACCCCGCTTCGACTGGATCGAGACTCCCTTGTCGTCCCAGGCAAAGACCTGGGCCCGGGGCGAGAAGAGGTCAACCGCCTCGCCGGGCCGGAAGACGTCCTCGAGCTTTGCACTCAGCCCCTTGGAGTCCAGATACCGCTTCATGTGGTCCGACGACGTCCCGAGCAGGCCCAGGATCAAGGAGAAGGTATGTGCCGACGTCTGGAACTGGATCACCTGCTGCCGGGTCGTGTTGAACCCCTCCCAGGGGCCATGGTCGGTGAGCATCCTGGAGATGACCGGCCAGTTCTCCGCCAGGAACCGCTCGACCGGCTCGGGCGCGACCGAGTAGGCCGCGCCCAGGGAGTAGAGCGAGGCGGCGTCGGTGATTCGCGGTCGCGTGGCGACGGTGATCTCGGGGATGCCGATGCGGCCGGTGTACTCGTCGCCGACACCGGTGTACGCCTCCGAGAGGAAGCCGGGGAGCTTCCGCCGCGTGGAATAGTCGATCTCGACGTCGACGACCGCTTCCAGAAGCCTGCGCCAGCTGGGGCTGTCCCGCTCGGTCATCGACACCTCGAAGCCCAGGGCCTGGAAGGCCGAGCCTTCCCACGGAGCCAGGACCGTGACCTCGCGCCCTTGCCGCAGCCGGTAGGGCTTCATCTTGAAGCCCAGGTTGCGGATCGCGTCCAGGGGGAGCCCGAACCGGGTGACGATGAAGGTCGCCGGGCCGCGGAACTCGTTGACCAGGTAGTCCACGTGTCCCGTGACCCATTGCCCGTGGGGATCTTCCCAGCCGAACAGGCGGTTCTTGGTGGCGTCCCAACCGAAGTAGAACTGGCCGGCCGCCGCGTCATAGAGCCGGGAATAGCCTTCGCGCTGGGCGTCGAGGAAGCGTTCCAGCTCCTGGCGGAGCTCCGCGACACCGGGCCGGTTCTTGATCCCTGGGCCCAGGAGAGCACCGATGGCTTTGGCGACCGCGGACGACAGGTTGGCATTGTCCACGAAGACCACCATGACCACGCGCCGGTCGAGGATGTCCAGGACCTTTTGCTTGGTGGCCTCGTCCCGGAACGGAGCCAGGGGGCCGTCGAAATGGTCCCAGCCATACTCGGCGGTCCGATGGAGGTCGGCCTCGCGGCCGTTGCGGCGGGGGAGGATCCACCCCTTGGCCACGAGGGCCTTCCAGAGCGCCTCTCCCTTGTCCGGGCCGAACCCCTCGATGATCCTGTCCTTCTCGACCTCGTAGGCCAAGGGGCCGCGCCGATCGACCAGCGCCAGGTCCAGGAAGTTCCCCAGCAGGCTGGTGGCGCTGAGCCAGGGGTCCTGCTGATCCTTGCGGAGATTCTTGACCATGCGGGACAGGGTCGCCAGGGCCTGGTCCCGGGAGAGATACGGCGTCTCGGCAGTGCCGGCCGCGACGTTGGCCAGCACCTCCAGGCCATGGCCGATCGCGGTTAATTGCGTGAACGAGCGCATGTGCAGGCCCCGGGCCGGGTCCTGGTTCCAGCCTTCGAACGGATAGCCCGAGGCCGGGTCGAACAGCCGGTTTTCCTGGGCGATGTACCGCAGCGCGTTGGCCAGCAGCTCCCGCGCGTGCCGGTGCTCGGAGCGGACCGTCGGGAAGTGGAACGAAGATGCACCCGGCGACGACTGCGCCGGCTCATCCGCGGTTGCTCCGCTCAGGCCGTCCTCCATCGCCAGGCAGGAGATGACGAGGAGGGTCAAACCGCCAACGGTGAATCGCCCATGTGCCCCGACGCGTAACATTCGGCGCGAAGTCATGCCCATCGGCTTGGTCCTCGTGTTGTCGATAATCTGTACGTGTCAAGCGGTGTGTTCCACTCGGTCGATGGAATTCGTCCTCATGGCGCGGAGCGGAGTCGTTCGGGCGGCGTCAGGTCTTTCGCCCTTCTTTCGCGGGTTGCTTCCTGGGCGACTCGCGCAGCTTCGCGGTGGCGCGCCCGTCGGAGTCGGATGCGGGTTGGTTCACGATCGCCACTGGTTCCCTTGCGCAATCGCTGAGTTCGGATTCGATCTCTTCGACCGACGGCAGCGCCGAGCGGAGGCGCGGCGGCAATGCTCGGGTCAGCTCGTATTCCGAGATCCCGATGGGCTTGTTGACGTCGCGCAAGGCGTACTCGGCCACGATCTGATCGCGTTCCTGGCAGAGGATCAAGCCGATGGATGGCGCGTCCGAGCAATGGCGGAGCTGGTCGTCGACCACGCTCAGGTAGAAGTTCATCTTACCGGAGTATTCGGCCTTGAACTCCCCCGTTTTCACGTCGATCACGACATAGCACCGCAACTTCAGATTGTGGAACAACAGATCGATGTAGAAGTCGCTGTCACCGACCTCGAGATGGTATTGCCGGCCGACGAAGGCGAAGCCCTGGCCGAGCTCGAGCAGGAAGCGTTCGAGTTGGCGGAGGAGATTCGTCTCCAGCTCCCGTTGGTGGAAGGGCTCTTCCAGAGTCAGGAAATCGAAGACGTATGGATCTTTCAACATTTGTCGGGCCAGGTCGGACTGGGGTGAGGGAAGGACCCGGTCGAAGTTCGTGACGGCACCTCCCTGGCGGAGGTGGGCGTCGGACTTGATCATCGCCAAGAGGACGTTGCGACTCCAGCCGTTGGCGAGCGTCTGCTCCATGTACCAACGGCGGTGGGACAAGTCGCCCACCTTTTCGATCAGGAGGGCGTGATGTCCCCACGGGATGGCCCAGAGGAGTGAGTGGCTCGCCGGGGAGATCTGTGCCGCGGGCTGCGGCACTTTCTTGGTGACGGGTAATTTTGCCACAGGCTGTGGCAAAAAGTCGATCGGATTCGGGTAGGATCGGTAGAAGGCGATCATCCGCCCTATGTTCCGTTCCGAGAAGCCCTTCTCTTCGGCCAGCTCATTCTGGAGCTCTCGAGCTAGCCGGGGGATGACAGCCGCTCCCCAGCCCTCCTTCGATTGTCGCTCGTCGACCATCCGGCCGATGTCCCAGTAGAGGCGCACCAACTCGGCATTGACCGAGAGCATGGCCCGCGTCTGGGCCTGCTGGATGCGGGCCTTGATCTCCTTGAGGAGTTGCGGGAAGCCAGCGAGTGCAGGCGGATGACGCTTACTCATCGGACCCTCCCGCCTCGAGTGAACAGCTCAGGAGGTTGCTCGGTCTCGACCTGCTGAGCCGGTGGTCGCAATCCCCCAGGGGCTTGCAAGGGACTCTTGGTCGTGTCGCGCGCGACGCGGACCAGGCTCAGATCGCGCGCCGGGGCGAGATCGGCCGGCGCGACGATTGTCCCGGCGACCAGGCGGAGGCCCAGGACACCTTCCAGCGCCTGGCGGAACATCCAGCCGGCCGCCCCGGTGTAGCCGTTCCAGATCATCCGGCCGGGATCGAACGTCGTCACCATGTCGGCCGCCTGCTGGTTGGGCTGGCCGCCGTAGGTCTCAATCTCGCCCGGCGCGACGTGGGGGAGCGCCGAGGTCTTCAGCCAGAGCCGATGAGCCGTCTCGAGGTAAGCGCGAGCCTCGTCGGCCCGGCCTTCGCGACCGGCCCGCTCGGCCAGGATCCGCGCCGCCCCGGCCAGCCATTGCACGCCGTGGCAGTACATCCCGTTCTCCCGCACACCCTCGGGATACACACTGCTCCGGCCCAGATACGGGTGAGTATCCTCGCGGAGCGGCGGCCAGCCCAGCAGGATCGTCGTGTCCTGCTCGAGGGTCCGCACGGCCGTCTCGAAGACAATCTCTGCCTTGCTCGGGTTGATGCCGGCCATGACGGCCCACGCGGCCGTGAGCGCGTCGATCTCCCAGACCCCGCTCCCCTTCACGCCGATCTCGGTGCCGTCGTCGTGGATGGCACGGAGGTAGCGGTCGCCCCGCCAGGTCAGCTCCAGCGCGTCCTCGAGGGCCCGCAGCCGCCCGCGGTAGTATTCCTCACGCTCGTGACCCTCCTTGCGCCCCACGATGCCGACCATCCGTTCCAGGATGGAATAGAGGAAGAAGCCGAGCCAGACGCTCTCGCCCCGACCCTGGCTGCCGATCGCATCGAGCCCGTCATTCCAGTCGCCGGTCCCCATCAGCGGCAGCCCGTGCGCACCCATGCGGCTTTCGAGCACGAGGTCGATGGCCTTGAGACAGTGGTCGTAGATGGTGTCGTCGCGCGACGAGCGGAAGGGGTCGAACCCGATCCCCTCCTTGCCCGCCGGCAGCGGCGGGAACGGCTGTTCCGACTCGAGGTAGGGCGTCCGCTCGTCCAGCAGGGACTCGTCGCCGGTCGCCCCGACATACTCGACCACCGCCCAGGCCAGCCAGAGGAGGTTGTCCGAGGCGTGCGTCCGGCCGACGAACCCGGTCCGACCGTCCTGAAGCCGGTGAAACCAGTGGACCACGTCCCCTTCGAGGAACTGCTGGGAGCCGTGCAGCAGGATCTGCCGCCGCGCCACCATCGGATCCATCCAGATCAGGTTCACCGAATCCTGGAGCTGGTCGCGGAAGCCAAAAGCTCCACTGGCCTGGTAGAACCCCCGCCGCGCCCAGATGCGTTCCGCCAGCGCCTGGTACTTCAGCCAATCCAGGTAGCGGTCGAACTCCGGGCTGGTCGTCTGGACCTGGAGCGTCTCCATCAGGCTCAGCCACCACCGCCGGGTTTCCTCCAGCGCGGCGCGCGCGGCCGCGAGGTCCCGGAACCTGCGGATAACGTCCTCGGCGTGTTCCCGGTCATCCGCCTGACCCAGGACCACGGCGATCGTGCGCTCGCCGTGCGCGGGGAGGTCCACGGTGGTGAGCAGCGCCGCGATCGGCCGGTCGTCGCGCGTTTCGAGAGCGTCCGGCTCGCCGCGATGGACCATGTACGGACAGGCGACGCTCCGGCCGCTGCCGAAGAAGCGGCCCCGGCGGGTCTCGACGCGATCGACGGCGCCGGTGATGGCGACGAACGCCGGCCCCTTGCGATAGGTGTTGCGCGGATTCTCGAAGAACACGGCACCCAGGGACTCGTCCGCTCGGACCTTCAGCGGGCCGGAGTATTCGGGCTGCCCGGCCAGCACGATCTGAAAGTAGGGGGCCAGTCGGAGCCGTCGGGGCGCATCGTCATGATTGCGCACAGTCAGCAAGTAGACGCCCGCGGGCTCTTGCGGCGGTACGAACACCGTCAGCTCGGTCTCGAGCGAACCCCGCGTCATGCGGAACGTGGCCGAGCCGTCGACGCCGAACTCGGCCTCGTAGGCGGCGCCGGCGTCATTGAGCGGGTGATAGGTCGGCGAGAACCATTCCTCAGCCTCGGGATCATAGAGGTAGAGCGCCTCCCCGGGGACTTCGCGGGTGACGATGTCGGACCAATCGGGCGTCAGGCGGTTCTGCTGCGCGTTGACGCTCGCGCTGGTATGGAGCCCGCGATTGGTCACCACGACGATGTGCCCGAGGGCGTTGGCCAGGGTGTGGTCGTAGGGCCGCGGGGTGAACGGCGTGTGGACCAGCAGCCTGCGGCCGTCCTGGGAGAATTCGAAGTAAGGCTGGGGCGTCCCGGGCGGGATCTCGCCATGCCCGACGGGGTGAAACGTCGCCCGCGGCCGACCGGCGGAGACCCGCCGTGCCTCCGGGTTTTCGAGGTGCCGCGCGATCAGGTTGATCGCCTGTGTCTTGTCCTCGGTCAGGCCGATCAACAGGCGGACTCGCGACGAGCCCCGCGCAGGCAGCGACATGCCGATGAGCAGGCTGCCGATCGGGTCGAACGTCGGGTGCGCGAGCGTATCCTGGGCCGTCGCGAAGTGGAGTGTCTCCAGCACCCGGGGCGACCCCAGGCTGCGGCCGCGGCCGAGAAAATCGATCCGGGAGGACAGGAACCCCTCCGGCGCCCGGTCCGAGGCCAGCAGGCCCATGGCCTTGGAGTGCTTGTCCCAGGCGAGTATGGCCTGCAGGTCGCCGACGTACTCCATCTCGGCGAAGAGCCGGTTGTACTGGGTATGACCCCGGTCGGCGTCCGGGCTGTTGAGCACCCATTCCAGGTACGGCACCACCTTGATCGCCCGCGGGGAGTCTCCGAGGTTCTCCACCGTGATCGTCCAGAGCTCGACCGGATCACCCACCGCCGGCAGGGAGATCTCCACGGTGGTCCGGAGCGTGTTGACGGTGTGGCTGACCCGCAGGCCGTGTTCATCCCGTTCGAACCGGGACGACCCGGCTGGTTCGCCGGGCAGGTTCCCGATCAATGGCCAGAACTGTGGGGGATGCCCGTCCGTGGTCACGTCCACCAGGAAGAGCGCCCGGCCGGCCGGGTCGAGGAGGTCGTAGGAGCGCCGGCTGACGTCGTAGCCTCGACCCGGGACTCGGCTGATCAGCGCCCCGTCTTCGCGGACCGTCACCTCGTACGCGGCATGGCGCAGCGACAGCGTGGCGAGCGATTTCGATCCGAACCGGGCCTTCAGCAGGCGGATCGCCGTGAAGACCACGGTGGCCGCGACGATGGAACCGGCCAGGAGGAGCTGCTGTTGGTGGACCGGCAGCGATTGGAATGAGGCGATCAGCCCTCCCTGAGTCTGACTGCGAAGCCTCTCGGCGGTGCTCCAGGCCTGGTCCCAGTCCTTACCGCGGGGGATGTAGAAGGGGATCAAGAGGGGACCCCAGGTGGTGAACCGCTTGACGCCTTCCGGGATACAACGCGCGGTCGCCGCCGGGGCCAGGACGCGGGCCAGCCACTGGTCCAGCTTGTCCAGGCCGAGGAAACTCAGGTTCACCAGCGTGGCCACCCGCAGCCCCATGTGATCCAGCCAGATCAGGATCCGCACGATGTCATAGGCCAGCAGGTAGGTGAAGACCTGCAAGCTCCAGGCGCGGAACGCCTCGGGGGTCGAGGTCGCGTCGTGGGCGATCGCCATGACGGTGCGGACGGCGCCGTCCTGGTTGTACCAGGTCGGCTGCCCCATGGGACGCAGGAAGGAGAGAATGATCGGCTGCATCCAGAGGCCCCAGCGGAGCACGATGATCATGTTCTCCGCGAGCTGGACCAGGCCCTCTCTCGTGAAGAAGTTTCGGATCGGCGCCGAGTCCTTCTGGAAATAGGCCGTCATGAAGGTCCGGTTAATCGCGAACAGCCAGGCGGCGGTGGACATGACGATCACACCTTGCAGCGCCTCGGCGAAGAGCAAGCTCACCCCACCAGTCACGACCCCCAGGTGGAGAAGACCCCATTTGCTGAGCAGGGGATAGCTGTCGAAGGGCTCCGGCGCCTGTCCCGCGGCGAGATAACGGTGGAACTTGGCGACGACCACGTCGACCTGCGGGACATCGAGGTAGAACCCGACGGCCGCGCCGATGAACCCGCCCAGGAGCGCGTGCACGAGGTAGACGCGCGGCGGCTGGACCCGCCCTCGGCCCCGCGCCGCCTCGAAGGAATCCCGCAGCAGATCGATCCCCGCGTAGGCCAGGGCTCCGACGCCGAGCCCGAACCAGACGCGGGCCGCCAGCGCCTTCTCGGCCATCGCCAGGACGAGTCCCCCTCCCAGGCCCAGCCCGACGACCGCGCCCCGGAGGTAAAGGACCGGGCTGGCATAGCTGTTGCGGACCCGCAGGAAGAACGCATGGCTGCCGTCGAAGGTTTCGATGATCGTCTTGATCAAGGGGAAGATCAGGGCGCCGAACAGCGTGGCGGCGAGCACCGGCTGGCTGGCGGCCGCCGATCGCAGAGCCGGCACGTCTCCCAGTGCGCCCAGCACGTGCAGGATCCCCATGTACGTCCCGCTGTACACCATCCCCCGGGTCATCCCGCGGACCGGATGGTCGGCGATCGAGCTTCGTGAGGGCGCCTGGCCATGGATCGCGTCCATGGCCAGCCCGGTGATCAGGTAAGCCTCGGCCCACAGGCCGGCCTGGGAGAGGAGGGTCGTCAACACCGTGGCGAACAGCCGGGGCAGGGGGGGCCATGAGGCCACCGTGGCACCCGAACCGAACCCGGCGATCCAGGGCGCCACGATCGCGGCGGCCGCCACGCCCAGCATCGCCCCGTGAGCCCTGGGTGACTCGATCGGTCTGCGCTTCATCACCAGGCTCAGCCCGTTGGCCACCGCCTCGTTGAAGCAGAAAATGACGACGACCCGGCCCAGGAATTCCCGCACCGCCGGCCAGGCCGCCAGCGCCCCGAGCGAGAGAAAGCCGCCCAGGTCTTGCAACAGGCCGCCGGATTCGAGCAGCGTCAAACCGCCGACGACGTAGGGGGCTCCGACGATCAGCGCGCCGGCGGCGCCCAGGTGACGGCCCGACGTGGCCAGTCGCCCGGCGTTGGCCGCGTGGTAGACCAGGGCGAAGGCAGCCGCGGCGGCCTGACTGAGCAGGAGCAGCTCGGGCCAGGCGGCGGGCGCCTGGAGGAGCGCCATCGAGCTGGAAGAGGCTGCCAGGCAGCCCGTCGCGATCATGTCCTGGAAGACTTCCGCGGGCGTGAGGTGGCGGCCGGTCAGCCCGTATTTCCACCACTGGGCGATGGCCGCGCCCGCGAGGGCGACCCAGACGGCGGTCCAGCCGAGTTCCAGGGGGCGCTTGTCGCCGATGAGGGCGATCTCGATCACCAGCAGGGCAATGAACACGGTCCCCGCGCCCCGGACGAGATCGGCCCGCAGTCCTCGGAGCCAGCTCGACTCCACTTCGAGCCGTCGCGCGGGGAAGCTCGCGGTAGCGGAGGTCGACTGCCGGCCGAGGACCGATCGCAGCAGAGCTGTCAACAGGGCGACGAGCAGGCCGGCCAGGAGGACGCCGCCGAGTCTCGCCACCGGGGAGAGGCTCAGCCGCTGGAGCGGGGAGAGTCGCTCGAACCGCGCGTCGATCGCGATCATCCCCTGCGCAGGCGCGGCATCACCGGCCGGAGTGACGGAGACCACGACCTCCTTGAGCGTCCCGATCCGCGGCCAGTCCACCAGCTCCCCGGTCGGGGTCCAGTCGGTGTGGACCTCCACGGGAATGCGCTGCACGCCGGCCGTGCCCTTGATCTCGATGGCCACCCCGACGTGCCGGGCCTGATCCGGGTTCGACGCCGTGACGGCCAGGCGGACCACGTCGGCGCGATCGGGGCCCAATCCACCGGGGAACGCCTTTGCATAGAGACCCGCAGCCGCACCGCGCGGGATCGTGTAATCCAGGTCAAGGTGGTCGCCCTCGCGGGCCTTCTGGACGACCGCCCGCGCCGGGCCCACGTTGAACGTCCCCAGCTCGGTGGCATCCGCGAGGCGAACGGCCCGGTCCGCCGCGCGCGCGGCGGTACTCCCGGTCGTGGCGATCGCGACGGCGAGGAGCGTCGCCCGGGCGCAGACCGCGCGTTGGGGAAGCGACCTGGACAATCCCTGTCCTCCCTCGGCCATGCCCCGCTCCCTGTTCTGAGACAGCTCGGTCGGTACGGATCGCGGAGTCGCCCCGTTCGCTCTCCGATGTCTGACGCAAGCGTACCGCCGTGAAAACAGTCCTGGCAAGCTCAGGACTGTCAGGGATCATGCCCTGCACGCTGCATATCCCGGGCCGAGGATCGCGTTTCGACTCACGATCTCCGCTCGCGCGCGGTCGCGTTTCGGTTCCGACTCTGTTGCGGTTTCGGGGACCTCTGGCGAGAATCGGAGGGCCAGTCTTGAGGTTCGGACTACTTGAAGGTCAACGCCGATTGAGTCGCCTTCCGTCTCGCAAGTTTTCATTCGGCCAACAGGCATGGCCATGACGATCCTGCTCCACGGCACAACGCAGCGCCGGGCCAAGCTGATCGAAAACCGGGGGCCGGACCCAGACTTCGTCGAACCAAACGGCATGGACAAGGCCGAGTCTTTCGCGGTCAGCCTCGTGTTCGGCCCGTTCGAGGCAGTCGGCAGGCCGGAGGATTATGCCTGCCGTAAGGCCGCAGGATTCCCGGACGAGGGAGGCCCCGCTATACTAGTGGTTGATGTCCCAGACGATGTCCTTGCCCGAGCTGTCGATGAGAAGTATTTCCCCCTGAGCCAAGGGTTCGTCCAATTCGATGAAGGCGCGGGCTTGGAAGAATTGCGGGCAGCCTGGCCGACTCTGCGGAGGAGGGTCATGCCCCTTGAATGCCCATGAATCCTGCATCATCTCCGCTCGAGCGAGTTAACGACGCATTGCTGCATCCAACCAACCATCTCGTCGGCTTGGTCTATGACCTGTTGGCTGCGTGCCAGGAACATGGGCTTCGATTCGACTGGCGCGATGGTCGCTGCCGCGTACGTTCCTTGAGGGGTGGCCCGGACGGGATGATTGACGTACCGCTGCGCAAATCGGTCTTCCGGGCGATCCTGGCTCGCCTCGCCGTCCTCTGCAACGAACGACGCCCGAACTCGGTGTCGCCCTACGGCGGGCAAGGCGAGGTGGTGGTTGGAGGGTACCCGGCCAAGGTTTTCCGAGTCGAGTTCGTCAACACCCCTGACGAGCAGAGGCTGGAATTGACGCACGTGTCGCCCGAGGCCATCGTGCCCGTTCCTTCCCAAAGCACGCTACCCTTCCCAGCGCCCAGGCGTGTATTCGTCAACTACACCGCCGCGGCCGCCGCGATACTCGTGGTGGCCGTTCTTGCTCTTACGAATGCTGCACTCCATGCCGTCGAGGGCGAGGTCGATTGGGCCTTGGTAGGGGCTCTCGTCGCTCTTGCGGCGGTGCTGGTCCCTGTAATAGCAAGTGTTAGTTATTTGCTGTTCCGATTGTGGCAGTGGCTGTTCCGATTGTGGCCGGGGCGGATGGGCACCCGGGAGTAGGGTGGGGCCTGTTGCTCGCTACGGTCCTGCTGTCCGGCAGCGCTCCGTGGCGAGTTAGCGGGACGTCCGCAGCAACGAGGCGGGTGAGCTAGTGCCGGGCCGGCACCGGCGGCATGCGATAGAGCAGGTCGCCGGGTCGGGTGTCGTAGTTCGAGTCCTTCTGACCCCCCGTCATCGCGACCGTCCCGGCCCACGGAGTAGACCACCGGCGGGCTCCCAAGCAGAGCCACTCTCATCGGCTGGCCATCGTAGGGATCGGTCGGGATGGCTTTCAGCCCGGCGTCCTTGACGGGCACGGCCAAGGCGCGAGGCAAGCCGCGGTGCATCAATTGCCAGCGCCGCATGATGATCATGCATTCCAAAGCATGGAGGCTCGCGTTCATCTGGCCGAGCTGCTGCGTGAACGACGCTAACTCGACTGACTGCCGAATCGTCTTGATCACCCGGGAGCAGGTGTCGTCACCCTGAGGGATCTTCAGGGTGGCGATTTTCTGGAGGCGCTGAGCATGGGGGACTCCGTCGAGGCCTAGCAGCGTGCGGTAGTAATCATTCGTATCGCCCACCGCCCGGGCGAGATCGTCGGGCGCGGCCCGCGGGGTACCTTGTGGCTGCTTCAGGGCAAGTTCTCGGAGCTTGATCCGAGCGAACAGATACTCCGCGCGGAGTCCCTCGGCAGAGCCGTCGAACGAGCTGGCCTCGTGGTCGAGGAGCCCCTTGAGCAGGCGGTCGCAGTGCTCGACGCGGAGCCTCGGAGCGGCGACGATCGGTTCGATCATAGCGAAGCAGACGACCCGAGTGATGGCCGCCGCCACGAGCTGGGTGAGCATGTTGCCGCGGGGCCTCAGGTCGCGCACCAGCCGGAGCACGACCTCGACATCACGGATCGCCGCATCGTACTCCCCCCGATCGACCGCGCGCCGCGTTCGTAGCATCGCGATCCGGGCGACCTGCCGGGAAGCCTGGGCGTGGCAGAGGATCTCCTCGAGCCCCAAGGGCGTCTCGAAGACGCACCGATCGCGCCGCTGCGCTTCGGCGAGCTTTCGGAACCCCGTTTCGTACAGCGCGATGACCGCGTCGATCGCCTCCGCGGGAACGCCCTGCGGGTCGTGCCGGAGCGCCCTCTCTAGCTCCAGATAGCGCCTCATCCGATCCTCGGCGGCCCGGCTCCGACGGTCCCGCTCGGGCCCCTCGGGGAAGCAGACAGCCACATCGGAGCCGACTTCGAAGAAGGCGTCCAGGTACAGCGGCGCGGCGTTGCGGTCGCCGGGCACGGCGGCGAAGAACCGGGCGACGTCGAAGGGCGCGTCGGTTCCGATCCCGTCGAGGGCCTTCACGACCGCACCCGGCAGCCTCGGGTAGAGACCACCCGCGTGGGGCCGCTCGCTGCCACGCCGGGGGATGTCCTGGCCGAGCACCGCGATCGCCCCAAGGAGGGCCAGGGGTGCCCCAAAGGCGCAGGCGTGGGACCACTTCACGATCCGACGCCCGAGGGCCGGTCGGCGCGTGGTAAGGTCCTCAAGAGAAGGGGGACGGATCGTCCCGGCCCTTGATCATGACCAGGCCGAGTCGATTGAGCCTCACCCGAGATCGTTGTAAAGCGAGTCTCAGACGGGTGTCAAGGGCTTCCCACGCACTATCCCGGCGGCCGGGATCCATCGGGAAGAACTTCAGGCCATGGTCGAATCCGGTTTCCGACACGCGGGCGGCGCCCTCAGGAGCCGACCTCCAGCACGATCTTGCCGCGCGCGTGCCCTTCCTGGCTGGCGTCCTGGGCCTCGCGGGAGCGCTCCAGCGGGAGCGTCAGGGCCAGGGATGGCCGGAGCCGGCCCTCGTCGGCGAGCCGGCCGAGGAACTCGAGGTCGGTCCCTTGGGGGCGGACCATGAGGAACTTCGCCCGCGGCGCCGGCCCGAACAGCCCGGCGAGCGCCTGGACCGCGCCCCAGAAGAGGACCCCCGGGTCGGGCAGCGTCGTGACATAGACCCCGCCCCGCTCGAGCAGGTGACGGCAGGCTGGGAACGAACTCTTGGCGACGGCGTCGAAGACGACGTCGTACCGATCGGGTCGGCGCGGAAACTCCTCCTTCGTGTAGTCGATCACCGAGTCGGCCCCGAGGGACTCGACGAAGGCCACGTTGGACGGGCCGCAGGTCGCGGTCACTCTGGCACCCATGGCCTTGGCGATCTGGACGGCGAAGTGGCCCACGCCGCCGGCACCGCCATGGATCAAGGCCGAGCCTCCTTCCCGAAGCCGGCCGGCGTCGCGCAGCGCCTGGAGTGCCGTGACCCCGGCGATCGGCAGGGAGGCGGCCTCGGCGAAACTCAGCGACTGCGGCTTGAGGGCCGCCGCCGACTCCTTCACGACCGCACGCTCGGCATAGCCGCCGCCGCGCTTCATGTCCACGAACGCAACGACGGCGTCGCCGGGCTGGAACCGGGTCACGCCCGGGCCGGCCGCCACGACCTCGCCCGCGATGTCGCCGCCGGGGATGTAGGGGAAGCGCAGCCAGAGGATCGGCCGGAGATCGCCGCGGCGGATCTTCCAGTCCACGGGGTTGACCGCCGCCGCGCGGACCTTGACCAGGAGCTCACCGGCCTGTGGGCTGGGCTCGGGCCGATCCATGAGCCGGAGCCGATCACTCCCGCCGTAACCGTCGAGGATGATGGCTTTCATCGTTCCCGGATTCGCCCTGGGGTCGAAGGGTCGATCGCATGTCTCTTGCGAGCGTGAACCGCTCTGTGAGAGGCTCTGGGGCAGCGAATGGGCCGCTCGCGGCCGTGTGTCCGTGTCATCCCAGCCTGACCGACATTCTCCCAGATGAGGCTGATCATGCAACCCGACATCGCCGAGACGCTCGTCGAGGACTTCGAGCGGGGCTTGCTCTCCCGCCGCCAGTTGGTTTCCCGATTGATGGGACTGGGGGCCGCCCTGGCCGCGATGCCCGGCGCGGCCGAGGCCCGCCAGGGAGACGCCGCGACCTTCCAGGCCACGGGCCTGGATCACGTCGCCCTGAACGTCCGCAGCGTACCCCGGTCCCGCGACTGGTACATCAAGCACCTGGGGCTGAAAGTCATCAGGGAGTCGGGCGAAGAGAACTGCTTCCTGGGCAGCGGCGACGACTTCTTCCTCACTCTCTTCCGGGGCGAAACGCCCGGCCTGAACCACTACTGCTACGCCATCAAGGGCTACAGCGCCGACCGAGCCGAGGAGACGCTGAAGGCCGCCGGACTGAAGCCCCGCCGCGAAGGGAACCGGATCTACTTCCCCGACGCCGATGGGATCACCGTCCAGGTCGCCGGGTCGTGAATTCAGTCTGGCCGGGATCGCCGGATCGGGGAAATGTCGAGCAGCGGTCGGCCCGATCCCGGCCGGCAGAGCCGGCCCTACCTGGGCCGCAAACTTGCGGGCAGGGAGCGGGGCCATTTGCCCTCGTAGGTGACGTGGCGGACCCGCACCTGGGTCGCATCGGCGTAGTGGAACAGGCCGAAGCCGCGCTGGTTGGTCCGCTCGATGGTCCGCTCGTAGATGACCTGGTCATTGAGCTGGAGCGTGACGCGATCGCCGGCCATGCTGAGCACCAGGCGGTTCCAGCTCTTCGGTTTCAAGGGTAGCGAGGATGCACCGCGGCGGTTCTCGGGCTCGTCGCGGGTGTTCTCCGGCGCCAGGCCGGTCCGTTCGGAGGCGCCGTCGGTCAGCCAGTGGATCTTCACGCCGTCGGGTTCCAGCAGGAAGGCCAGGCGGTCGAGGGCCGGGTGGACCATCACCTTGCCCGGCTCGTAGTAGAACTCGTAGGCGATCCGGCCGTCCTCGACCATCGGCCGGTGGTAGCGGAGAACACTCTCCTGCTGGGCGCCGGGGATCTCCTCCAGCAGCCGGCCGACGATCTCCTCGCCCCGCTTGTCCCAGTCCGGGTTCTCGCCGGTCGTGGTCTCGTGGTACTCGCCGGCCAGCCAGCCGGATAGCTCGGGGAGGGCCGAGAGCTTGAGCGTCTCGGGGACCTGAGGATCGCCCGTGATCGCGACCTTGCGCGCGCCGCCCGTCTGCAAGGCCGGACAGAGGAAGGCCAGCCAGGGATCGCCATCCGGGGGTAAGGGCGCCTCGTGCACTTTGCGGCCGTTGATCAGGGCCGTCACCCGGCCCGCCTTGACGACGAGGCGGAACGGGTACCACTCGCCCAGCTTCTCCAGGGGCGGATTCATAGTCAGATCGGTCGCGGGTCGGCCGATCGGGGTGCGCTCCAGGTGCTTGAGATCGGCCTTGGGACCGATCGCCAGGCCGCCGTAGGCGACGCGGATCTCCCGGCCGGGCGCCGAGGTCAGCTCGCAGTCGAGCTGGAAGTCACCCCGCAGGGGGATGGCCAGGTACAACCAATCCTGCTCGTGACCGGGAGAGTGGGTCAACTGGTCGTCGCGGGCAGACCAGTGCGCGATGGGCCAGCCGTCGCCGCGGGTCTCGGCCCGGGTCGGCGTGACGCGCGCCCACAGGGGCGTCTCGGGATCGGTCCCGAACGGCCGAGCACTCTTCGGTTCGCCCTTGTCCTGCTCTACCAGGAGCTCGGCCCGGGCCCGGAGGCTCTTCACGTGTTGGGTCCACAACTCATTGGGAGCGGTCTTGCCGGCCTGGTCGGTCATGGTTTCCAGCAGTGCGAGGGCCGGCCGGCGGAGGGTCGGCCGATCGAGGGCTCGGGCGGCCAGGGTCAGCTCGGGCCATCGCATCCACTCCGGTTGATCGAGGGGGCGTTTCTCCAGCATCGGCCGGATCGTCTCGATCGACCTCGCCGCCGCCGCATCATCGCCACGGGCGATCTGGATCAGGGCCAGGAGCGCCAGGCGGCCGCGCTGGTTGACCGCGCGGTTGTCGTCCTCGGGGACCTGAGATTGGTCCACGCGCCGCGCCAGCTCGTCGAGCTTGCCCAGCTCCCGCGCGGCCTCCACCAGTTCGGCCGCCGGCGTCAGGATCACGCCGCCGGTCTGCAACCGGACTCCAGCCGGGGGGGCTTGATCGCGGGGTGTCCCCGGCGCGGGCGCGACCGGCTCGACCACCCCGGCCAGGAACGAGGGGGTGTACTCACCCTCGAGCCGGAAAACCGGGTGATCCGGCGACGGCAGCACCCAGTCGGCGAGGAGCTGGTATCGATCCGAGGGCTCGGCCAGCAGGAGCGGTTCGACGACCGCGCCGGCCTCGAGAGCGAAGATCGGCTCACCGATCACGGCATGGCGCGCGCGGCGGTCAGCCTCGGAATGGGGCGCGGCGGGGTCCGGCTCCAGGAGCGCGGCCAGTTGCTGCGGGGTGAGTGCCTCGGGCCATCGGCCGCGGAGCACGATGTTCCGCACCTGGCTGGCGGTCTGGTCCTTGTAGTGGAACAGGCCGAACTGCCGGCCGAGGGTCGGCTCCATCGCGCGCTGGTAGATCGCCTGGCCGTTCAGATCGAGCGTGAGCCGATCGCCGTTGAGGGCGAGCTTGAGCTGGTTCCACGCGCCGGCCTTCAGGGGCAGGGGGGTGGGTCCGCGGCGGTTGCCGGGCTCCTCGACCGCGTTGTCGGCAGGCAGGCCGGATCGATCGCCGCCGCCCATGGTGATCCAGTGGACCTTCACGCCTTCAGGCTCCAGCAGGAAGGCCAGCCGATCGACCGACGGGTGGACCATCACCTGGCCGGGCTCGTAGAGGAATTCATACGTGATCGAATCACCGTCCTTGAGCGGCCGGAGATAGTAGAGCCGGCTCTGGTCGGCCTCTGTGCCCGAGCCTTCGGGGTCATAGCCGCGGTAGATGCGAGGCGACGTGCCGCTCAGGAGACGGCGGCCATGGATCACGCCGTCCTGGGCCGCCCAATCATAGTCATCGAGATTGACCGGGGTCTTCGTCCTGGTCCGCGCACGGATCGAGGCCCTGGTCCCGCCCGGCACGGAGCCGGCCGGGCGGCCACTGAGCGCGTTGCCGTACTGGTCATTCGAGGCCGCGCCCCACCGCGGGGGGCGCGTCTCGAGGTAGAAGCTGGAGACCCAGCCTTCGAGCCGATCGCCCTGGCTGAGCCGCACCTCGCGCGGGATGACCGGCTGGCCCCGGAGCGACAGGTTTCGCCAGACCGAATGCCGCTGGGGCGAGGTGAGCAGGCCGATCCAGGGGCTGGTGGGGCTGGGATCGTCGTCCTCGTGGAGCAGGTGGCCGTTCACCAGGTAGCGGACCTTCCCGGGAGTGGCCTGGATGGTCAGGCGGTTCCAGCCGTGAGGGCGGGACAATCGCCAGGGGATCGTGAGATACTCGGTATGACCGGTCATGGTGAACGAGACACCCCCTCCCACCTCCTGCGCCGTGGAAGGCAGGATGCCCATACCGTGGTGCTCGACAACCGAACGCGTCGAGGGTCCGGCGTAATTGTCGACCGAGAATTCGTACGAACCGGTGAGCGGATAATCGAAGAGGAGGAGATCGGTCGTCGACCCGGACGGGTGGGCGACATGCCCTTGATGGGCGAGCCAGTACGTGGGCGGCTCGCTGGTCAAGAGGTAATGGCCCGGGCGCGTATCCGCTGCGTGCCAGGATGCCAGGCCGACCTGAGCGAGCACGGCCGGTGCGCCGGCGCGTCGGGCCGTGGCCTCGGCGAGGTCGGCGCGCAGCCGCGAGAGCAGGGGCCAGTCGTTGATCCGCTCGGCGCGGTCGACCAGAGCCCGGATCAGGCGCAGGCCCAGGCTGCCGGCCGGCTCGCCGGCCTGGACCGCCGCGCGGGCCAGGAGATGGTCGGTCCAGGGGAACTTGATCGGGGCGGAGCGGGCGACGCGGGTGGCGATCCCCTGGACCGGCTGGCTCGGGATCGCGGCGGCATGGGCCGCGTTCTCCTTGATCAGCTCGGCCAGGCGCGCCTCGATCCGGGGCGCGACGGCCCGTCCCTGGCCGCGCGCCAGCTCGACGAGCAAGTGCAGGACCTCGGCATTCTCGATCTTCTGCTCGGCCGCCGCCCGCGCCTCGTCAGCGAGCTGGTCCAGGGTGCCGGCCTGCCGCGCCGCCTCAATCAGGGCGGTGGCCGTGCTCACCACGTCGGACCGATCCTCGCCCCGGCCGGCGACGGCGGGCGCCGGTCCGGGCCTGGAGCTGGAGCCGGCCGTGGCCCGCGCGAAGACCTCCGGGGCCGTGTCCTGGGCGGCCAGGGAGGTCAGCACGCGCACGGCGCGCCGATCCTTGGCCGGCATGGTCCAGTCGTGGAGCGTGTTGTACCGCTCCCGGGCCGGCATCGCGTCGAGCCGGTGCAAGACGCGCACCAGGGCGTCGTCCACGGGCGGATCGCCGCCGGAATAGGTCGGCGCATCGAAGTAGCGCGCCAGGGCCGCCAGCGCGTCGGACCAGAGTCCGGCGCGGGCGTACTCGGAAGCCACCCGCTGGAGCTGCTGCTTGCGGAGATACAGCGGATAGTCGCCGCCGTAGCGGCTGGCGGTTTTCTCCATGGCCTCGAGGTAATCCTCGAGCCGCTTGCGACCCCCGGCCGCGTCGCCCTGGCGGAGCTGGCGCCGGGCCAGCATGAGCAGCAGCGTGCTCAGCGGCTCGCCTTGAGGAGAGTTCGCGCTCTCGAGGCCCTTGGCGCAGGCGTCGAGGACCTCCAGGGCCGCGGCGGCGACCTCGGCCTGGGGTCGATCCAGGGCCGGGATGGCGGCATGGCAGGCCAGCTCAGAGGTCGCGCGGGACGAGTCGTTCTTCGTCCGGGCGGCGATGGCGCGCAGGGCCTGCCGGGCCCCGGCGGAGTCGCCGGCGGCGATCGCGAGCTGAGTGGCCAGGATCGCGGCCGGCAGCTCCGCGATCGCCTGCCCGCGACGGGTCGCGAGGGTGCGCCGCAGGTCGTCGACCTGGCCGGCGCGAACCGCCCAATCGGCGAGCTTGGCGCCGACGCTCTGCGGCCGGCGCAGGGCCGTGGTGTTCAGCGGCGGGGCGTAGAGGAACACCTCGGTGGGCCGGCCCGGAGGCAGCACGGCCTCGCGCAAGGCCCGGTAGACCAGCTCGGCCGGCACGCGGTGCTTCTGCCAGATCCGTTCCAGCTCGACGACGTAGGCGACGACCTTGGGCGAGACCTCGTCGGGCGGTCCCTCGTCGATGCCGCCGCGCGTCGAGCGGATGATCACGCGCGATTGGTTGGGGTTGGGGGCCGGCACGACCGGCGGCCCGCCCCGCAACGCCTCGCGCACCGCCCGCGCGCTGAGCTCGGGCATGTCCTGCTCGGCGGCCAGCCGCGCAATCTGCATCGCCTGCTCGAACCGGTCCAAGGTCAGGATCGGCAGCCCCGATCGGGGCGCGGTGGAGCGAGGACTCCGCGGTACGACGGCCTGGGATGGGGCGCGGCGGGCGGCAGTGGGAGCGGGTGGGGGCTGATACGAGACTCGCCTGATCGCGACCTGGGGGCGAGCTCCCACCCCCCTTGACCCCCCCTGACCAAGGGGGGGAAAGGAGGGATCAAGTGCCGGCGCCATCGAGGTGACGCGGGGCCTGGGTGCAACCGGCCTGGGCGGGACCGCCGCGGGCGGCGCCGGCTTCGCCGGCCTGGGCTTGGGCCGGTCGGTCTCCAGCACGATCTCGAGCATCCGGGTCCAGGCGGCCTCGGCGGCCTTGCGATCGCCCCGCGCCAGGGCGAGCTCGCCGCGCTCGCGGAGCATGGCCAGCCGGGTTTGGTTCTCGGGCTGGCGCCGGGCCGCTTCCAGCGCCCGATCGGCCAGTCGATCGGCAAGGCCGGCCAGCTTGGCCGGCTCCTTCTGGTTCCAGCAGGCGCGCGCGACCAGCCAGAGCGGGACCTGTCGCGCGGCTTCGGCGCGCTGCCGCGCATTGGGGCGGGTGCCGTCGGGGAGCGGATCCATCGGCGTCTTCTCGACCAGGCGGCTCAAGCGATCGAGGGCCGGTCCGATCCGCCCGGCGTGGCCCGAGCTCAACGCCACCAGCGCCTCGGCGATCGCGACCGAAAGGTCGTCCGGCCGCTTCCGTCCCACCGCCTCCAGCGAGGCGGCCAGTTGCTCGCGACCCTTCGTCACGCCCGCAGCCGCCGAGGGCGCCGGCGCCGAAATTGCGTCGGCCAGGAGGCTGCGCACCCGGGCCTTGTCCAGCTCGCGCGGGTGCACCAGCACCATCAGGTCGAGGAACTGATCGCGCTTCGGGGCTTTCCGACCGGTTGGGGCTCCAGCGCCGGCCTTCGTCGACGCCGGCCCTTTGGTCTGCGGGGGAGCCGCCTCGTCTTCCTCGATCATGCGGCTCACGGCCGCGGCCATGTCCTCCGGCTTGAGCTGCTCGAGGGCTTTGGTGAGGCTGTCGCGGTATTGCCGCGCCAGACCGTCGGGATTCCCGAGGTATTGGGCACCGCCTGGAGAAACCTCGCTGGCGAGGGCGAGCGCCTCGCTATAGAGGGTGATGGCGTCGGCGGCGTAGCCCAGCTCCAGCAGTTGCCCGGCGGCCGAGCCGAGCCCCTGCATCTTCATCTGCTCGATGTAACCGGGGGGATAGATGACGTTGGAGGAGACCTCCGCGGTTCTGGCGAAGCGCACCAGCACCCGGCGGGCGTCTTCCCGGCGATCCTCGCGGGCGTACAGGCTCACCAGCCGCCTGGCCGGCCCGTAGTCAAACTGGAGCCGGGAATACGGGTCGTCGCCATCCCCCTTGAGGGTTGCCTCATAGGCGGCGATGGCCAGGTCGCGGGTCGGGGCGTGGCCCTCGAGCTCGGCGCCGAGCACCCAGAGGACGTTGGAAGGGATGCCCTGATCCTGTGACGAGTCGAGGAGCTGGCGGACCAGCGACTGGGCCCGGTCGTACCGGCCGAGGCGGCAGTCGATCAAGGCGCGGACCACGGCCCCGGCGGTCCACCCGGGCAGCTCGCCGCGCGCCGCATCAACCCGGGCGGCCAGCTCGTCGAGCCGCCCCTGGCTGGCGGCCAGGTCCAGGAGCTGCGAGAGCACCGAGTTCATCCGGCCGTCAGGGGAGTAGGACAGGATCTGGCTGAGCGTATTCCACTGGATCGCGGGCGCGAAGGCCGCCTTCGTCGGGACCAGGGACTCGACGGCGTAGTCGTACATCTCGGGCATCTGCCAGAGGTCGCCCCGGCCCAGGTACCTCAGCAGGTTCGACCGATCGTCCGGGAAGGCTTCCCAGGCCTTGCGCACCAGGTTCATGGCCCGGTTGCGCAGGGTGTCGTCCTGGAGCAGGTTGCTGATCACGTTGAAGACATAAGACCAGTTGCCGAGCCGGCGAAGGTCCATGGTCTCGAGCAGGTTCATCAGCTCGTCGGTCTTGCGGGCCTGCTGGAAGATGCGCTGGACCTCGAAGAACCGCCGGCTGACCAACGCGGGATCCTTCTCGAGGATGACCTTGTACTGGTCGACCGCCGCGGCGGCCTGGCCCTCCTGAACAAGCTGCTGCGCGACCTGGAGGCGCAGGTTGGTGTCGTCGGGGCGCAGGGCGATCATGCGGTCCAGCTCGGCGCGGGCCCTGTCGCGCTGGCCGGCGGCCTTGTAGTAGTCGGCCAGCGCCTGGTGGATCTGGATGGCATTGGGGGTCTTCTTGAGCTGCTCGTTGGCCCTGTCGATGAGCTGAGGGAGCCGGCCGGAGCGGGCCAGGACTCCGATGGCGGCCGTGCGGCTGGCGTCGGGGTCCTCGGCATAATAGACGTTGGGATTGGTCTGGCGGGTCGCGGTGGTCGAGCGGAGGATCTGCATGGCCACCTGCACGGCGACGTCGAGCTGACCCTGGCGCTGGTACTGGAGCATCATGCCGACCAGCGCCGTGGCCTTGTTGCCGGCGCGGCGGCGGGCGCGGCTCAGCACGGCCTCGGCCAGCTCGTGCAGGCCGAGCTGGTGCATCTGGCCGGCCAGGCGGACCTGGGTGTCGGTGTCGAGGCGGAGGCCGAAGAGCCGCTCGGCGGCCTGGCGGGCGCGCTCCAGGTCGCCGCTGGCGACGGCCAGCCGCAGGGCCAGCTCCTCGCGCCGCTTCATCGTGGTGTTGTCTTGCGGCTGGACGCTCTCGGCCAGGGCCAGGGCGTCGGCCCGCTGGCCTTGCTGCTCCAGGAGCTCGGCCAGGTCGAGCCGCAGGTCCGACTCGGCCCTGGACGCCTCGGCTACCTTGGTGAATTCGGCGATGGCCTCGTCCTTGTCGTCATTCCACCAGAGGACGTCGCTCAAGGCCAAGCGGGGGTAGATGGCGTCGGCCGGCGTCTGGGCCGCCTCGGCCTGGCGGCGCAAGTGGGCGACCAGGTCGCTGACCAGGTCGTCGCGCTTGAAAATCTCGTAGGCCGTGCGCAGGACCTGGATCGCAACATCATCGAGGTACTCGTTGGGGAGCGGGAAGGCGATCTGGATATTTCGCGCGGTCTTCCCAACCCAGATCGTGTAGGGCAGAGCGGTCGGTCGTCCGGATGAGGCGGTGCGGGCACGTCGGGCGCGGGCGGCGCCGGGCGTTTGCCGCTCCATCCGGCGGCGGACGGCGGCCAGGTTGAAGTCGAGCAGCCGCAGGATGTCGCCATACGCCTTCCGCTCGGCGCAGGCGCCCATGCCCTGGGAGAACGCCGTGCCCGGCCCGTGGAAATAGAACGAGCCCGTGGAGAAGGACCAGGAGCTGCGCCACGGCTGGAGCCGTTCGTAGCGGTCGCGGAGCTGGATCAGCCCCTCGACATCGCCGCGCTGCGAGGCCATCGCGAAGGCGCCGACGATCTGGGCCAGTTGCGTCGAGCCCGCGACGGCCTCGCGGTAGAACCGTTCTTCGTCCTCGACCCGCTTGGCCCGCTTCAGCTCGTCGGAGACATTCTGGAGGATCTGGGCCTGGGCCAGCTCGGGGCGCCGGGTCCGGAGCGACCGGTAGCAGGCCAGGACGTGCTCCAGCTCATCCTTCTCCAGGGGCGGGGTGGTGTCCTTCTGCGGGCCGCGGAACTGGGAGATGTAATAGCGCTGGCCGGCGCCGAGCGACCGGCCGCCGATCGCGTAGAGATAAGCCCAGAGGGCCAGCGGGTCCGTCGGCGCGGCGCGGCTGAGGGCTCGGCCGGCGGCCAGCACGCCCAGGTTATCCTGGCGCAGCCCGCACAGGTAGAACCAATCCCAGAGCGCGCGGAGGTCGGACGGCGTCTGCTCAGCCGACTGGCGCACCCGGGTCAAGAATTCATTGGCCCGCGCCGGGCTTTCTTTCTGAGCCAGGCTGAGCAGCCAGCC
Organism: Isosphaeraceae bacterium; assembly: GCA_021324445.1. GTDB lineage: Bacteria > Planctomycetota > Planctomycetia > Isosphaerales > Isosphaeraceae > JAJPJC01. The sequence goes on from JAJPJC010000561.1 coordinate 24,200, forward strand.
CAGGGCGGCCATCCGCGCCTGGCCGAAGTCCGGAGGCGACCAGATCGAGGGCCGTGAGCCGGGCGCGTAATAAACCTCGCGGTTATCCAGCTTGCAGGCCATGCGGACCTGGAAGATCGCGCCGAGGCGATCTTCGAGCGGGATGGTCGCGTTGCGACTGGGTGACGAGGCCGGCGTGCCGGCCGCCTTCAGCCTGGGATCGCGACTCATGGCCTTGATGACGGCGCTCTTCTCGTCGTCGGCGACGGTCAGCTCGAGCAGGGCACGGAACCGCTGCTCGGCCTCGGCGGGCTTGTCGCAAGACGCCAGCGCCACCCCCTGGCGATAGAGCGCCTCCCAGTCCTTCGGGTCCTTGCGGACCAGGGCCTCGGTTGTTTCCAGGGCGGCGGCGTACTTGTGGTTGGCCAGGAGGTTGTCGAGCGCCTGGAAGATCCGGTGCGCCTGGCTCTTTCCCGCGGCGATCTTCGACCAGACCGCCTGGGCTTCCTCCAGCTCGCCGGCGCGGGCATACAGTTGCGCCAGGCGTTGCGCCCCCTCATCGCTGGGGGCCAGGTCTTCGAGCTGCTTCTGATACCGCGCGGCCGTCTCCAGGTCGCCCTCTTCCTCGGACAGCTTGGAAAGCTGCTGGAGCAGCTTGGTGTCGCGGGTGTTGGCGGCCAGCAGCCGCTCGAGCTCGGCGCGGGCGCTGCCCAGATCGCCGGAGGCGGCATACGCCTGGGCCATGCAGATGGCCACGTCGCGCTGCTGGGGCTCGCCGGCGCCCGGCCGCGCGTCGCGCTCCTGGTGCTGGAGTCGCGTCAGCAGCCGGTCGAACTGGTTGCGCTGGAGGTAGAGCTCGGTCAGCCGGCTCACCGTACCGAGCTTGGCGTCGAGGTCTTCGGCCTTGTCGAAGGCCCGCCAGTACATCTCGATCGCCTCGTCGGTGCGATACAGCCCGGCGAGGGTCTCGGCCAGTGTGAGCGTGATCTTGGGGTCGTTGGCGTTGATCCGCGCCGCGCGCCTCAGCACGTCCAGCCCTTCATCCGAGCGGCCGAGCTGGAAGCACAACTGGGCGAAGAACTCGTAATGCTCGGGGTTCCCCGGCGCCGCGGCCAGGAGGTCGCGGCCCGCCTTCAACGCGGCCTCGATCCGCCCCAGCCGTGATTCGAGCTTGGCGATGCCGGTGAGATACTCGGCCCGGTTCTTGCGATCGAGCTCGGCCAGCCGCCGCATCGCGTCGGCCGCGTCGCCCAGGTTGCCGGCCGACTCCCGGACTCGCGCGGCCAGCGTCCAGGCGGGGACCGAGCGGGGATCGGTCTGGATCGCCCGATCGGCGGCGCGCACCGCCTCGGGGAGCTTGCCGTCGGCCTCCAGGTAGCGGGCCAGGATGCCCCAGGCTTCGGCCGTCGCGCCCTGGCCGCTCTCCAGCGCCTTCCGCATCGCCTCGATCCGATGAGCCAGCCGGCCGGCCGCCTGGTCGTTCTTCACCTGAGCTTCCAGGACCGCCGACTTCTCCTCGGCTTTCTCCGCCAGCTTCGACGCCGCCAGGAGCTGCGCCGCGGCGTCGTCGTACCGCTCCAGCTTGTGCGACAGCTCGGCCAGCTTCAGCCGCAGGTCGAAGTCCTCCTGCTCCAGGTCGACCGCCTCTTTGAGTGGGGCAATGGCCTCCTTGAGATAGCCGAAGCCCGCCAGGACCTCCGCCAGCCGCGCCAGGTTCCTGGCGTTGCGATTGGGGCCCTCGGCGATCCTGGCCCACTCGGCCTGCGCCTCGGCCGGCCGCTTGAGCTGGTGCAGATATTCCCCCAGGTACTCGCGATACTGGGGATTATTCGGTGCTTGTGCGCAGGCCTGGCGATACAGCGCCAATGCCTCGTCGACCAACTCGGCCTGCCGGAGCAGGTCGGCCACCTGGGCGGTGGTCACCGCATCGTTGGGCCTGGCCGCCCGCAGCTTCCGCCAGATCGCCGCCGCCGCCGACTTCCGTTCGGCCGGCGGCCTGGACGTATCGCGCAAGACCAGCGCGCCCCAATCGCGGAGCGTGTCCGGGTTGTTCGGCTCGGCCTTGTCCAGCGCCTCGTACTGCGCGGCCGCCTCTGCGTACTTCTGATCCTGGGCGAGCTGCGCGATCAGGGCCAGCCGCAAGTCGCGGCGGCCGGGCGCCCGCTGGATCGCCTTCTCATACCAGGTCTGCGCCTCGGCCACGCGGCCCATCGCCGCCAGCGTCCGCCCCAGCCGCACCAACGCCTCGACGTCCTCCGGCTCTTTGGCCGTCCAGCGCTGATAGTAAGTCACCAACCCAGCCTGATCGTCGTTGCGGAGGAAGACCTCCTCGATCTTGCGGCGGACCTCGCGGTGCAGCCAGCTCTCCGGCCGCAGCTTGCCCAGCATCGCCTCGAAGTCGCGCAGGGCCTCTTCACTCTTGCCCAGCCGGACCTTCAGCTCGGCGGCCTGCATGGCAAGCTGCACCTGGCGGAAGGGGTCGGCCACCCGCTTGGCCAAGGTCTCGAAGCGGGGCAGGGCCAGCGCGGGCTGGTCCTCCTCGGCTAACGCGGCGGCGATCTGCTCCTGGACGCGCAGGTCGTTGGGAAAGAGCGCCTCGAGCCGTTGCCAGACCTGGAGGGCCTTGTCGGTCTTCTGAGTGCGTTGGTAGACGCGGCCCAGGGCCTGGAAGATTTCCAGCAGGTCGGTGCGGAGGGGCTTGCGTTGCAAGGCGCGCTCGAAGGCGTCGGCGGCCTGGTCGGGCTGGCCGACCAGGACCAGGGCTTGTCCCAGGTAATAGGGCGGCAGGGGATCGGCGGGGCGGTCGGCCTCGGCGTGGCGCAGGGCGGCGACAGCGGCGGCGTCCTGGCCGCGCTGGAATTCCAGCAGGCCGAGGATCAGCCAGGCGGTGCCGTCGTGGGGATTCTTGTCGAGGCGGTCGCGATAGGACTTGAGCAAGTCGTCGAGGGAGCCGCGTTCGACGTGGAAGCCGTAGACGCGATCGAGCGCGGTGCCGCGGCGGGGGTTGCGCTCCAGCAGCGCGAGGAAGCGGCGCATGGCCTGGAGTTCGCGGGCCTCCTCGATGGCGGCCGGGTCGGCGGGCTGGGCGACGGCGCGTGGGCCAGGTCCGAGCATCAGGCCGGCGAGGATTCCGAGGAGCCAGAGTGGACGGACCGATGGATGATGGCGCACCATGATTCCGCCCTCGGGGGGATCGTCGAGTCGAGCGTCAGGGTTTCTTGAAATCAGCGTCAAGGCTTCTGGAAATGGTACCAGACGACGTTGTGCGTGGCACCGCCGACGGCGACGACGTCGGGGGCGCCGTCGCCGTCGAGGTCGCCGCCCCGAAGGTCCTGCGCGGCGATGTCGCGGTCGAGCACGGTGCGGGTCCAGGTCTTCTTGGCTCGATCGAAGTCGTAGATCGAGACCCGGTGATCCTTGCCGCGGTGGCCCGCGAGGATCTCGTCGTCGCCGTCGCCATCAACGTCGACGACCCACAGGGCATGGCCGGCCTCCAGCGTGTCGTCGAGCACGGTCCGCGCGCCGAACCGGCGGAGATCGGGCTCCAGCTCGTCATAGACGACCACCTGGCTGCCATGCCAGGGCTCGATCGTGGCCAGGATGTGTCGACCGCCGGCCAGCCGGCCGAGATGGATCTCGCTACAGCCTTGTTGGGGAGCCTTCCCCGTCGCGCCGGTGACCAGGTCTCGGGCCGTGAACGTCGGGGAAGGACCGTCGGTCAGGACCCTTTCGCCGATCACGGAGACTCCCTGGTTGTCGGCCGTCAGGACGATCGCATGGCCGGAGACCGGAGCGACCGAACGAACCTCGATCGCATGGATCACCGGTCGGGCAGTCAACGCGGAACGGTGCCAACGGCCCAGCTTGGGGTCGCCCTCCGTGTAGAAGGCGAGCAAACGCGCGGGATCGTCATAGCGCGGCGGCCGGGCCCCCGGACCGAACAGCGGCGCGACCACCAGGTCGAGCCGCTGGTCGCCGTCGAGGTCTCCCCACCGCAAACGGTGGATGCTCCCAATCTCGGCGATCGGGATGTGCGTCCAGCGCTCATCCGGCGCCTTGCCCTGCACGGCCAGCATCAGCTTTCCCCTCGAAGGCGCGTTCATGGCGAACTCGTAGGCGATCGCGATCTCGGCCTTGCCGTCGCCGTCGAGGTCGGCGGTCGCGCTGGAGATGATCCCGGGCGTCTGCCGCGGACCGCTCACGATCCGCTTGGTCCACGATGGGTTCTCATACCAGGCGCAGGTGCTCCCCCCCACGGCGATGATGTCCGGCTTGGTGTCGCCGTTGACATCGGCCACCTCGACCTGATAGGCGCCGGGGAAGTTGGCGTCGATGACCTTGCGCTCCTGGCTGTAGACAGGAGGTAGGAGGCAGGAGGCAGTCAGGGCGAAAACGGCGAGCGGACACCGGAACGTTCGGGCTCTCATGGGGATGCTCCCAACGTGACGGGTTAGTCAATTCCGGATTCCAAATTCCAGATTCCAGAGAGCCGGAACCACCGCACTGGGAATTCAATTCCAGATTCCAGATTCCAGAGAGCCGGAACCACCGCACCGGATTCCAAATTCCAGATTCCAGATTCCAGAGAGCCGGAACCACCGCACCGGATTCCAAATTCCA
>JAJPJC010000472.1 GCA_021324445.1 Isosphaeraceae bacterium
CACGGCTCGGTCAACCCGGCCGTGATCTCCTCCAGTTGTGCGTACCAGTCGGGGGTGGTGAAGCAGGCATCGTGATCGAGGAAGCAGGGCCAGTCGTCATCGCGGAGCCTGGCCATCAGCTCGTTGTACGCCAGGCCAAGGTTCTTCCCCTCCGTGTGGGGGCAGTAAGGGATCAACGTGACGATCATCGGCCTGCGTCCCCTTGTTGGTCAGGCTGTCCCGCCTGACGGGACCTCCGGAATCCTGTCAGGCTGGGCCGCCCGACCTCCCGATGGATCCAACGTTGCGGCGATCGTCGCGCTCAGCTCGCGGACGCGATCTTCGTAGGTGAACCAGCCCAGCACCAGCTCCTGCCCCTGGCACGCGATCCGGGTCCGCTCCTCGGGCCGGGCGAGCCAATGGCGGATCTCGCGGACCGGGTCGTCGCCGAGCGGGGCGTAGTGGACGCCGGGCACCAGGCCCTCATCCCGCATCCCTTCGACCTCGGGCGCCAGGAAAAAGCCGCGGTGGCCGAGCACGACATAGACGCGATCGCTGCAGTAGCCGGGTGCGCTCGGGTAGCGCGGGCCGAGGATGATCCGGTGCCGGCGGAGGACCGCCGAGAGCCCGCGCCCGAAAACGTCTGCGATCACATTGATGCGGAACTCCCGCCGCACCGGCGCCAGCTCCTCCCAGCGCGGGCCATAGAGCTGCCCGAGGAAGGCCAGGTCGTCGCGGTCATGCTCCGGGACCTCGACCTGTTCGACCGTGGGGCGGCTGATCCCCTGCCGCAGCACCCGCCAGTTCGCCCAGTCAGTCTGGGCGAGTCCCCCATCGGTGACGAAGGCGACCCGGCAAAGCGGCGCGACCTGCCGCGTCCATTCCCGCCGTGACGGCTCGGCGTCGTAGCCGTGCACCCGGTCGTAATCGACCCGCTCCAGCACGGCCTGCATCCGATGCCGGTACGTGTGCCGGTCCACGGCCTCGGCGCGGCCCGCGGCGGCGATCCGCTCGCGGATCGCCTCGTGCTGGAGGTAGTACGCCGCCTTGTCGAGCAGCTCCTCGGCCTCGCGGTAGGTCGCCAGGTGCACCCCGTCGCGAAACAGCTCCGCCTGGCCGTTGTCCACCAGGTCGTTGGTCAAGAGCAGCCAGCCGCAGGCCACGGCCTCGAAGACCCGCATGTTCACGTCATTCTTGATGCTGCGGTTGAACACCAGCCGCGCGGCCGAGTAGATGCGGGCCATCTCCTCGAAGTAGGCACGGCCCGCGAACATCGAGCGGAACCGCCGCCGGAGCCGTTCGATCAGCTCGGTGCGCGGGCCGGGGAAGAGGTTGCCCACGAAGGCGACGTCGTGGACCTTCTCGACCTCGTGCCGGCGGTGGATCTCGGGATCGCAGGCCAGCGGCAGCCAGCTTGCCGGCGCGATCCCCTCGGCCTCCAGCCGGGCGGCGCCGTCGCGCTGGGCGGCCAAGACGATATCGAAGCGGGCCGCCTTCTCGCGGCACCAGGCGAAGTTCAGATGCGTATCGATGGCCCACCAAACGCAGGGCCGAAGACCAGCCGGCAGGTGATAAGCGAGGCCGTCGTCGATGTTGAGATACAGGTCGAAGCCGCGAGCGGGGATGGCCGCCAGCGCATCGGGGCGGAAGTGCACCACCTCGACCAGCGACTCCAGCGCGCGGCGGCAGTGGACGCCGGTGGTCTCGGGCCGCTCGCGATCATCGTAGATCACCGCCACGCGACGGATTTCCACGCACGGCCTCCGTGTAGGGTGGGTAAAACCCACCGATTCCCATTGATATTTTGGTGGGTTTCACCCACCCAACAAACCTGCCCCAGCGGCACGGCGAGCCAGCAGCGGCCGGTAGTAGCTCTCGATCACGGACTCCCAGGTGAATGCCTCCTCGAAGCGCCGGCGGCCCGCCAGGCCCATCGTTCGCCGCAGCGGGGGATCATCCAGGAGCCGGGCGATCTGCCGCGCCAGGTCGGCCGGGTCGCCCGGCTCGCAGAGCAGCCCGGTGGTGCCGTCGCTGACGGTGAACGGCAGCCCCCCGATCCGGCTGGCGACGACCGGGATACCCGCGGCCATCGCCTCGACCGAGGTCCGGCTCAAGCCCTCCTGGGCGATGGTCGGCACCAGGCAGATGTCGGCGGCCCGGTAATGGCACGGCAGCTCGGCCTGCGAGCACCAGCCGACCGAGCGAGTGAATTCATCGATCCGCCCCGGCGGGTCGAAGGTGACGACCAGCTCGAAGTCGGACCGGCTCTGGCGCAGCAGCCGGCAGGCCGCGTGTGCCACGTGGAAGCCCTTGATGGTCTCCCCCTGGACCGCGGCCATGAACAGGGTCGCGACGCCCTCGGGGGACGCACCGCGCAGCCCCTCGGGCGGCGGCCAGGGAAACCGGGCCGGGTCCATACCCCAGGGGACGACGCGCACCCGCCGGGCGTACGGCTCCAGCAGCGCCGCGATCAGCGGGTTGAGTACCAGCACCGCCTCGGCCTCCTGGAGTGCCCAGCGGAGGACCTGGTCATACTCGGGCATGCCGACCCCGGCCAGGGCGCGCTCGAGCTGGTGGAGCGCGCCCGAATGCGCCCCGCGCTCGGCCAGGCAGCGCTGACAGACCTCCGGCGTGGCAAGCTGATGCCGCGGGCACTGCTCGAACTGGTCCGGGCTCCTGGCCAGCAGCCGGAGGTTATTCAGCGGGCAGAGGCATTCCAGCGCCTGGAACCGCAGGAAGAACGGATACCCCTGCACGGCGGCGGCCAGCAGCGGCTTCATGTTCCAGGCATCGGTGATGAGCACGCAGTCGGGATCGAAGCCCTCGACCGCGCGGCGGTACCGGGCCACGATCTCATCGAGCCGCCAGCCGGCCGCGTCGAATTCGAGGGCTTCGCTCCGGCCGGGCAATTCCTCGGTCACGTTCCCGATCCCCCAATCGTGATACCGGGCGTAGACATGCAGGACGTCGTACCCGGCCCGAGCCAGGAACCGCGCCAGCTCGACGGTATGCACGTTGCCGCCGCCGGAGGCCGGCCAGTTGAACAGGAAGCTGAGCACGGCGACCCGGATCGGCCTGCCGGCTGCGGCGTGCGTGATCTTCTGAGGAGGCGAAGCGATCGTCGTCGCAGGCCCCGCGCCCGGCGCCCGCGCGTAGGCGAACGGCTCGGGAAAGTCATCCGGGCCGAGCTTCGCGTAATCGAGCTCGGCGGCAATCAGGGCATCATTCAACCGGGCCGGCAGGCAGCCCGGGTCAACCTCCCGCGCCGCACTCCACCCCTGCCGCGCCTCGTCGAATCGACCCTCCAGCGCCGCCAGCACGGCCAGGTCGTTGCGGATCAAGCACCGGAGCCGTGCATCCGACCCGGCCGCGGCGCCTTCCAGCTCGGCATAGAGCCGCCGCGCCTCATCGTACTGCCGCTCCTGGGCCAGCCGGCACGCCTCCCAGTAGCCCGACGGCAGCCCGGCCTCCCCCGCGTTCACCTCGGGCCCGATCGCGCCCACGGA
>JAJPJC010000454.1 GCA_021324445.1 Isosphaeraceae bacterium
GCCTGGTCCCGCCCCTGGTCGGACGGGCAACGACCCCCATGATCGCCGGTCGGAGGCCGTCGGAACAGCCTCTGAACCCGGCAGAAGCCGTGGGCGATTCGTGGAGGACCAGCCCGTTGAAGGGGGATCCGAAGGCCGGCGAGGGGAGGCGGCCGCCGATTCGAGTGCCACAACCATCACGCCCAGGACGGTCATCCCGAATCACCGGCGGACGGCGCCGACGGAGCCGGAGCCTTCTTCCGACTTGGAATTGCGAATCCCTCGCCCAGGGGCCCGGCAGTAACGCGGTTCCTCTCATCCATCAATCGGAATGATCTATTTTTAGAAAAAACACTGGCAAGGGACCCTGCATCCTGTTATACTCCGGTGAGTGAATCCGATCTGGGTTCGCTTCGGCCGATCCGGTGCCGGGTCATCGTCATCGACCCTGCCGGTCTCGTCCGAGGCGGATCGAGGCGGCCCGGTTCTGAGGTCGCACTCTCCCTGCACCGCATTCGACGACTTTCCTAGCTGCCAGGCATCTCCCTCCGGCCCTCTCTCCGCCCTCCCCGACGGGGTGGTCGGCGGCGAGGGGGTTCGCTTCTTGACTGTATCGGTTCGTCGTTCGGTCACGCACTCGGGCGGTTCGACGCTGAGCCTTTCCTTCGAGAGGAAGACCATGCCATTCTCATCGCATCCTCGGTTTCGCAGGGGCTTCACGCTGATCGAGCTCCTGGTGGTCATCGCGATCATCGCGGTCCTGATCGCCCTGCTGCTGCCCGCCGTCCAGTCGGCCCGAGAGGCCGCCCGACGGGCCCAATGCACGAACAATCTCAAGCAGATCGGCCTGGCCGCGGCCAATTTCGAGTCGACCAACGGGACGTTTCCTCCGGGCTACGGCCTGTTTCCGATTACCGACATCACGAATTGCACCGGCCCGTTCGGCGGGTGCCGGCTCAGCGTGCTGGGGCAGATCCTGCCGTATATGGAACAGTCGCAGATCTATGCCGCTTTCAACATGTCGGTCGATATGTGTATTTATGGTGCGGGCTTCCCCAACGACACCGCGCAGACGACGCTGATCAACGCCTACATCTGCCCATCCGATCCCGCGCAGCAGCGGATTGGGGACAACGTCGCCTATACCAACTACTTCGCCAGCCTCGGCGCCACGGCCGCCCAGGAGGCGGGCTCGACCTACTCGAACATGGAGCCGCTTAGTTGGCGGTGGGGCATCTACATCGCCCAGGTGAACTACGGCACGTCGCCCTGCATGGGCGGCCAGCCGGACCCCAATTACCAGAAGGTCCCCGGGGTGACGATCGCGGCGATCCAGGACGGGACGAGCAACACGGCGGCCTTCGCGGAGGCCTGGCGCGGCCACGAGCAGGGCTCGACCCTCCCGCCCATCGGCGATCTCACGATCATCATGCTCTACAGCCAGAACCTCGACAACCTCGCGCCGCCCCAGTGCACTCCGGCCGGGCGCTGGAGCACCTATCGATATCGGGGCCAGGAGTATTATCGCGCCTTCGGCCCGACCGCCTTCTACAACCACACCCTCCCGCCCAACTCCCCCCTGTACGATTGCGGGACGGCCGCCGATACCACCGCGCTGAACAACTTCTCGCGGACCCACCTGGCAGCCCGCAGCTATCACCCCGGCGGGGTCAATGCCGTGATGGCCGACGGATCCGTCCACTTCTACAAGAACTCGGTCAACCTCGGGGTCTGGAATGCCCTGGGGACTCGCGCCGCCGGCGAGGTGCTCAGTTCCGATCAATACTGAACCGCCCTCAGGGGTCCGGGAATGATGGATCAGCGAGGGGGGTCGGGAGTTACGGCCCCCCCACTCACTTGGGATCGAGAGGGGTTCCATGCCGAAAGCGATTCTGATAGTATGCTCCCTGGCCCTGCTGGCCGCCGGATGCGAGTCGAACCAGCAGCGGCGCACGTCCGACCAGGTGGGCCAGGACAACCTCGTGCAGGTCGGGGAACTCTGCCGGCATTACCAGTTTGCGAAGAAGAAGCCGCCTCAGAAGCTCGACGACCTCAACACGGTGCGGACCCAGGGGATGAACGGATACCAGGCGCTCCGCAGCGGCGAGATCGTCCTGCTGTACAACGCGACGCTGCCGGACCTCGACGAGGAGCCGGGCCATGCGGAATCGGCCGAGATCCTGGCCTATGAGAAGCAGGTCCCCGAGAGCGGGGGCTCCGTCCTGCTGCTCAACCGGACCGTCAAGAAGATGACGCCCGAGGAGTTCAAGGCCGCGCCCCGGACCAAGGACTCGAAGGAGGTTCCTCTGTCCGCGACCAGGAAGAAATGACGGGCGCGGCGGGGGCGGCCCTCCGGTCGCCCCCTGCCCTCACATGACGCGGTCCTCGGCCCAGGGGTGACGGCGCCCCGTCTTGAGCTCCTTGTATGCGGCGTCCACCGGCCGGTGGATCGTGGCCGGGTCGTAGGCGGCGTTGACGTCCTCGAGCAGCGGGATGACGGCCGGGTCGAGATAGCCCAGGCCGCGGATTTCGAACGAGTCGCCGTTGACGTCGTAGACGCGGAAGAAATCCTGGCCGAGCCGGACCATCCGCAGCATCCGCAGCTCGGAGCGGGTGCGCCGGAGGAAGGTGAGGGCGGCCTCCGTGCCGCCCTCCTGATAATCATGAATGGCCAGGGGATCGCTCATCGCCGCGGTCACCTCACTCCGGCCAGCTCCTGGAGGATGTGCCAGTTCTCCAGGCGGTCCTCCATGGCGCGGAGGAGCGTCTCGGACGGCTGGCCGTCGCGATCGAAGTGCTTGGAGAAGCGCCCCTCGCTGCGGGCGAAGTCGATGAAGGTGACGGTCTCCTTGGTCTTGGGGTTGGTGTACCAGTCCTCCTTCATCGCGGGGTTGCCCTGCAAGGAGAGGCGCTCTCGGATCGTGTTGCCCTTGCGGGGGTCGTAGATCAACAGCGGGAAGGCGCGGGTGTCGACGGCCAGTCGGGCCTGCTCGCCGGCCATGTTGTCGGCGACCCCGTGCTCGGGCTGGCAGGTCGTGTAGCAGGAGATGACGGCCGGCCCGTCGAACTCGAGCGCCCCGAGGACCGCCTTGTAGAAGTGGTTGACGTGGGCGCAGGTCGTCTGCGCCACGAAGGTGCGCGGGTGCATCATGGCGATCTGGGCGATCTCCTTGCGGCGCTCCTGCTTGCCCCCCTTGTTCTTGCCGTGCACGCTCATCTTGGTGTTCTGGCCGGTGTAACTGCTGGTCGAGGCCTGGCCGCCGGTGTTGGAGTAGACCTGGGTGTCGAGCACGAACACCTTGATGTTCATGCCGCTGGCCAGCAGCCGCGAGAGCGACTGGAAGCCGATGTCGAACATCGCCCCGTCGCCGCCGATGCACCAGAGCGGCTTGTCCGCCCAGCCCATCTGGTCCCAGCGCATCCGCACCCCGATCGCGTCGGCCGGGGCGTTCTCGAACAGCGAGTTGGTCCAGGGGACGAGGTAGGGGTTATACGGGTACGTCGAGGTATAGACGGTGTTGCACCCGGTCGCCGCGACGATGCCCCACTGATCCCCGTACTTCGACCCGGTCGCGGCGCAGAGCATCCGCAGCGCGGTCCCCTCGCCGCAGCCGGCGCACGACCCGGCGCCGCCGGTATAGATCATCGTCTGCTCCCTGAGCATCATGTCGATGAGCAGACTCTCGTTGATGTACTTGTCGTTGCTCGGGCCGAAGTTCTTGAAATAGCGGTGGCTCTTCCGTGCCCAGGTCATGACCTCGTCGGTCTTGGTGACCATCTTCAGGGCGTTGTCGTCGCAGACGGTGACGCACTCGGCGCACCCCTTGCACTTGCTCGGGTCGATCATGATGTTGAAGACGCCGCCGGGGAGCCCCTTCTTCTTCGAGGCGTCGAAGTACTTCTTGGTCCGCGACCATTCGGCGCGATACTTCTCGCGGTCGGCGGGGTCGGCGATGGACGCGAGCCTCTCCTCCATCTCGGCCTCGGAGAGGACCTTGCCCAGGATGGCCGTGTCCGGGCATTCGGTCACGCAGTCCATGCATCCCGTACAGTTCTCGGGCAGATAGACGGGGATCTCCGGCGCGATGTTGCTGAAGTCGCGGAGCGCAGCCGTGCCGGCCGGGACCAGGGACCGCGCCAGCGAGACGTCGGCGGGGAGCTCCTTCTCCGCCGAGCCGTCCTCATAGCCGCGGA
>JAJPJC010000457.1 GCA_021324445.1 Isosphaeraceae bacterium
AAAGCGAATCGGGCTCCAGTCCCCCGGACCCTCCCGACCCGCCCTCCTGGCTCTGGCCCCATCTCCGCGGTCTCTGCGATCTCCGCGGTGAACCTCGGGTCTCCATCGCGACTGTCGCTGCGGTCAGGCCCGTGGGACCACGGTGGTGATCGCCGAGACGTGTCCATCCGTCGATGATGCTGCGCGTGGCGACGCCGCCGGCGCGAAGACCCGGATCCGCTTGGTCGTCATTCGCCCTGGCGATCACGGTCCGCACCCAGGCGAACCCTCGGCAAGTGGCTCTGTCGATCGAACGAGTCGTCACAATCGAAAAAGCTCTCGTGTCCAGGTGCAAGAGTGCACCTTCGGTGAAATCATCGCACCGCCTCGACCCCCAATAAAGGCGGCGACGGCACCGTTGAAGACGGGGCCGGCCCCAGCTCGTGAGGGCCCGCGCGGGGCTCCGCCCGGTCACGATCGTGATGCCGCCGAGCGACGACGCGGATCACCAATCGCGACGCTCGTCGATTCCCTGCAACACCGGGTGCGGGATCGCCCGCCTGGCTCGGATCGCCGGCCTAGCCTTGAGTCGACGGCAGACTCCCGTGTGTGAGAGACCGCGCGGGCCGGCCGTCCGGCACGTTGCTCCTCGTGACCCAACGCAGCTCGATCGGATTTGTCCCATGCGCGCTGTCCGCACCGGCACGCCGCAGTGCCTCTCCCGAACCTCGGAGCACCCTTGGGACTTCACCAGCGCGACCACCATTCCCCGGCGGTCGGGCACTCCTGGCGCCGAGGAGGACACGGCGGGGCCGGCGATGGGGCGGGGGGCATGCCCCGGCCTCGTCGCCGAGCCGGCGCGCCCCTCCTCCTCCCGCATGACGCTGCCCAGGCCGCTGGCCGCCGGCCATCGGCTGGGACCGTACCGGCTGCTGGAGCGGCTGGGACAAGGCGCTCAGGGCGAGGTGTGGAAGGCCCTGCGGCTGGACCGGCGCGCGGAGTTCGTCGCGCTGAAGGTCCTGAAATCGGCCCTGGCGAGCAACCCCGCCCGGATGGCCCAGTTCCGCCGCGAGGCGGAGCGCGGCGTCCGGCTGGACGGCCCGTCCCTGCTGCCGGTCTACGAGCTGAGCACCTGCGACGGCCACCACTTCATGGCGATGCCCTACGTCGAGGGCACCTCGCTCCGCGAGGTGATCAAGTCCCGGCTCCGCGACGGCGGCCGCGCGCCGCGGCACTTCCTCACCTCCCTGGAGGAGCCGGATTACCTCCGCGCCATGACGCGGATCCTGGCCAAGGCCGCACGGGCCCTGGGGCGCGTCCACGATCATCGGATCGCGCACCGCGACATCAAGCCGGCCAACCTCCTGCTGGTCCACGATCGGTCCGAGGAGGTCTATCTGTGCGACTTCGGCCTGGGACGCGACCTCGAGGTCGCTACCGCCGAACAGATGCGCGACGGCGCCGGCACCCCCATGTACATGGCCCCGGAACGCCTGCTCCGCGCCCTCGCCGACGAGATCAAGTGCGACATCTATTCGATGGGGGTCACCCTCTTCGAGGCGTTCACGCTCCAGCGCCCGTTCCAGGTCCCCGGGCACCTGACCTCGTCGTCCTTGCCCGCGTTCCTGGTCCGGACCGAACCGCGGCGCCCCCGCGCTGTCTGCCCGGGACTCCCTCCGGAGCACGAGGCGGTGATCCTCAAGGCCATGGCGCGCAACCCGAGTCGCCGCTACGAGTCGGCCTACCAGCTCGCCGCAGACCTCGAGCGGCTCGACGTCTCCCGCGAGGCGCCTGCTGCGCGGGCGATTGGCAAGAGGCAAGTGGCCAGTGGCCAGTCCAGACCAGTCGCCCCCAAGGATCGATGCCTGACCTGACCTTGGGGCGATGAATTCGGAACATCTTCACTAGATACTTGTCATGAGTGACTGGCCACTCGCCCGCGCAGCGGGTGCCCACTGACCACTACCGCGCAGCGGCGCCCAGTTGGAACAACGCCTGCTGGGCCCGGGAATCGAGGGGGTCGCGGGCGATGGCCACCTTGTACCAGGCGCGGGCCTCGGCGTCATAGTGCAACGCGGCGCAGACTGCGCCGAACTGGAGCGGGAACTCGGGGTCGTCTTTCGCCGCCTTGGTGCCGCCGCGCTGGATCAGGGAGGCAAACTTCTCGCGCCAGGCGGCAGTCCGGCGCAGCGGCGCGGCGGCCTGTTCGTCGCCGAGCATCTGGAGGGCCCCGATCAGGCCGAAGAGGGCCTCGCGGCTATCGGGGTCGGCGTCGTAGGCGATGCGGAAGTGGCGCACGGCCGTGCGCGCGTCCCGTCGGGACAGCGCCCAGCGGCCCCGCAGCCGGGCCAGGACCGGGTTGTCCTCCGGCCCGGATGCCAGCAGGCGCTCGGCCCGATCCATCTCATGCCGGTCGAAAGCGATCCGCGCGCGGGCCGCGATTGCCTCGGGGTCGTCCGCCGCCAGGGGCGCCACGGCCGCTTCCGCCTCGTCGAGCAGGCCCATCCGCCGATCGTTCTCCGCCAGGGCCAGCCGCGACCAGCGATCGCCCGGATCCGCCGCCACGCACTTGGCCAGCATCGGGCCCACTTCGCTCGCCTCCCAGGATTCGTTCCGCAGCATGCACCAGTGGAACACCTCCTGGAACGGCAGGTCCGTCAACCTCGCCAGGGCCTGGAACTCGGCGTTGATGTCGGCCCGGCGCAACTGGATTCCGCAGATGAAGATCAACTCCCGGTGGGCCTGGATCAGCCGGGGATCGATCCGGATCGCCGCGCGAAGCTGCTCCTCCGCGAAGCGGTATCGATCCCGCCGCAGCTCGATCTGACCGGCCAGCAGCCGGGCTTGCGCCGCCATGAAATGCGACTCCGGCACCTGCGCCAGCTCGCCGAGTGCCTCGTCCGGTCGCTCCAGCGCCACGGCAAGCTGCGCGCGGAGGACCCGATCCAGCGGCGTCGGCTCGCGCAGGTCAGCCAACCGAGCCACCGCCTCCTCGACCCGCTCGAACCGGCCGCCGCGAAGGTCCGCCTCCGCCTGCGCCCAGAGGTCGTCGGCGCCGGGGCTCCTCCGAGACCACGCCGAGTAACCCCAGCCCAGCAGTGCCGAGCCGGCCACGATCCCGCCGATCCACGACAGCCGGATCCGCCGGAGACCAGTGCCCAGGGCTGGTCCACGGCTGCCGCCGGATGGCTCCCGGCGAGCGCTCGGAGTCTTCTGCGTGGGTTGTGACACCATCTCCGGACCAGCCCTCTCACTCGGGTCCCGCCCGAGGATCGTCTCGCTCCCCAGCGCGTCGACGGGAGTCGCTCGCGACCCGACCTGGGCGCGGGGAGTCCAACCAATCATAGCAAATCCCGAGCGGACTCCGCGCGGGCTCCTCCGCCAGGGACGATTCTGAGACCTGGGCAGGATCGGCTGGCCGGCACCAGAACCGGCCCGGGACCATCGCATCCCGGACCGGAGAATCCCGGCGATCGGAATGCTGTTTGCCGGAGGAATCCCGGCTGCTCCGACCGTCCTCCCCAGAAACCGAAGAACCGATCCGCCAGCCGACGCCTCCTTTGGTGAGACCGACTTTTTCGAAAGCCACCGATCGGCCACCGAGTCGAGGATCGCGTCTGCTCCGGGCAACCGGGCGACTGCGTGCAAGCAGCATCCAATGCAGCCAGGAATCGTCGTTTTTGGTTGGACTTTCTGGCGCCGACCGATTTTAATATCACTGATTGGATATCGGTCGCTCCGGTTGTGGTGGAGCGCCGGGAAGCGCGATGGCACCGTCCGAGACCCTTGCCGAGATCCATCGGATGTCCGAGACCGGCCGATGGAGGAACGACGTGCCCTGCCTGGGCGGGACGATCCCACGAGACGACCCGTGCTGGCCGGGCGGTCACACCCGTGAAGCGGGTGGGCCGGACCCGGGCAAGTCCTGAATAGACGGATTTCGATTGGGACCGCCGTGGACGGCGACCCGCCCCGCGGCGCCTCGAGGAACGACTCATGGGGCTGATTCCGACGATCCTGCTCGATGGGCGATCGCTGGCCCATCGCCCACGGCTGACCCGCTCGGCCCGTTCTGCCGAGACGGTGACCGAACTGAGTTCCTGGATGATCGTCCTGGGCACGATCCGGCTGATCTGTGCGGTGGCGGATTACGCCCGGGCCTACTGGGAGGCGACCTTGCTGGAGCCGTGGTCGCTGCGCCGCCTGGGTTGGTTCTTCCAGGAGAACCATCCGCTCAATGTGCTCGGTGCCGCATGGCCGCTGCTGCTGGGCTTGCTGTTGCGGCGGACGCGGTGGCCGGAGCTCTTGAAAGCCGGGGCGGCCACGTTCCTGATCCTCTCGATCGGCGGCATCCTGGCGGTGACGGCGGGTTGGAACCACAGCCTCGAGCGCTGGCTGATGGTGGGCTCGTTCCGCATGCCGCGGCCGGGGCTGGGACACCTGAGCGTCTGGGACGTGATGCTGGGCCTGCTGGGGGCGACGCAACTGGTCCTGGAGTTCGGGACGGCCGTGCGCGCCCTCCTGCTGGTGCTCCAGGGCGGCGGCGGCTCCGAGCCGGTCGAGAAGCACGCCGCGGCGCGGCGCGCCCGATGCAGTCGCCTGGCGCTGTATGCCTCCGCGGCCTACCTCGTCTTGATGATCCGCCTGCCGGTCTGGTCCGCCTACCTCGAGATCCTCAACCAATCGGCGTTCGTCCGCGAGTTCATCCTCAAGAGCGACATCCGGCGGATCCGGTCCACGCGGCGGATCGGGACGTTCGCGGTGGAGTCGCAGCAGATGGCCAACCTCCAGGCCTTGCTGGCCATGGCGTTGCAGGCTTGGGGCACGGGGCGATTCGGCGAGGCCAAGGCCCATTACCTCCGCCTCGCCAGCCTGGTGGAGATGTTGCCGAGCTCGTCGATGTCGCTGCCGGTCCTGCGGGGATCGGCGGACGGATTGAACAACCTGGCCTGGCTGCTGGCCACGTGCCCGGACGTCAAGCTGCGCGACCCGCGCGCCGCCGTGACCTTCGCCCGGCGCTCCGTGGACCTGGTCCCGACCAACGGCAATTCCTGGAACACGCTGGGCGTGGCCTACTATCGCGCCCGCGACTGGGAGGAGGCCCTCAGCGCCCTCTACCGCTCGATGGAGCTGCGCGACGACGGCGATAGCTTCGACTGGTTCTTCCTCGCCATGATCCACAGCCGGCTGGGCCACGGGGAGCGCGCCCGCAAGTGGTATGACAAGGCGACCCAGTGGTTCCGGCAGAACCGTCCCGGGGACGCCGAGTTATACCGGTTCCAGGTCGAGGCTGCGGAGAGCCTCGGGCTTCCCAAGCCCGCGCCGCCCAAGGTGGAGCGGCCCGTTCCGGTGCCGGTCAACCCCGAGATGATTCTCAGGCGCAGGCGCTCGCGCGTCATCGATTCCGCGATCATGCGGCCTTGAGCTTTTGAGCTTCCTCACGGCGGAGTTCCGATTGACGGCTCGGACCTTTCCGAGGATACTCCCCGACCATCGCGACCACCCGGAGTCTCCGCGCCAGGACCGGCCGCGGAGGGGCGGCCCGCGCGCACACGCACGGACAGGGAAGTCATGCGCCAGGCTCTCACAGGGATGATGGTGGGTCTGTGCCTGGTCCTGGTCCCATCGGCTCGGGGCGATGGTCCCGAGGCCGGGGGAGCGGGGACCATCGCCCGGGCGCGGCACCTGATCGAAGCCGGGGATCACGCGGCCGCCCGGACCGTGCTGGAAGACGCCCTGCTCGAGGTCCGGGCCGAGGACAAAGCGGTCATTCTCGACCTGCTGAGACAGACCTACGCCATCCTGGCCCGCAAGGCCGAGGAGTCGGGGAAGCCGGCCGATGCGGCCGCTTATCGCGATAACCTGGCGATCCTCGATCGGGGCCGCGCCTCGCCCCGGCCGGTCCCGACGCGGGGACCCAAGCCCGAGAGCTCCGACCGGCCCAAGCCGGCCCCGGTCGAGGGAACAGCCGCGGGCAGGCCGCGCGGGCCGGAGCGAGCCCCGGGCCGGGGTGCCGCGGGCGTGCAGCCGGTGCTGGCCAGTGCCAGGGGTCCCGGTGGCCCGGCTCTCGCACCCGTGCCGGCGGCAGCCGCCAGTCCGATGCCCGTTCCGTCACCAGGTCGGGCTGCCGCGATGGTCCCCGCCTCGGGCCCGGGGCCGGACCTCTCGCGGCCGGTCCTGTCGGAGCCGGAGGCCCTGCCCGAGCCGACGCCGCTGCCGCCGCCCGGCCCGGTGCCAAACGCTCCGGCTGCGGCCGCCGCCAGCCCACCTCAGGCCGAAAGCCTGGGCAGCCCCGGCCCGGCATTACCGGTGGACCCGGTTCTCGACCGCGGACGCGAGAGCTCCCTCGATGGGACGACCGGGCCGTCTCCCGCGCCGGCGCCGAGCACGACGGTCCTTCCCCCCGCCGGGACCGAAACCCGCTCGGGGCCGAGGGTCGTCGGTTCGGATCTCGCCCGACCCCCGGCGGATCCCGCGCTGGACGAGGCCGATCGGCTGTTCGCGGCCGGGCGATATGATGAGGCCGGCCGAGCTTATGCGACCCTGGCTCGGCAGAACCGGCTGCCGGCGAACCGGCGGGAGCACTGGGCTTATTGCCGCTGTGACGCGGTCCGACGTCGGATCAATCGCCATCCCCGAACCGAGCGCGAGTGGGACGAGATCGAGGCGGAGATTCAGAGCATCCAGCGCCTGGCGCCGGGTCACTGGATCGGAGCCTACCTGCACGACAAGGCGGCGGAACTCCGCCGATTGGCGCGCGGGCGGCGCGTCTCGGCGCCCTCGGAGAACCTGGTCGTTCGCGGCTCGGCGCCCGAGGAGCCCCCAAGTCCGGCGCCGGCCCGCCGTTTCCCGCGCCTCTTCGGTCGATCGCGCGAGCCGGCCACGGCGGCGCCCCAGCCGGCCGGGGCGCCCTCCGCCTCTGCGACCCCGCCAGCACTGGAACCACCGCTGGTCCTGGCCGGCAGTACGCCCGGGCCCGCATTGCCTCGCGATCCGGACCAGCCGGCCAGTCCCGGTGCCGGCGGCGGCGCCGGCGCGGGGACTCGTGACGTCGTGGTGCCGGCCGGCGCCGAGCCCGGCGAGGATCCATCCCAGTCGCGCGTCGAGGACGGGACTCCGGCCGGCGACGGAGCGGCTGGCCCCGCGGCGATTGCCTGGCAAGTCCACGAAACGCCCAACTTCCGGATCTACCATTGCGAGCCGGCCCTGGCCCAGCGGGCGGCCGACGTCGCCGAGTCGGTCCGCGCCGCCCAGGCCAAGCGGTGGGGCAGCCCCGCGGCCCGTACAACCTGGTCGCCGCGGTGCGATTTGTATCTTTACCCCAACCCCAGGGCCTACGCCCAGGCGACCGGCCAGCCGGAGAACTCACCGGGCATCTCGACCATCTCCAACAACGGGATCCGCGTCCTCTCGCGGCGCATGAACCTGCGCGCCGACAACCGCCAGTTGCTCAGTACGATCCTCCCGCATGAAGTTACCCACATCGTTCTGGCCGATCTGTTCGTGGCCCGGCAGATCCCGCGATGGGCCGACGAGGGCCTGGCCGTGCTCGCCGAACCGCTCCGCGAGCAGCACCTCCGCGCCGCCGAGCTCCAGGGGCCGCTGGAATCCGGCCAGTTGTTCGACCTCGCCCAGCTCATGACCATGGACTATCCCGAGGCCAAGGACTGGACCCTCTACTACGCCCAGAGCGTCTCCCTGACGCGCTATCTGGTCGAGCAGGGCCCCCCCGAGAAGTTCGTCCAGTTCGTACGGGAATCGCAACGGATCGGCCCGGAGGGCGCACTCCAGGGCGTCTACCAGATCGAGGGACTTCCCCAGCTCCATCAGCGATGGCTGGCCTACGCCCGGAGCCAGGCGGCCGTCGCGACCGCCGGCGGCGGCGACACCGAGACTCGCCCCGCGCGGTCCGAGCGCCGGTGATCGTCGCAAGGTCGCGCCTGCCGCCTTGGTTCGCGCGGGTTGGGGTCGGGCGCCCGAACCGCGGCGGTGCGTGAACCGCCAGAGCGCCGCCAGGAACAGCACAGCCACGAGGACCCCCAGGATGCCTAACATCCAGATCACCGGAGCCGAGAGGGGCTGGGCCGGCGTTTCCTGCAAGTAGACGGGGAACGGCTTGGTTGGCTTCGAGGCCGCGAGCTCGTTCGGATCGACGAACAGCTCGTGCGAGCGTGCCTTGATCGAATGCTCCTGCTCGGGCATGTTGCGCGGCTGGGATGGCATCGCACCGTTTCCCCTCGTGATCGCCTGTTCGAGCGCCGAGTCTCCTGCCCAGGGCCTGGGCATCCGCCTCAGCCCCGTCGACACCCCGGCGTCGCTCGCGAACACCGGGTGACCCGTCTTCCGCCATCTTATCTCGGACCAACGAGAGCCTGGAAGAACCAGTCCCAACTGCGGGGGAATCCCTCGAGCTCGCCACTGCCGGCGAGGCTTTCGTCCCAGGGATAGAGGACCTTGCCAAGGGTGACGGCGGTGAAGCCCGCCTTGGCGAGACGATGTTCGACCTCGAACGGCTGCCAGAACTTCTGGCGCAGGCCCTGGAAGCGGAAGCGTCCGAACACGAAGTCGTAATAGCGGCGTTCCGCCTGGAGGGCGGCGAGCCGTTCGGCCTCCCTGGGCTCCAGGCCGCGGTCCAGGGCCCGGTCCATCAGGAGCATGACGTGATAGGCGATGGCGTCGATTGCCGGGACGATTCCCAGGAGCTGGCCGCCGGGCTTGAGCGCGGCGCGGATGGCGCGGAGAGTCCGATCGATCAGGCGGACGTCGGGCATGACCAGCGAGTTGACCGCGACGGCTACGTCGAGCTGCCCGGCCAGGTCCTCGAGCTGGTGCATGGGGCGTTGGACAAACCGGACGCTCGGCGCGGCCCCGGGCCCGAGCCGCTCCTTGGCCCGCGCGATCATCCCCGGGGCGAAGTCCAGGGCGATGACCCGATCGAAGCGCTGGACCAGGTGGGGGAGCAGCGGCCCGGTCCCGCAGCCCAGGTCGGCCACGGTCTTCTGTCGGGCATCGGCCACGGCCGCCAGCGTCGCCCAGAGCGGATTCTCGACGTCCGGGGCGTACGGATCGAGAAACACCTCGTCGTACCGCGCCGCGTGCCGGCTCCAGTGCCGATCCTGGTTGTGAAGGTCGTTCTCACTCAAGGACCCGACGACGCTCCGGCCGACTTGATTCGATGTCACTCGACAAGACCTCGGCCCCCGTGAGATCCGAGCCATCCGAGTTCCTTAGAAGCATAGGCCGGCCTGGCGGTTCCGACCAGTTGATCAGGAGGAATTGCGGCTGGGGGCGGGCCGAACCGCCTCGGGATCTCACTGGTCAGCGCGACGGGCGTGGAGGTCGTCGCGGCCCGTTCGGGGAGAGCCGTCAGGGTGCTACTTCGCGGCCGCCGGGATGGGAATCAGCCGATTGACCTCGATGGCGATGCTCAGGGGCGTGCCCAGCACGTCGCGCCGGTACCAGCGGGGATAGCCGAGCGTGGCATCAGGCTGGAACCGCATGGCGACGCGGGTCCCCTTGGGCTGGCCGAACGGCCGATCGGTCCGGAGCAGGGCCAGCTCGTCGCGGATCGTGAGGAACAGCCCGTCCACGCTGTAGAACCGCGGCTCGGCCGGATGGAGCTCATGCTTGCCGCCGCTGCGGTCGACCGCCTCGATCTTGCGGGCCTGGCCGCCGCGCACGGTCACGAAATAGTGCGCGTTGTTGGGTCCCCGGACGGTCCAATCGAGGTCGTAATCCGCGATGTGGGCCTGCGTCCAGAGCCGTCGCGCCTGGTCGACCGCCTCGGGCGTGACCTCCTGGCCGCCGGCACAGCCGATCGTGACGACCCCCAGCGCCGCGATCCCCAGGCGCGTGAAGGACCGTGCCCGAACTCGATGTCGCGGCAAGCTCATGGATGGGACCCCTCAGGCTGAGCCGGATTGGTCTGCCCGGTCGGAACGACCTCGAAATTCCAGCATGCCACGCGCCCCGGGGCGTGAACAGACCAGATTGCTGCGGGAGCGGAGCGGATCGGTCGGACAAACCTGGGTCCGAGGCGCGTCGACGTCCTCTCAGGAGCCGGCGTCCTCCGGGATGAGGATCCAGTCGGAGGACGCGCGCGTCAGGCCAGCCAGTTTGGGCAGTGCAACCAGGTCGAAGCGGTTGGCGTTGTCAAACGCCCAGGTGGCGACCGTCGCCCGGAGCCGCACGCGCATCGGCAGCGTCCGCCAGACGTCGCGGGCCAGCTCGTCGATCGGCTCGGGTGACTGCACGACGACCTGCCGGCCCTGCACCAGCGCCGCGATGATCGGGGCTGAGCGCTCATCGGCGTGTGGTGGCGTCGGTCGGGTTGGCCTCCCGAGTCGAAGGCGAGGGACAGCCAGGCAGCCGCCGGGCAAGGTCGCATCCAGGTCGTCGCGGCTCCAGTCGCGGCGCAAGGCGCCGGCGAAGACGAACGGGTCGGCGCCGGCCCAGGCGTAGGTCCAGCGGCCAACGAACAGGGCGTGGAACGCCAGCGCGCCGGGGCGATCTTGATCATCACGCCCCTGGGGAAACACCCCTGCGATCATCCACGGCCCGCGCGCCAGCTTCATGGTGAAGAAGCCGTCGGCCTCGGCCGTGCCCACCGGTGGCTCGCCGTAGCGCTGACCGGCCGCCTGGAGCGCGGCCAGCCACGCCGGCCGGCACCCCGACGATCGGGCCAGCACGCCGTAGCCGCGGTGCCAGAAGGGAAAACTGCCGTAGACCGCTTGCTCGAATCGCACACGCATCGACTCAGCACCGAATGGACAGGGGCACGGGCTGGGACCGGCTGCCACGACGCCGGCGGTCATCCCGCGTTTCCTTTTTGGGTCAACCCGATCGAATCGGCGTCACGCTCGACCCGAGTCAAGCTAGGGTTGGATCAGGAGCCTCCATCATACGGTTGATGAGAGGGGGTTGGGCAGGCGAGTGCAAGACTCGGTACAGACCAGTACGGAGGTATGCCGTGAGACGTCCCTGGAAACGAACGCTGAGGCGGGGCGCCACTGCCGTGGAGATGGCACTCGTCGCGCCTGTATTCGTAACCATCTTGGTGGGGATGATCGAGGCCGCCCGGGTGGGGATGGTCTGTCAATTGCTCACCACGGCCGCACGCGAAGGTTGCCGCGTGGCTGTCCTCGATGGGATGGGCCAGACGGATGTCCAGAACCGAATCACTACGGTCCTCAACGGCTCGGGGATCTCGGTCGGGACGGTGACGCCGACCTGCCCGTCGCCGTATACCTGGACATCAGCCCCGAGCGGCACCCCGATCACCGTCAGCCTGAGCGTCTCCTACAGCCAAGTGAGTTGGTTGAAGTTTTCCTGGTTCTTCAACAACGCCACGATCAGTGCCTCGGCGACCATGAGCAGCGAGCGCCCATGAGTTCGCTCCCTCCGCGGGGGCTCCTCGGCCCGGCTGCCGATCTCCCCCACCTGGCTGGCATCGTGGCAGATTTCGGGAGGCATCGATCCATGCGTTCCTGGACACGCCGCGCTTTACGGCACCCGCGCGGGATGGCGGCCGTGCTCCTCGCCGTCCTGCTACCCGTCGTCGTGGGCTTCGCCGCCCTCTCCGTCGATACGGCCGTGGTCTCGGTGGCTCGGGCTCAAATGAGTACCGCCGCCGATGCCGCCGCGCTGGCCGGTGCCTTGCAATTGGCCACCGAGAACCGCGTGCAAGGTGGGACCAACCTGAGCGCCGAACTCACCGCCGCCAACACCCAGGCCGTCGCCCTGGCCACCGCGAACTTCGTCCTCGGGGCAACACCGGTCGTCAACCCCAACATCGCGAATAACAGCGGCGGGCAGATCATGGTCGGCTACCTCGATCCCAACAATCCTCAGTCGACGCTCGACTCCTCGTCGGCCTCGACCACGCTGTTCAACTCGGTCCAGGTGCAGATGTTCCGCGACTCCAGCCATGGCGGCGCCGTCCCGACGATCTTCGCACAGCTCATGGGCTTCCATGGCACCAACGTCACCGTGTCCAGCACAGCCACGGCCCAGACCTATTCCCTCAACGGCTTCCAGGCCACGGGCTCCCTCAACGCCAACCTGTTGCCGATCGTCCTGGACAAGACGACCTGGCAGACGATGATGGCCGGGCAATCCACCGACCAGTTCACCTACAACGCCGCGACCAATACGGTCACCAGCGGCCCCGATGGCATCTACGAGTCGCAGCTCTACCCGGTGAGCAGCGGTTCGCCGGGCAACTGGGGCACGATCAAGGTGGGCGTCTCCAATAATAGTACATCGACCCTCTCGGCCCAGATCCTCTATGGGATCACGCCGGCCCAACTGGCGACCTTCCCGAATAGCACCATTCAGCTCGATCAGACTCAGAGCCCACCGTCCATCACCTTCCAGGGCAACCCTGGGATCAGCGCCGGCATCAAGAGCGCCCTGACCAGCATCATCGGCAACCCGGTTGCGGTCCCGATCTACGACGAAAACGGCGGGAACGGCAACAACGCCTGGTATCGCGTGATCGCGTTCCAGCCCGCCCGGATCCTCAGCGTCAATTTCCAGGGCAATCCCAAGTACGTGATCATCCAGCCCGCCCTGCTCAACGATGCCACCGGCATCCCGGGCACCGCCCAGTCGTGGACCTCGGGCGGGTTGATCTCCGTCCAACTGACGCGCTGACTGACCGTCGGAGATCGGCCAGCACCTCGACGATCCCAAAACCCAAAGGAGATCGATCATGCGAACGAAACCGATGATGGCAGTGACTGTCGTGGCGACCTGCGCCCTGGCCGGCTCGATTGGCCTTGGGCAGACACCGTCCTCTTCCGGACCTCCGGACAAGGTCGAGGAGGATTGGCAACTCGTGATCGCCTCACCCGACCCGGACTGCACCGGCCCCCAGATCACCACCTGCATGAGCCCCGTCTCCGATGGCTCGACGCCGTTTGTCGCCTTCGACCTGAACTACCGCGATTACCCGTCGTTCCAGTCGGGGGGGATGGAAGTCAAGGTTTATGCGAATGGAAGCGTGACCGATTATGTGATGGACGCTTCCAGCCAGGGCAACAACCTGCTCCAGACTCCGAATGAGACGATCACCTGGACGCAGCGCATGCACCTCGTGGGAAACAACACGCTCACCTACAAGATTCTCAATGGCCAATCGACGACGTGGGGCCCATTCGGGGTACTGAATGGACTGAATCCGGTCAGCTTCAACACGACGATCACGTCGCTGGCAGCGTACAACCCGAATGTCTCGGTCGCCAAGTCCGGCGCGGGCTGGGAGTCCAACCGCGTCTCCCAGATGACCCTGGTGTGCGTGCGGTATTACTGCGCCGGCCAGTTGATTGCGACGGACAACACCCCCCGGTCGGTCACCCTGACGGACAGCAGCGGTCAGTGACTTGAGCAGTGGTCAGTGGTCAGGAGGATAAGAATTGACTGACCACTGACCACTAACCACTGCGAAGGATGCGAATCGGCTCCGGGGGATGGTGGCAGGACACGACCGCGAGGAACGCCGCCTCGTCGGTGCCGCGGATCGACACCAGCGGGATGAAACCGAGGTCAACCAGCTCCGAGGCCCGGCGCTGCGACAGCGCGACCGCGCAGGGACCGGTGATCACCGGCTCATCATCCGTCCGGACGATATGCACCGCCAGCCGACGCACCCTGCCGCCGGTCTCGAAGCCCTGGAGGTTCTGGCATGACCCCTCGCTCGCGAACGCGGCCGTCAGGCAACGACCCAGGGCGAAGACGGCGCTCCCCCAGAGGTAGGCCCGCCGGCTGGCTGTCGCCAGGTCCTCCTCGAAGTCGAACAGCTCGACCGACCGGGTCTGGCGCCCGTAGGGCAGTCGCACGAGGATCGACGGTACGCACAAGCCGACGGCCCGCGACGAGTCCGAGGATCGGAACTGGCGCCATCGCTGGTACGCCGCCGACTCGAGCCGCGGGACCAGGTCGGTTGCGTCGGCCAGCTCGTCGAATTCGGTCAGGCCGAAGAACCGGGGTGCGACCGCCGCGAGGAACGGGGCCTGTGCCGCCGTGGCGATCTGGGAGATCGCCTCGAGCGCGGCGAGGTCAGCCGGTTCGTTCGCGAAGTCGTAGTCGCCGAGCATGACACCGAAGGGCTCGCCGATCTCGGCGGCCCGGTCGAGCTTTCGAAACAGCTCGGTCTGGCCGGAGCCGCCCGCCTGCTCGAGGTCCTCGAGGAGCTCCGGCTTGCCGAGGTTCAGCACCTTGATCTTGAGCGTCTCGTCTGTCTCGGAATGGAAGACCAGGTCGTGCAGTCCGCGCCAGGCCGCCTCCAGCCGCTGGAAGCTCGGGTGCTGGAGCACGCGGCTGAGCTGCTTGCTGAGGAAGCCATCGATCTGGGTGAGTCCGCCCGAGATCATGTCTCGGGTATCTTGCGAGACCGTCCGCACTCCCGCCATGGCTCGCGCGAGCGATTCCTCCAGGAACCGGCCGGCGGATCCCGGCGGCTCTTCCCCCGGCGCCTGGGGGAGCGCCCCGGCCTGAAGGCCGAGGATCTGCTCCAGAAGGTTGGGGGTGTCTGCGCCCGAGTCTTGCTCGGTTCCCGGAACTAATTCCTGGCTCGAAGCCGGCGCCGCGCTGTCTGACTCAGAGCCAGGGGCCGGCTGCCCGATCCCGTCCCACAATTCCTGGAGGACGGCGGCGACCTGGTCGCTGCTCCCGGCCCGCCGGCCCAGGTCGACCAGTCGCCCGCGCGCCTCGAGCAAGGGCTTCAAAGCCTCGATCTGCCCGACGACGTGTTCCGGCTCGAAATCGTCGAGCGTGCGGAATCGGAGCACGACGTCGATTGGAGCTCCGCCGCCGCGGACCAGGTCCTCGACCTGGTAGGCCAGCCGCGGCTGACTCTTGCCCAGGACGTCCTCGAAGTTGTCGCGGTCCAGCTCGATGAAGCCGCGACGCGCCAGCGGGGGCAGGGCCGGTTCCGGCTGGCCCGAAAGGTCAGCCAGCATGCCCACGACGAGCGTCGAGGGAACGACCCGGCGGGCGCCGTGCGTCGGGACCTCGACGTTCAAACGGGCCGGGGAGTCCGGTCCCCCGGCGCCATCGGGCCTGAGATTCCTGGATTCCGAGGGCATGGTGGCGCCTCCTGGTGAGGGGAGCGACGCGTGGTCTGTTCCGGGTGAAGCCGGTGCTCCGACAGGCGCCCTGCTGGAGTCCCGCCTTCAGGCGGCCGGCTCAGCGGGGTTCCCTCGATCGTTCAGTGACTGCGTCGCACCGTTTCGGTTTACGCCCATCAAGGTTCACCGGCCAACCGAAGGATTTCCGACCGCAATGATCGAGAGATGAAGAATCCGAGATCGTTTTCAAGCTGGTCGAGGAGCCGGTGGACCAAAGTGACCAACCCGCGCTGCTGAGCACGGACCAAGAGGCCAAGAACGCCGATCGGCGAAAGACCCAATCGCTTTGCCATGGAGCGCCCCGCCGATTCCTCGATCAAGATTGCCCCGACCCCAAGCTCGAGCGCCAGCGCCTCCGACTCTCCGGGGTCCCGAACCCGCTTCAGTTCCCGGACCTTCTTTTGATCATTGGGTGCTTGGATCTTAACGAATGCGAATTGTCGGACGTCGACGACCGGAAGATCACCTGGCGGTGAGCGCAACTCCGCATCGACTTCAGGTGGTACGAGGACCTGATCGAACAGCGTGGGCAGCAAGTCCACTCGGTTCAGGAAGGCCAGGGCCCTGATCGCCGTTGTGTCGCTAATGACGATGGCCAAGGTCAGGTTCCCAGACGATCCAGTGCGGCGAGATCATCGGTCAAGTCGCTGACATCTGGGCGTAACCAAGCGATTTGCCGCGCTCGCAGCTCCTCCTCGAAGGCGACCCGACTCAGACCGGCGAGTTTCGCTGCCCCCCAGAGCGTCAGCCTTCCGGCATCGAAGAGCCGACAGGCGAACTCCACCAGGGCATCGCGCTCGCTCAAACCGGCCTCGCGCAGCGTTTCATCCGGGATGACTAGGCACTGTTTGCAAAATGCCTTTTCGTCCATAATAAACGTAGCTTCACGGGCGAGGTGGTG
>JAJPJC010000455.1 GCA_021324445.1 Isosphaeraceae bacterium
ATCCCAATTAGCACAAGGATTTGCGAAATCCAGTGTTCTCGCGATCACCGACTCCGCAAGTCTCTGGCCTCAAAAGAGTTACGGAAAGGGGCAGAAGACAAGCTCAGTTACGCCCCTCCAGACGGAACTCAAACAGGTTCCGGGCCGTTAAGGCGGTTCTCGGATAGTTTCTAAAAGCGTTCTAGGGTTCTCCATGATCTCAGGGTTCGGTAAATCAGCCTCCTGCTTCGACCGGATGGATCAAATGCATGCCCCCACCATCGAGCACCGAGCCTCGCCGCGCCAGATCCCGGTGAACGACCGGGTGTACGTGCAGCTCAAGGAATGGAACGGGATGCCGATCGCCAGGGGCAAACTCCTCAACATCAGCGCGGGCGGTGCCCTGATCCACGTGCCCAGCGTGGGCGAACCGGTTCGGCCCCTCTGGATTCAGCTCGAGGAGGCTCCGGAGACCGGCTGGATCGCGGCGGACATCGCTCGGTTCGACCGGCCGGCGGAAGTGGCGGTCCGGTTCCATGCGCCTTGCCCGCTGGAATTCTTCTTGGCGGCGACGCTGAGAGTCGACCCCCGGTTTCCGGCGCCTTGATTGTCACGAAAGCGAGGCCCGTGCCGCGCCAACCACTCTGGATCACCATGGAGAGCCCGGTCACCTCGGGATGAATCGAGGCCGTCCCTGTTCGCCACGACGGGGAGGACCAGATCGCCCGAACGTTTCCAGAGCCTGCCGGTTGTGGCGCCCCCTTCCTCTGAGCGGCGACCTCCGCGATGGAGAGCAACCGCCTGCGATGGGTCGGCGGCATCGTCCCCGGCAGGATGAGGTACGTGCACGCCTTCGGGCTGCGCAATACCGTCTCTGGAGTGGACTCGGGCGTCGTAGGGGGCCAGGGCAGAGCACTTCCGAGGGAGATGGTGACCAGACCCGGCAGCTACCGCATCCGCCGACCCGGCCGGGAGCCGATCACCGACGTCGATTCCGTCGAGGCGATCGCCGGAGCCATCGGCGATGGAGGGCCGGGCCGGTTCCACATCGAGCCCATCGGCGCCGAGCCGCTGCCGCCCGGTCACACGAGCGAACGGTGGAGAACCGCGACCAAGCGGCCCGATGGGGCGGTCACCCTCGACCCGGAGCCGTGGCCGGACAGAGTCTCCCGGGGCGTTGCCCCGGGCTGATGTGTTGCGGCCCCTTCGGGGCGAATCGCGGTGGTGATCAGCGAGGAGTCTCGAAAAAAGGCTGAAGGAAAAACGGCTGCCGGTCGATAACTGATCTGGTACTCCTCGTCCACTCCTAGTAAAAGGGGCTCACCGCGGTGAACGCGAACCCCTCGGGATCGCCCACGCCCCTGGCCGGAGGCCGGGGGAGGTCGACGGCCAGGAGGGAGCACGCCGCCACCACGGGACCGCCGCCGGGCCGGGTTCGGGCTGTCGGGGGCGCCGGGTCCGCCGGCGCCAGGGACCGGCGGGCCGTCGGTTCCCTCGGCGGGACGCGGCACGTCAAGATGGTGTGCCGTGGGGCCCACAGCGCGAGGCGCTCCGCCCAAGGAAGGGTCGGGGAATCCTGTCCCCGGCATGTCGTCGCTCATCTCGCCTCACATCCGCTTCTTTCGGCGAACAGGTCCGCTGCGGCGGACACGGTCCGTCCAGTCCCACCCGGCGGAGCCCCGCTGCGGGAGTCCGCCGAGCCGACGGTCCATCGGCCCTCCTCGCCGCCGGAGGCCCAGCCGACGGTCTGTGCCGCGCCTCGTCCCGGGGCGCGTGACCCCGAGCTGGTCCAGCCCGGGTGCGGCGTCGTCGCGACGCCGTCCCGCGGACGCTCCCGAGGGAAAGGAGTCCTTGCGGTATGACCCTTGCCTGCTGGTTGCTCGCTCTGCTCGCCGCCACGAATTCCCCATCCGGCGGCGCGGCCTCCGACCCCGTCCTGCTCGACGTCCACGCCGATTGGTGTGGCCCGTGCCAGAAGATGCGCCCGGCCATCGAGCACTTGATCCGCAAGGGCTATCCGGTCCAGTCGGTCGACTTCGACAAGGACCGCGACCTGGTGGATCGTTACGGCGTCGACCGAGTGCCGACCTTCATCGTGGTCGATCGCTCGGGCCGGGAGCTCAGCCGCACGAGCGGACTCCAGCCCGCCACCGTTCTCGAGCGGTTCTACCTGGCCGCCAAGGCCAAGGTCCAGGCCCGGCCGCCGAGCCAATCCCACGCCCATGCCGGCCCCCGCGAGGACTCGTCCGGCGGCGCGGCTGACGACGACGAGCCGCCCGGTCACCGCCGCCCCCTGCGGCGCGACGACCGCAACGATCGCCCGGAGCAGGAGCCCGAGCCGGCCGAGCCGGTCTTCACCAACCCCCACCCGGCGGAGACCGTCGTGCGGATCCGAGTCCTCGGTCCCCATTCCGTCGGCTTCGGATCGGGCACGATCATCCACAGCACGCCCAAAGCGTCGCTCATCCTGACCTGTGCGCATGTCTTCAAGATTGAAGGCCGGGCCAAGCAGCCACTGCCCCGTGAGTTCCCGCGCAAGATCATGATCGACCTGTTCGACGGCCAACTCCGGGGCACGCGACCGGCTCAGGTCCACTACCTCGAGTCGGTCGAGGGAGAGGCGGTCGACTACGACTTCAACCGGGATGTCGGGCTGATCCGGATCCGCCCCGGGCGGCGTCTGCCGGCCAGCCGGGTCGTGCCGGCGCACTGGGAGCCCAAGAACAAGCCCTTGCCAATGAAGATGCTCACCCTGGGCTGCTCGGAAGGGAACGACGCCACGGCGTGGTTTACCAAGATCCTCAACCCGCGGATGAAGGGTCTGGCGGGCAAGCCGGCCTATGAGGCGATCGAGTGCCAGACAGCGCCCAAGCAGGGCCGGTCCGGCGGCGGCCTGTTCACGACCGATTATTATCTCGCGGGCGTCTGCAATTTCGCGGAGCCGCGGGGGAACGTCGGCCTCTATGCGACGCCCCGATCGATCTACACCCTCCTGGACCGCAACGGCCTGACGGCCTTGTATGCCCCGGTGACCAGCGGATCCAGCACGCTGCTGGCCGATGGCCGCGCACCCTCGCCGTCTCGCGGCGAGGCCGCGCCCAACGCCCGGTTGCAATCGCCGGACCGCGACGAACCGGACCAGGGCCGTGGAGTCGCCCAGGAGGACGTCCTGCTCCCGCATCCCAGCCTGCTGGGGATCGTCACCCCGGTGGCCTCGCCCGGCGATCGCGCGCCCCAGGCGGCCTCCGGTACCACGCGGCGCGTCGCCTGGCACCCCTTGCATGGGGTGCCCAACCCCGGCGAGACCCGGCCCCTACCCCGTGCCGAGCCGACCGAGCTCAACCTCGACGCCGCGGCCGACCATGACCATTTCGGCCCGCCCCCGGCCGCGTGGCGGTCCGCGGACAGCGGCCCCAGCCGAGACGATCCGGCGCCCGCGACCGTGGCCGATCCTACGGCCAAGCCCCCCGCCAAACCCCGGTGGCGCCCCGTGCCGCCCGCCGCGCGGGCGAGTGGTCAGTGAGGCGCCCGCTGCGCGGGTGAGTGGTCAGTGGTCAGAAAAGACAGAGAAGAAGAACCATCCTGTCGGGGTCTGGGTCGTTTCTGACCACTGGCCAACTGACCACTGTTGCTCAGGCCAGCGGGGTGCCGTAGGCGGTCTTCCACTCGGGGGTCGCGGACAGCTCCAGGCCGACCCGGGCGAGCTCGAGGTTCTCCTCCGGCGAGAGGGTCTGGGCCCGCGCGACGACGGCAGCGGCCTTCTCGAGTTCGGCGATGTTCTCCAGGCCCATGACGGCGACGGCAATGCCGGGAATCGAGAGGGCGTAGCGGATCGCCTTCTCGTAGTACTTCTCGTCCACCTTGAACCCGCCCTCTTCCCGGACCGCGCCCCCGAGCACCTTCATGGCGACCAGGCCCACGTTCATGTGCCGGGCCCGGCTCCAGACTTTGTGTTCGAAGTCGTAGGTGTGCTGCACGACGAAGTTGACGGCATTCATCAGCACGTCGATCTCGCCGGAGTCGAGGGCCTGATGGAAGCGGGTCGGGTGGAGATGGCCGCTGGCGCCGATGAACCGGACGACCCCCTGCCGCTTCGCCTCCCGCAGCGCGCCCATGGCCCCGCGGTCGCCGAAGACCAGCTTGTGGTCGCCCCAGACCTTCTCATCGCCGAAGTTGTGCAGGTGGACCAGGTCGATCCGGTCGGTCCGCATCCGCTGGAGGCTCTGCTTCAGGAGCTTCCAGGTTCCATCGTAGGTCGGCTCCTCGGTCTTGGTGACCAGGAAGACCTTGTCGCGGATCTCGGCGATCGCCGGCCCCATCTTCTCCTCGGCGAAGCCGGTCTCGGGCTTGCCGTAGGTGGGCGCCGTGTCCAGGTAGTTGACCCCCAGCTCCAGCGCCCGGTGCAGCGTGTCGCGGACGCCCGCGGGCGTGACCTGCTTCCGCTGGAAGTAGGCGCAGCCGATCCCCAGGCGGGAAACCCGCGCGCCGGTGCGGCCAAGCACCGCGTCGGGCACTTTCCCAGGCCCGGGCGGCCCCGCGCCCGCGCCGGGCGCGGCCGATCCCGACGCGCCGGCCGCGGCCAGGCCGCCGAGCAGGACGCCGCCCCCCTTGACGAAGTCGCGACGAGAAAACGGATGATTCTGCTGAGCCATGTTCATCCCTCCAGGTTGGCGAGATGCATCCACTCGCCCGGCGAGGAAATCGCTTCTTCTCACTCTACCAAAGGGCCGCTCCAAGACCAGACCCCCCACAGAGATAAACTCCATCATGGGACCAACCGCCGTGAGACGATCGGAAACGAACCCTGACGCTGGAAGAACCGGTCGTACCAATCACACAGGGCAGGAGGATCGGAGGGAGCCTGGGCCGCGATCTGAGTCACGCCGGCCTGTCGGGCTCGCGTCCCGACCAGCCACGAGAGGAGCAACTCGCCCTCGCTCGCGTTGGTGAAGACGGCCGAGAACAGGCCGTTGACCCGCTTGTGCCGCTCGCTCTCGGTCCCCAGCGCGCCGAGGCGGAAGCACGGCATGGCGGCGTCGATCTTGGTCGGGTCGGCGAAGCGGTCGTCGAGGACCAGCAGGCCAATCCCCCGGATCTCACCGCTGCCGGCATCCTTCAGCGCGACGAGGCTCTGCGAAAAGTCGTGGAAGGGATGATCTCGGTAAAACCGCGCGATCGCCGCCGCATCGCGGGCGGGAAACAGAGCCGGAGCCAGCTCAATGAGTTGAGGCAGCTCCTCCGGCTTCAGGGGCTCGATGACCCAGTCTTGCGGAAGTTGACTGCGCGCGGGGAGCCGCGACACGTCCGCCACGTAGTTGATCATCCGGCGCGTCGGAGCGAACTCGTGCTGGTGGAAGAAGTCCAGTACGGGCGACCAGTCGGCTCGGTAGGCGGCCCAGGCGACCGCCAGGCCGCGCTCCCGCATCGCGGCGAGCACGGTCTCGAGCAACGGCTCACGCCAGGTCTCCGCGCCGGGAAGGCACCAGGGATAACTGACCCGGCCGTTGGAACCGAAGACGGCGTAGCCGACAATTCCGCCCTCCTCGAGGGCGTAGAACCGCGAACCCGAGTCAGGATCGCCCGCGTAGCGCCGGCCGACCTCCTCGGGCGTGGCCGGTTTGAACGCCGGCAGGCTCCCGGCAGCTTGATTGTAGATCCGCGCCTGGGCGAGCTCATCGCCCGGCTGGTACGATCGAATCGGCATGGCACGAGCCTCCAGGAAGGGCACGCGCCGCCGTCAGCGGCGCGGATGCTCCTCAAAGACTCACTCTAGCCGTCTGGCCCGGCAATTGCACCAAGGAAACCGTGTCGGCACCGCATCGCCCGCGGATGGCGCGGGAACCGGGTGGGCCAGGCCCACGCTCCGAGCAACGACCTGGGATCGAGATCGCCATGGGCAAATCCAGGACACGAGACGTTTCCATCGGTAAGTTCGACATCCTCGCCACCTACACGTACGCTCAGGCTCTCCTCGACGGTTGGGCCGAAGATCAAGCCAAGCAGCGCGGCATGGTCGCGGCGATCATGGGGGCGCAGATGCGCCTGGGTACGCGGACAGGACGTGAGCACGACGATCCCTTCCAGGCCGAGAAGGAGCGCGCCGAAAAGAAACAGAAGTCGACCATCACAGCCGCGTCCTTCGACCGCCTGGTCGCCGGGAAGATGGGTGAGTTCTTCGGCGACGTCTTCTTGCCGATGATGAAGCAGCTCGTGCAGGCTGGCCTCTCGTACGCGCAGGTCAAGAGGGCCGTGGACATCCCCTCGCGGTGGGGGGCCAAGATCAGCGGCGAGCAGTTCCGGGAGCGGGCGGGGACGGCGATCAAGGATGACACCGGCCGTGATTCCAGATTCCACACTCCAGATTCCAGATCAGGATCCTAAGAAACTTGATTCCAGATCAGGATGCTAAGAAACTTCGCAAACTTAAAAAATATAATATCATAATCTCAAAGTTTTGACTAACTCGGAATCCGGGATTCCTCGTGGGCGAGCCCGGCGTGTCACCGGAAGTCCGTTCTCAGCGGAATCCCAATCGCGCCGCGGCCCTCCTGGGAGGACGGCTTTGGCAGAGCTGCCATCCTTCCGGGTAAACTCGTGATGGTGGCGGTGTCGCTGAGATTGTGATCCCAGGAGGACCATCGCGATGGATGACGTTCTTCAGGACCTGCGCCACGAGTTCCGCCGGCACAAGGGGCTGGCCGACCGCGCGATGGTGGAGTTGGACGACCATCAGTTCTTCCACCGGCCGGGCCCGCTGGTCAACCCGGTCGCCCTGATCGTCAAGCATTTGGCGGGCAACCTGGTCTCGCGCTGGACCGACTTTCTGACAACCGACGGTGAGAAGGAAAGCCGCGACCGGGACAGGGAGT
Organism: Isosphaeraceae bacterium; assembly: GCA_021324445.1. Classification (GTDB taxonomy): domain Bacteria; phylum Planctomycetota; class Planctomycetia; order Isosphaerales; family Isosphaeraceae; genus JAJPJC01. The sequence continues at coordinate 6,849 of JAJPJC010000455.1, forward strand.
TCCTCCTCACCGACTCCGACACGCGAGCGAACCTCATGGCCGCGTGGGAGCGCGGCTGGTCGGTCCTGTTCGACACGCTGGCGGGCCTGAACGATTCGGACCTGGGGCGCACGCTCACCATCCGGGGCGAGCCGCATTCGGTGCGCCAGGCGCTGCTGCGCGGCATGTCGCACGTGGCCTACCACACCGGCCAGATCGTGTACCTGGTCCGCTGGATTCGCCCGGAGAGCACCTGGTTGACGGTCCCCCTGGGCCAGAGCCGGGCTGTTCCCGGGGCGTATCGCCGAGCCTGATGACTGGTGGCTGACCGCTGCGATCGCCGCGCCGAGCCCATCGGCGAACGCGCAGTCAAACATCCTGAACGTTGGTCAGGCCGTCCCGGCCATCAGGTCCGCGACAGGGAAGCCGTCTTGCGCCCGAGTGGCGCCGATGCGAACCGGAACCGGCACCGCGAACATTGGCCCATCATAACAGAACGTGTGGAATTCGCCGCGTTCGCCGCAGGGATCGACCGAGTCGGGGAGATCGGCGAGCAGGCCGGCGTCGAACTCCCGGCCCACGAACCGGCCGGCCAGTTGCCGGGGATCGACGCAGGTGAGGAGGGCTCGCAGTCCCCCGGCCAGCATGGTCCGGGCCAACTCCCGCGTCGCCGCGGCGGCGCACCACAGGGGGAAAAGCGGCAGGATTCCGGTGCCGGCCAACTGCCGCTCGCGGTAGGCGCGGATGTCCTCCAGGTACAGATCGCCGAACGCGAAGTGCGTGATCGCCTGCTCCCGAGCGGCCGCGATCAGGCGGCTCAACCGCGACTCGTACTCCACATTCGGGCACGGCCCGGGCAGCTCCACGGGCCACAGCGGGAGTCCGGCCGCCCGCGCTTGCGCTTCGACCAGCTCGCGGCACACTCCGTGCATGGTCACCCGGTTCGTGGCCTGGTGAAACGTCGTCACCAGGCCGGCAACCTCGACCTCGTTCTCGTGCCGTAAGGCGTGCAAGCTCCAGGCGCTGTCCTTCCCGGTGCTCCAGAATAACAGGGCTCTTGCCTTCATGCGGCCCTCCTCAACAAGCAGCAACCCCTAACCGGCCACCGGGGCCGATGCGGCCTCCTCGCGCAACGCGGCAATGGACCGCTCCGCCAGCCTGAAGCCGCCGAAGAGGACCACCGTGCCGACGGCGTCGCCGGCCAGCGTGTTCCGGAAGAAGGGCACGGCCGTCACGTAACAGGCGGCCAGCCCATCCCAGGTCAGCGGGTAGAGCTTTCCCGTGAGCCAAACCCCGAAGTTCGTGACCAGAAAGAACAGGACCGAAGACGTCAACGCCGCGGCCGCGATCCGTCGCGGCGACGGCCGCGGGCCAACCCACATCCCCAGGCAGGACGTCGCGACGAAGCAGGCGTACACATAAGGCATCGACCCGATGATCGCGGTCCCGTACCAGACCAGACCCAGGACGAGGTCACTCAGCGCCATCGCGGCCAGTGGGACAGCGATGGCGGCTCGCTTGCTGGCGAAGTGGGCTCCGCCGAAGAGGGCCATCGCGGCGACCGGGGTGGCGTTGGGCGGGTGAGGAATCAACCGGGCTGCCGCCACGGTGAGCGTGATGCCGGCGAGCACCCAAAAGCGCGTGTTCAACATATCGGTCCTCCTCTGCTCGTGTTCTCGGGGAAAACCTGCCCCGCGGCGGTGTCCGCGGGCAGCAGATCGGCAAAATAGCGAACGTCGCGCAGGACCACCTCGCCCACGTGAACCCGCACGGGCCGCTGAAAGATCGGACCATCGAAGACGAACGAATGATACTCACCCAACTCGCCGCAGGGGTCCACCTGGGCAGGAAGATCGCGAACGAAGTCGCGATCGAGGGCGCGGCCGGCGAACGACTCCCCGAGTTTCTCGGCATCGACGCAAGCGACGTAGGCCCGGAAGCCCAGATCGAGGAACGTGTACACCAGCTCTGTCGTGCATCGCCGCCAGATCGGAAACAGGGCCTTCATGCCCACCTGGGCCAGGTTGCTCTCGCGGTAGGCCCGCAGGTCCTGGAGGAAGATATCGCCGAAGGCCACGGAGGCCACGCCGCTCGCCTTGTAGCGCAGCAGGGTTTCCATCATGAGCCGCTCGTACTCGTGCATCACCCCGTCGTCGCTGTCCGGCCGGCAGGGATGTGCTGATCGGGTGGAGATCCCCAAGGTTTCGAGGGGCAAGCCGAGTGCCGCGGCCTGGGCTTCCAGGAGTTGCGCGCGGACGCCGTGATGGCTGACGCGATTGTATTCGATCGCCACCGTCGTCAGGAGGGAAACGACCTCGTACTCCGCGCTGCGCCGGAGCTCATAGAGAGCCATCGCGCTGTCCTTGCCGCCGCTCCACGACAAGACCACTGGTTCTTTCCCGGGCATGGCTCTCGCTCCCAACCCTGCCGGTCAATCGCACGCCGAGAGACTCACGCCGGCGAGCCGCTTCAGCCCGCGATCGGGGTACATCCCGGTAAACAGTTCCGGATGGATCACTTCGGCCAGGATTTCGAGAGTGTCGACGACGCGCGGGCCCGGCCTGCTGAAATAGGCATTGCCGTCGGCAACATGGACGTTGCCGTTGGTGACCGCAGGCAGGGCCTGGATCTCGGGTAGGTCCTTCAGGTGATCCCAATCTCGGAGCGCGCGCGCGGCGCTCTGACCACAGCATGCGATGACCAGGATCTCCGGTTCCGCGGCCCGGACATCGGCCCAGGTCAGACGCACGGAATCTCTCCCCGGGCGACCCAGGACCTCCTCTCCTCCCGCGATGGCCACCAGCTCCGGCGTCCAGTGACCAGAACAGAAGACCGGATCCAACCACTCGATCACGGCCACCCGGGGGATGCGCGCGGCATCCTCGACCCGGTGTTGAACGAATCGAACCCGCTCGCGCAGTGATTGGATAAGCCGCACGCCGGTTTCCGAGATCCCCAGCGTGTCGGCAACCCGCTGGATGTCCTGGAGAATCTCCTCCAGCGAGGTAGGCTCCAGGTTGAGGACCTCGGGCGGATCGTCGAGCGTCTGGGCCAGCGCGGTCACGCTGCCATAGGCAGGAGCGCAAACGTCGCACAGTCGCTGGGTCAGGATCAGGTCGGGCCGGAGCGCGCGCAGCTTGGCCTCATCGAGGGTAAAGAGATCTTCACCCTGGCTCAGCTTCTGGCTCACCCAGTGATCGATCTCGCTGCTGGAAAGCCGATCACCGTGGATGTCGCAGCCCGTCACCCGCGGTTTCGACAGGGCCGATTCGGGATAATTGCATTCGTGGGAGACGCCCACGAGATGATCCATCATCCCGAGGGCATCCACGATCTCGGTCGCGGCCGGCAGCAGGGACACGATGCGCATCGGCATGGCTGGGACTCCCGGAGACTCAGGCGTGCCCTCCTGGTTCAGGCGAAGCCACGCCGTCAATACTGATCCGAGCTGACGACCTCGCCGCCGGCGCGCGTCGAGAGGGACTGGTAAACCCCCGACGGCGGCCCGGCCGAGAACAACCCCGTAGCTGGATTATACGTGACGTTGGTCGGCGCGCCATTGGCCGGATTGTACGGCCAGGTGTTGATCGTCTCCTTGAGGAAGCGGACCGAGCCGTCCAGGAAGGCGAAGTTGCAGCCGCCGGGGTGGAAGCTCGACGCCGCGATCGCGAAGTTGTCTTCCTGGGCGTCGTAGCCGTAGAAGAAATCGCCGTTCGGGTTGGGGTTGTCGCCAATCCGGCCGAACGGATTCATGGGATACAACGCGGTGAAGAGCGTGTCGCCGAAGCCGCCGGAGACCCAGGCCCCGTCGTAGTAGAAATCGATCGCATAGTAGACGTCGGGGACCTGGCTGAACTTGCCGTGGGCCTTCTCGCCGAAGGCGAACGTGTTGCTGAGCCCGTCGGTGATCGAGGCCAGGGTCGCCGGCCGCACGCTGCCGGGATTCAACGGGGCGATCGGGTCGGGCTGCGCCGGCGGATTCCAGGCCGGCCACCCAAGATAGAAAAACACGCCGTTGGCCTGGTTCAAGACCGCCTGATGCTGCGCCGGCGAGGTGATGGTGATCGGGACCTTGCAGAAGGTCCCCATGTTGCCCGCATAGCTGGTGTAAGTCAGTACCTGCGTCGAGCCGTCCCAGCCCCAGCCCGCGAACGTGGCGTGCAGGCCGCCGATCAACCCGTCGCTCGGGCACCACAGGACATTCAGCCCGATCGCGCCGACCGTGCCATTCTCGGCCGTCCAGTTGATCAGGCTGTAGTTGTAGGCGTTGGCCAGGACTTGCTGCTCGACGTAGGGCAGCATCCGGACGAAGACGCTGCTGCCGACGTAATACCCATAGGGGGTGAACAGACAGTTGGCCCCGCAGTTCTCCCGGGCCATCCCATAAGGATAAATGCCATTGGCGTTTTCATAATTCGCTAACGCCAGGGCGAGCTGCTTGAGGTTGTTGACGCACTGGGCCCGCCGGGCGGCCTCGCGGGCCGACTGCACGGCGGGCAAGAGCAGGGCAATCAGCACCGCGATGATCGCGATCACCACCAGGAGCTCGATCAGGGTGAAGCCACGAGCGGGCCTGTGTGCAATCCCGCTGAGGCGCGGGAAGCTCCGGGCAGGAAGCGCGGCGCCGGTGCCGCGATCCAGGTGATTGGGGAAACGCATGGGTGCTCCTTGGGATGGGCGAGGTTCCGGGTCGTCGATGACTTCACGGTCGCCGGCCGGTCGTCGCGCCCTTGGGCGATCGGGGCGCGTTCGGCGATGCGGGTGACGAGCGCGGCTGGACATCCACTTTCTTGCGGGCCAGCGACTCCCGGGCGGCTTCGGGAAGGTCCTGGACGCCGGAGGAAGGGCCGCAGCCCGCCCAGTTCAGGGCGGACAAGATCAGCCCCGAGCCGAGCGCGATGCGCGCGCGGCGCTGGGGAGAATGACGGCACGACTTGCGGCTCATGGATGTCGCACAGGCCGGCACCCGCCGGAGGCGATGCGGTTCCCGCGGCGCGGGGCGCATCGCTCGAAGCCTGGGCCGACTCCGGTTCCTCGGGGTGACTGGTTCGATCCGGCCGCTCCGTCCCTCGCGGAGCCGCGCCGACGTCGGTGCTGGTAGGTCTTCTGACTCCCGAGCTGGGACTCCCGGCCTTCTCATCGAGCGGGCCTCACCTCACGGCGGGGCCGGTTCAACAATGGCGGAAGAGGGGCGGAGCCCTTGGACGCTCGGTTACAGCGGCGGGACCGTTCCGGATTCGCACCGGATTCCCTGTTCGCCGGCCGTCGCAGGCCGCGACGCCCGGCCACCAACACCCGTTGCACCGCCGATCATACGGCCCGGGCGGGTCGTTGTCAAATGCTCAAGAACTTGGTCTCCAACGCGAGGTTCGCCAGCCGAGCCAACGTCGCGATCACTTCCGGGTCAACGCCCCGCGAACTGCCGCCAGGATGTCCTCGTCGCGCAAGCCGCTGGCGATCACCGTGCCGTCGGGTCCGATCAGGAAGATCGCCGGGATCGCCGTCACGCCGTAGGATTTCGACACGGAGTCGTCGGACCAGGGACCGAGGAAGCTCTGAATGCTCTGAAAGTGGTCGGCGCGCCGGGCGAGGAAGTCCACGACCGTCCTGGGCTTCTCGTCGAGACTCAGGCTGATGATCACCAGCCGGTCGTCATCGGCGAACGCGTCGCGAGCGGCCTTCACGTGCGGGAACTGGGCGATGCACGGGCCGCACCAGGTCGCCCAGAAATCGAGCAGGACATACTTGCCCCGGTAATCGGACAGCTTCAGCGGCTTGCCGTCGAGGGTCCGGATCGCGAAGTCCGGGGCCGCGTCGCCGAACTTGCGCGGCGCGGGAACATCCGCGAGATCGACGTTGAGGATCCCGATGTCGAGCGCTCCCTCCGACCGCCCTCCCCGGATCGGCCCGACGCGGAAGTGGTGCTCCACCCTGGCGTGGACCTGCCGGTTCTCAGCGGTGTCCATGTACTGGACGGCCAGCAGATAGTCGCCGGGCGGCACCTCCGCGAACTGGAACGATCCATCGGCTCTGAGCGAGCCACCCATACTCAAGTAGTTATGTCGATAGGCACGCCCTTCGGGCGAGAGCCACCAGCGGGCCGTCCAGGCGATCTGCTCCTCGCGACTGAGCCCCGGGGGATAGGGGATTTGCGGCTTGTCGGTCGAGAGCGTCAGGAACGCCCTGGCGGTGGCTGATCCGATCAGGGCGGGCGTGCCGCGGACGACGACGCGTCCCACGACCGCCCGGCCTACGCCGCCGATCGTCACCCGCGCGGTCTGACCGGGGAGCACCTCGAAGAAGGCACGATCCGTCAAGACGCGGTTTTCCTCGATCCGCGCCTCCATCGGCCCGGGCTTGACCCGCTCGAAGAGGAACCGGCCGTCGCTGTCCGTATTCGTCAAAGTGCTCATGGCGAGTGCACCTTGCCGCAGAGGCGGGGCATCGTCGGAGAGCCGGACCCCGACCCGGGCCAGCGGCTTGCCGCCGCGCACGACCCGACCCTCGACCCGGCCCCAGCGGTGGACGGTGATCCGCCCCGTTCGCTCGAGCTCTTCCTGGTCCACCTCGCCGTAGCCGGCCTGGTGGACGGCCCCGAGCCGATAGGGTTCCTCGGTCGGCGAGAACGTGAATCGCCCCTGCGAATCGGTGACAACTGTGCCGGCTCCCGACCAGGAGTAAGTTCCTTGCCCGGACCACCAGGAATCCCCGTTGAGGCTGGCCCCCTGCGAAGTCGTGGCCATCATGACCTCGGCCCCCGCCATCGGCCTTCCGTCTTCGTCGACGACGATTCCCGAGGGGCAGCCTTGCTCTCCAAAGGGGCGCCTGGTCAGCTTCAGCTCCAGGCGGACCAGACCCTCGTCCTTGGCGATGACGCGCGTCTCCATCGGCCGATATCCCTGGGCCGTCACGAGCAACCGCCAGGCGAATGCCGGTGGGTCGAGGTTGAGGAAGCCACGACCGAAGAGATGCGTTCTGCGATGCCGGTCGAGAGCAGTCTTCGACGCATCCCAGGTAAAGCCTCCCTTGCCGTCGAAACGACCCTTGTTGATCTCGAAGCGCTTGATCGGCTCGCCTGTCGCGGCGTCGGTGACCCGGAGCTCCACCGAGTTCATCGGGGAAAACTTCCAGGTGTATTCGGTCGGACCCGCGGTGACGACGAGGGAATCGCCGCGATATCCCCGCCGAGACAGGTGAATCTGGATCGGGTCCGGGGGTGCCGAGTGCCAGGTGAAGCGGCCGTCGGCACCGGTGACCGTCAGAATCTCGGAATAGGACCAATCGCGCCACTTCCCGGCGGTCACCCACGCGTCGCGGACCGGCCGGCCCTGGGTATCGAGGGCCCGGCCTCGGATCGTCTGGCCGGGGCCGAGGCGGATCTCCAGTGGTTTCATCCCCGCCTCGGGCTTGATTGTCCTCAATTCGGGAGCGCGACCGTCGGCAACGGCCAGTAGCGTGAGGGACTCTCCCGCGGGGGAAGCCGACGGGAGGACGAAGTGGCCGTCGGCGCCGGTCTCTCCCGAGGGATGGGTGGAAATGCCCAGCCGCATGGGCCGCCGGATCGAGGCCCCCGCAATCGGCTTCCCCTTGTCGTCGAGGACCCGCCCTTCGACCCGCACGCCGCGCTTCAACGTGATGACGTGTGTCCGCGCTTTGAGCTCTCCCACGCGTCGGATTCGATCGGCCTCATTGCCAGAGAAGACCGGCGGTAGGAAGTCGGGATGGTGGACCCACATCCCGAGATCGCTCAAGTCTTTCGGCATGCTGCTCGACGACCACCGGCCGTCGGAGTCAGTGCGCGCCGGCAGGTCGAAGAACGCCAGGCGCGTTGCGTCCTGGCGCATGCCCTGGAGTTTGAGGGAAACTCCCGCGATCGGCTTTCCGGCCTCGTCCACCATCCGGCCGCCGACGGTCAGCTCGCCTTTCTGCAATGCAAAGGTCACCCGTTGTGGGAGTGGCTGGTATGGCGAGCCCGTCTGATTCGACCAGTTCTGTCGCTTCGACTGGTAGCCGTCGGCCCAGGCGTCGATGGTGACGAGGTACTCCAGGGAGTTGGGTCGCAGGCCGCGAGCGATCCCATCCGCAGCGGTCGTGAACCAGGTCTCAGCGGGGTCGAGGTAGGCGCGGACGGTCGCGCCGGCGATGGGGCGGCTCGTCGTTTCATCCACGACCAGGACCTCGAAGGCGGGTCGCTCCCCAACCGCCGGGGAGGTCGAGTCGGACGGGGTCTTGGCTGCCGACTTGGTGAGCTCTCCGGCCGCGCGGCTCACCTGGGGCTCGTCGGCGGCTGAGCGGGAAGGGGCGGCACTGGCATGGCGCAAGAATCGCGTCGCGCCCGCGAGCGAGGCGAGAATCAGGGCGCAGGCCAGGCAGGCCCAGCGGAGCGCCGGTCGAGCCAGGCAGCGATCGCGGCCCGGGCTGCCGTCGATCTGGGCCAGCCGCCGACGCAGGCCCGTGGCCCGGGCCATGGCCAGACCCAGGGCCGGGCCGGGGCGATGCACCAGGCCGCTCGCCACCTCGAGCAGGACCGCCCGGTAGGGCTCGGATCCACCCAGGGCGCCGACGCACAGGTCGTCGCACGCCTGCTCCCGCACTCCGCTCAAGGTCGCGCCGAGGGGCCAGGTCAAGGGGTGAGGCCAGTAGACGACCTGTGCGGCGTTCCGCGCCAGGTTCCACGCATAATCCCCGCGCCGGATGTGGGCCAGCTCGTGCACCAGGATCGCGTCGACCTGGCGGGCCGTGGCGTGGGCGACGAGCGACCGCGGCAGGATGATCGCCGGGACGATCGTGCCGATGGCGACGGGAACCGCGACGCGATCGGATTCCCGGAGGGCCACGCGCCGCCGGATGCGGAGCCGGCTCGCCCAGCGATCGCGGCCCTGGATCCACGCCGGGGCCGCGACCGGGCTGGCGGCGCGCCGGAGCTTCCGGACCGCGCCCAGCGAGCGGGCCAGCCGGAGTCCCAGCAACCCGGTCAGGCTGGCATACGCCCCCAGGACCACCAGAGGCCACGCCGGCCGGCTGGAATGCGGCGTCCCGGCCATGAGCCGATCTTCCCATCCGCCCGGACCCCTGTCGAGGCGACGCGCGGTGACGCTCCAGGTCGTCTGCTCCCCGGCACGCGGCGGTCCCGCCGAGGACACCATCGGCCCGGAGACCCCGGTCCCCGGTTCCGCGACCGCCCCGGCAGGTGGCGCTGTCCCCCAGTCTCTCCCCGGGGTGGAGATCGTCGCAACACCCGAAGCCGGATCGATCGCGTTCGCGACGACCGGCACGCCGGCGAACGACGGGATGATGGGCCCGATCGGCAACCGGGGGAGGGCCAGATTGGCCACCGGCAGCGCCAGCAGTCCGGCCAGGCATCCGTTCCACAGCGCCGATCGGGCCAGCGCCCGCCGCCGGCCCAGGATCGCGTGCCCAGCCCAGGTGAGCAGGAGCAAGGCCGTCGCTTTCAAGGCTGTGTCCACACCAAACCCCAGCGCCCCCCAGGCCCACCAGCCGGACGGATTCCACCACTCGCTCATGGTTTACCCCTCTATCGACGACTTGCTCAAGGGTGTGTCCGCCTTCTCCGTTAATTGATTAACGTCATTGGGAGTTTAATCGCGATGCCGGCCCCAAGCAAGGGGGCGCTGTTAGAATATTAACGCCCGCCGTGCCGGGGGGTACGAATCCGAGGGGTCGCGGGTCCGATCCGGGCTCGTGGCCAACAGCGCCGCCCAGCCCAAGGATCGGACGCCGCTTCGAGCCGAGCGTGGGCGGGGTCGCAGGCTCCTCATGAGGATCGCCGCACCCCGGCCTCGAGCCGCTCGACCTCGCGGCGGAGTCGCTGGATCGTCGCCTTCAGCTCCGCGTTCTCGCGCTGGAGTTGCTCGATGACGGCCGAGTCGCCGGCGGGCCGGGCGGACTGCGGCGCCTCGTCGCCGGGAAGATCGGCCGGGCGGGGCGTCGCCGGGTGTGCGGCCTCTCGTCGCTTGAGTTCGGCGCGGTAGCGTTCGGCCAGGATCACGGCGCGGAGCGCCTCGTCGCGGGCGCGAAGCAACTGCCGCCGTTCTCGGCTCACCCACGCCACCGGGACCAGAGCCAGGGCGAGCATCAGCGGGACCAGCAGGAGCCGCCGCAGGGAGAATTGATACCAACGCCGGCCGACCGGTCGTGTGGTCATCGCAGTGCCGCCCCCGGTTCCGATCGTCGCGCAGGGACAGAGCGGATGATCTCACCCCCGAATCCGGCGATCAAGAGGCAGCAGGCCGCGGGACCAGTCCGGGGATCCAAGCTGGGAAAAGGGGACGTAGCGAAGAAACACCACGATCCGCAGAGCAGCCGTCTCCTGATTTATTCGCTGTGTCCCCTGGTATGCTTTGGCCGCCGTTCACCAGGTCCGGCTCTGGCCCGTCGAACTCGGGGATTTGCGGCGGACTCTCCCGGCGCCGGGTCCCACGGGCTGCCGACAGCCTCGGCCTCGGGAATTCCGACACGTCTCGGCGATCCCCACCGTGGTCCCACGGGCCTGACCGCGGCGACCGTCGTGATGGAGACCCGAGGTTCACCGCGGAGACCGCGGAGATGGGGCCAGAGCCAGGAGGGCGGGTCGGGAGGGTCCGGGGGACTGGAGCCCAATTCGCTCCCGGTCGTCTCCTCGGCGTTTTCCTCGGCGGTCTCGGCGGTCTCTGCGGTGAA
>JAJPJC010000016.1 GCA_021324445.1 Isosphaeraceae bacterium
AAGGTCGTCGAGCTGCCGCCGGGGCCGCCCGTGCTCGCCTCGCTGGTCGCGGAGGTCTCCGGCCGGCCGGACCACTCGTACGACGACCTGATCGCGGCCGCCGGCACCGTGGCCCGCCGCCTGCGGGCCGAGCCCGGGGTGGTGGACGTGGACGACACGATCGAGGCGCCCGCCCGGAAGCTGGTGTTCGTGACCGACCAGGAGAAGGCCGCGCTGAACGGAGTCTCGGTCGACGAGATCGGCCGGACCCTGCAACTCGTTCTCTCGGGCGGCCAGGCGGGCACCGTGCGGCTGGCGGGCGAACGGAACCCGCTGCGTGTCGAGCTGCGGCTGCCCCGCGCCGTCCGCTCCAGCCGCCACGATCTGGCGGCCATCCGGGTCAGGGGCCGCACGGGGCAGTTCACGCCGCTCTCCGAGCTGGGCCGGTGGGAGGAGGCGCGGGTCGACCAGACGCTCTACCACAAGAACCTCGAGCGGGTCGTCTACGTGACCGCCGAGACGCTGGGCCGGACGCCGGCGGAGTGCGTCCTGGACGTGAGCGTCGACCGGAGACCCGACGGTACGCCCGCACCGGACGGCACCTCGGGGTGCGGCTGGGTCTCCGGCGCGGAGCCACGGCCGCTCTCGGGTCGGACGTTCGTAAGCAATGGCGGCGGGGTGGCCTGGGCGGTCCCCGAGGGCATCCACGTCGGGTTCAGCGGCGAAGGGGAGTGGAAGATCACGCTCGACGTCTTCCGCGACCTCGGCCTGGCCTTCGCCGCGGCGATGGTGATGATCTACGTGATCCTGGTGATGCAGACCGGGTCCTTCCTGATCCCGCTGGTTGTGATGCTTGCCATCCCCCTGACGGTGCTCGGGGTCATGCCCGGCTTCTGGCTGCTCAACGCCCTGAACGGGCAGGTCGTCGCTGGGTACGCCGACCCGGTGCTGTTCACCGCGACGGCGATGATCGGCATGATCGCCCTGGCCGGGATCGTGACCCGCGACGCGATCATCCTGGTTGATTTCATCGGCCAGTCGCTGGCCAAGGGCCGGCCGCTGTTCGACGCGATCATGGAGAGCCGCGTGGTGCGGATGCGGCCGATCCTGCTGACCGCCGGGGCGGCCATGCTCTCGAGCATCCCGATCACGCTCGACCCGATCTTCTCGGGCCTGGCGTGGTCGCTGATCTTCGGGCTGTTCGCCTCGACCATCTTCACCCTGTTCGTGATCCCGGTCACCTACTGGCTGCTCCACTCCGGGAACGCAGTGAGCGGGGAAGGCATCGAATCGACTCCGGCCGCTTGACCCCCCGGCGGTAGGACACCTGTGGACGATCGCACCCTGCATGGGAAAGGAGCGGATCAGGGCCGCGCATCCGCGGGTGGTGATCCTGGGCGGTGGGTTTGCGGGCCTGGAGGCGACCTTCTCCTTGAGGCACAAGCGCGGCCAGCGCGGAATCGGCCTGGCGGGCGATGGACCTGGGGCTCAAGGTCATGTCAACCCGCTCCGCGAGCTGACCCCTGCGGCCGTTCGCCCCGAGGGGGTGCCTCCCCGGGGCAACGACTTCCCTACCATGGCCGGGGCCCCGGCCCGGCGCGAGCTAGAGCGCCGAACGAATGAATGGCGCACACCGGAGCGGCGTCGGCCGGGAGACCAGCCCGACGCGCCAGCGAGGGGACTGCCGTCGGACCCTCGCTGGCGCTTCGGGCTACTATCGGACCGTGCGCCACCCGAGCGTGAGGCGCTCTAGCCGCGTCCATCCCAGGTCTTCAGGATCTTGCGGTTGCGCTGGACGTCCGCCCGGGCCTCCCGGAGGATGGTCCCGCAGACCAGTTCGCAGAGGTTCTGGACCAGCGGGTCCCCCAGCGCGTAGAAGACCTGGAGGCCCTCCTTGCGCCGGCGGACCATCCCCGCCTCGGCGAGCAGCTTCAGGTGCTTCGAGACGTTCGCCTGGTTCTGACCCGTCTCGGCGACTACCGTGCTGACGTTCTTCTCGCCGTCCATCAGGGAGCGGAGGATGGCCAGCCGCGTCGGGTCGCCCAGCGTGCGGAACTTCGCGGCCATCCGGTCCAGGATCTCGTCGGGGATCGTCAGGGCCATGGGGTTGATTGAATATCCAATTGGTAGTCTAGGAAATCGGTGGTGCGGTGAGAGTTTAGCACCGCCTCTCGCCATGTCCAGCGCCGCCCGGGCTGGATGCTAACACGGCCGTCGTTCGGGGCTGACAAACAGGCGCGGGTCTCTGCGGAGGGGTGGCCTGCCTCGGGAAACAGCCTGCAAAAAGGAATGAAGTCAACCCCTGGCTTGACCGGCCGGTCCCGCTTGAGGAATGGCTCACGCCGGCCGAGCCTCGAGTCCTTTCCCCGGCTTGATCAGGAGGGCCACACGGATGCCGTCGTTCGCCGGGGAAGGTTCCTGGGATCCTCCTGGGAGCGGCGTCCTCTCGATCATGAATGCCCGCGGGAGACATCCACCTGCGCGCGGATTCCCTGGGGTGGGGTCGATTTCGGTCATTCCGGCTCCTCCGGGATGCGCTCGAAGCGCCCACGGGGTGGCCCGCCCTGCCGACCTGGAGGGGTGGGGGCTGGACGTTCCCCTGGATCCTGGTGCGGTGACACCGCACACGTCCCGCTCATTCAGGTCGGCACGCCCATCCGCGGCAAGATCCACCGGTTCAAGACGAACCACAAAACGAGAAAACCGATCGGGAGCAGGATCTCGCTCAACGGCTTGCCCCTTTTCACTCCGATCAACCCCCCGAAACCAGTCCTAGAATATTCTAGAACCACTTATTAACAATATGCCCAATCAGCTATTAAGTCAAGGCCATGCATTGCACCACTGGAGAGCCGGATGAGTACAATAGTCCCCGGTCTGGTTCGTAGGGGGCGGCGGAAACAGGGCCGCGAGGCCACCGCGCCGACTGCCCACCCTCTGTCGCCCGGCGCGGGGCGAAACCCATTCGCCGAGGTGTGAACGAACCATGGATCCGGCCGCGCGGTAGCAGAGCGTGGCCGGTGTCTCTCGACGGGGGGTTCTTGCGACAGGAGCGAGGCCCCTGATCGCCGAGCCCCATCGCTGTAGAATGGAGGAGAAGTACGGGGATCCGGCTGGCTGTCATTGAGGCCGTCATGAGCCCCCGTGGACCATCCGGTCGCTGGCGTCTTTCCTGGGAGGGTCCATGTTCCTCGCCGCGGTCGTCCAGATGACCTCGACCTCCGATCCCGAGGCCAACTGGCTCCAGGCTCGTCGCCTCATCGAGCGGGCCGCCTCCTACGGCGCCCAGCTCGTTGCCACACCGGAGAATACCAACTTCCTCGGGCCGCCCGCCGAGAAGGTCCGCACCGCCGAGCCGCTTGACGGCCCGACCTGCCGCCGCTTCGCCGAGCTGGCCGGCCGCCTGGGCATCCATCTGCTCCTTGGCTCGTTCAACGAGCGGAGTTCCGAGCCGGCCCGCTGCCACAATACCAGCGTTCTGTTCGGCCCTGGCGGCTCCACGCTGGGAGCCTACCGCAAGATCCACCTCTTCGACGTTGATGTCTCCGAGGCGGTCCGCTACCGCGAGTCGGAGTGCGTCGCGCCGGGGGAGCGGACGGTCGTCGTCGCGACTCCGCTGGGCCGATTGGGGTTGTCGATCTGCTACGACCTACGGTTCGGCAACCTCTTCCGCCGGCTGGTCGGCGAGGGTGCCGAGGTGCTCTGCGTGCCGGCGGCGTTCACCCTGACGACCGGCCGCGATCACTGGGAACCGCTGCTGCGGGCGCGGGCGATCGAGACCCAGTGCTACGTGCTGGCACCGGCCCAGTCCGGGCGGCACGACGATCCCGGGCTGCGCGAGAGCTACGGGCACGCCCTGATCGTCGACCCGTGGGGCCATGTCATCGCCCGGGCATCCGACGGCCCCGGTCTGGCCCTGGCCGAGATTGATCTGGATCGCGTGGCGCGCGTCCGGCGGGCCATCCCGGTCAGCGCGCACTTCCGTCCGACCCTCTGAAGCATCGCGAGCCGAGGGCCCATGGTCACGACCGCGTGGCGGCCTCCAAGGCCCTGGAGCGCCGCGGCGGCGCGGCCCTGCCGGCCCTCCGGGCGGCCGCCGACATGAGTGACCTGCGGGTCCGGTCGCGCGTCCGCGTCTGGATCGAATCCCTCGGGCGTCAGGTCGAGGCGGACCGGTTCGCACGACCGACCAGGATCCGACTCGACTTCCGCACCCGGCCGCTCGGCGAAGTCGTCGATGCCCTCAACGACCGTCACGACCTCGAGTGTTCCCGGCTACGGCTCGGAATCGACCGGCACTCACGAGACCAGGGAAAACGCCCGCTTCAGGGCCGTGGCTGTTGCCTGGACGGCCTCCTCTTTGGGCATCTTGCGTAGCTCGGTCTTGAACGGCTCGGCCCGGACGGGGCCGTCGTATCCGATCTTGATCAACGCTCCCAGGAAGGTCTTCAGATCGATGACCCCCGTGGCACAGGGCAAGTCGCGAACCGAGTCCTTCTGCTGATCCACGGCAACGCCCCTCGGGGCATCGTTCAGGTCACAGGCCACCACGTCCCGGCTGGACAGCGACAGCAGTTCGGCCTCACCCTCACCCGCGGTGTACCAGTGCCAGCTATCCAGCACCAGCCCGACGTTGGAC
>JAJPJC010000444.1 GCA_021324445.1 Isosphaeraceae bacterium
CCAGGCGCCCGGTATCGTCGTAGAGGCCGACCTCGATCCACCAGGCGCCGGGCGCGGCATCGTCTGGGATAAAGAGCCCGTGACGATCGACGATCTCACCGCGCCAGTGCGTGGTTGGCAGGAGGCCGGCCGCTGGTCGGCCATCACTCTGGGCGGCGATCCGCCCGTGCGGATCGAGAAGGTGGACGAAGACCGTGAGATCGCGGGAGAGCGGGTGATCGGCGTGCCAGACGAGGTGAAGCGCGATGCCGTCACCCGGGTGTACCGCTGTCGGCAGGGAAGCGGCGACCAGCTGGACGTCGTCCGCAAACAGCGCGCCGACGGGCCGGTCCGGACCAAGCGAGCGGCCGGTGAGATAGGGGTGAACGTCCGAGTCGGTGAGGGGAATCGGCGGGATCGGATACGTCCGCGTGCTGAGCCAGGTCTCGACGGCTTGCTGTCCGGTGCCGAGGATGCCGTGATAGGCCACAAGCCACAGTACATCGGAAGACCCGAGGAGCGGTGCGAGCACACGCTGGGCGTTGGCCGCCGCATCCCCCTCGAGGTAGGTGGTCCCGACCGGGATCGCGACCCACGGGCCCGGCCGCGGGCTCAGCGCGGCATAGTAGCCGGCCTGCTCGAGGGTCAGAAAGACAATTCGGTCCGCAGGACGGACGTGCGCGTCGAGGAATGACTGCATTCCCCTCGGATCCCAGAATGTGCGGGGAAGGGGCGGAAGGCGGAGCCAGGCGACCAGGCTGACCAGGTTCATTAGAACAAGCAGCCCAACAGCAGCGGCTGAGCGTCGAAGGGACGCTCGGCTGGTCAGGGAGAGCATCACGGCCGCCCAGAACGGGAGCGCGACTGCCAGGTAGCGCGGGGGCACACCCTGTCGAAGCCAGCCGACGCCGAGGGCCAGGGCGAAGACCAGCGTACTGGTAAGCCCGACCGTTGCGAAGGTCGCACTCCGTGCGATATTGAGCCGCGCGTGGAGCGGGTCCGCCGCCTCCGTGTCGCGATGCGATCGTCTGGGGTGCTGCCAGAAGAGGCCGGGCCAGAGGAGCAGACTGACGACGATCGCGATGGCCAGGAGCGCGGCCGGAGGCACCGCGCTCGAGCCGGCGACGAGCAGGGTCAGCGCGGCCGATAGATCCCCGATCGATATCGGGCGGACCGCGCCATCACCAGCCGGGCCGCCGCTGAGCAGGGTGGTGAGCCAGCCGCGTTGCACGGCAAAGGCGATCCAGGGGAGAATAGTCGCACCAACTGCGCTGATGGCCAGGAATGCGCTTCCGGGCGAGGTATCCGTCGTCCGGGAGGAAGTCGAGCCGGCGGCCGTGCGTGGGGCTGTTCGGACCAAGAGGACGGCGTGCAGAGCCTGCCCGCACAGGGCGCCGACGGCAAGAAAGGATGTCCAGACGGCAAGGGTGCCGCTGATGAGGTACGCGACGATCCAGCGGCGGCCCTGCCTCCGGCACCATGCCGCATCATAGGCCCAGCAGTTCAGGATAATCAGCCAGACACCGGCAGCAAGGTCGCGCACTGTGGCCGCGTCGGCAAGGGTCAGTGGCGATGCGGCGAGCAGAAGGGCACCCGCGATCGCTCGGGCCTGTCCGTGGAGCGGGCGCTGCCAGCTGACAAAGGTCACGACTGCCAGAGTGACCAGCGCGAGCGAGAGGAACTTGACGGCGAGTGGACGCGTACCGACAAGGGCGATCCAGCCGCGCAACATGACATAATACAGGGGCGGATGGACGTCGTGGGCGAGGAAGTCCAGTGCCTCGTTCAGAGGAATGAGGGCAAGGGCGAGTGAGAGCCCACCGTCCAGCCCCAGGTCAGGGCTGCGGATCGTGCGGCTTCCCAGGCCAAAGACAATAAGGCTGGTGAGGGAAGAGAGCAGGAGTTGTCTCGCATGGCGGGCCGCTGTGGATGTGTGCGAAGCATCGAGAGCATCTTCTCCCGTAGTCCGCGGTGTCGCCGTCATGGCCGGAAGCCTGCTCTCTCTGTCAAAAGCCGATTGCGAGCCCGTCGGCACGCATATCGCTCCCTGCCACGAGCGTGCCGGGGGATGCCGCGGCGTCCCACGCCTGGCGCCGCCAGATGATCTGTCCGCGCCCGAATGACGCGGTATCAGAAGCCACTCGCGCTTCGTGCCCCCGTGCGAGGAGCGCCTCGACGATTGCGCGCGACACCCCGCTCTCGAGCAGAACCTCTCGTCCGCGCGTGACCTGCCAGCGAGGGGCATCGAGGCTGGCCTGCGGGTTCATGTGCCAATCGATCGTATTCAGGATCACCTGGACGTGTCCCTGCGGCTGCATCGGACCACCCATGACGCCGAAGGGCCCGATGGCTTGCCCGTCTCGGGTGAGGAAGGCCGGGATAATCGTATGGTAAGGGCGCTTGCGCGGTGCGAGCGCGTTCGGGTGAGACGGGTCGAGGCAGAAGCAGGCACCGCGATTCTGAAGTGCGATCCCGGTTCCCGGAATAACAATGCCGGAGCCGAATCCCTGATAGTTCGATTGGATGTAGCTGACCATCATCCCGTCCGCGTCGGCCGTGCAAAGATAGACCGTGCCACCGCGGGGCGGATCGCCCGCGGCGTACTCGCCCGCGGTATCTCCGATTAGCCGCCGCCGCTCAGCCGCGTACGATTTCTGGAGCAGGCCCTTAACTGGTACTGGAACGTGCTCCGGATCCGCCACGTAGGCGTGGGCGTCTGCGAAGGCCAGCTTCATGGCTTCGATCTGGAGATGGTAGGACTCGTCGGACTCTCGAGGGAGCCGGGCAAGATCGAACCCTTCGAGGATATTGAGGGCGATGAGCGCGGCTATCCCCTGGCCGTTCGGTGGTATCTCCCAGACATCGAAACCGCGGTAGGTGGTGTGAATCGGCTCGACCCAGGTGCTGGTGTGAGCGGCCAGGTCTTCCCGGGTGATGAAGCCGTCTGTTTCGCGGGCAAAGGCGGCGATCCGATGGGCGATATCGCCGGTATAGAAGTCAGCGGCCCCGCTCCGGGCGATCTGCCGGAGGGTATGCCCGTGATCCGGAAGGCGGACGACGTCACCTGGTGCGGGCGTTCGCCCTCCCGGGGCGAAGGTAGCGAACCAGGGGCGGAACACCGCGCCGGTGAGCTTCTGGTAGAGCGCGGCCGATCGCTGCCATGCATCGGCGATGATCGGCGTCACGGCGAACCCGCCCTCAGCCGTCTCGATCGCCGGCGCGAGGACCCGTTCGAACGGAAGCCGTCCAAACCGCTGGTGAAGATCATACCAGGCGCGCGGCGCGCCGGGCACTGTGACGGACATCCACCCGTGCGTGGGCACTACGTCGTGCCCGGCAGCACGGACGATATCGAGGGTTAGCGAGGCGGGCGCCCGTCCAGAGCCATTGAGGCCGTGCAGTCGCGTGCCGTCCCAGACCAGCGCGAAGGCGTCACTCCCGATGCCGTTCGATGTGGGTTCAACGACCGTCAGCATCGCGGCCGTGGCGATCGCGGCATCAACGGCGTTTCCCCCGTCCTTGAGGACCTCCAGGCCGGCCAGGGCGGCTAAGGGCTGGCTCGTGGCCACGATGCCGCGGTGGGCTACCATCGGCGCGCGGCGGGATGGATACGGCAGATCCAGCAGGTTCATTGTCGCCTCCTCAAGCGGCAGGATCCGGGGGCGCGTCATGGGCCCGGGCGGTTGAGGGTCCAGCGCCGTCCACGATAGTATATCTGCTGTCGCCGCGGGATGATCGGAGTCCGCTGTGATTGAATGCCGTGCCCGGGCCGAAGGACGACCGGGCGCCGGTGGCGTGGATCCTGCGGTGGTCTCACCGCAGTCCCATGGGAGGTGATCCGTGGCGGAGAAATCGACCGGCGACCCGATGGCCTCGATGGTCACGGCGGATCGGGTGATTAACGAGCTGTACGGCTCCGAACCAGACCGGAAGCTTCCCAAGTCGGTCATCTTCGAGGCCGCGGCAAAGGCCCCAATCGCTCCTGACGTGATGACCTACTTCACGCA
>JAJPJC010000345.1 GCA_021324445.1 Isosphaeraceae bacterium
CGAGGGAGGGGACGGATTCACCGCGGAGACCGCAGAGACCGCCGAGGAACACGCCGAGAAGCCCGAGAGCGCATCGGGCTTCCGTCCCCCGGACCCTCCCGACCCGCCCTCCTGGCTCTGGCCCCATCTCCGCGGTCTCGGCGATCTCTGCGGTGAACCTCGGGTCGCCATCGCGACGGTCGCTGCGGCCAGGCCCGTGGGACCACGGTGGGGATCGCCGAGACGTGTCCGTTTTTGCCATCCTTTATGAGGATCACGATCGGGACTGAGGCGCGGCTGGCCACAGGCTCGACACGAGACCATGGACCGATGGTCTGGGCGGGCTTGCGGCGTCCCGGCATCGCACTCCCGCGGCGCCATCCGCCGCGGGACAATTCGCAGCTCGGGAAGATCGTGCGCAGGGAGCGAGCTTGGGGGACAGACTTCGGTCGGTCCCGGTCTTGAGACACCCGAGCATGGTCAAACCGAAGTCGGTCGTACCCGAACTCGGCGCCGCGCGCACCATCTGCTGGGTGCGGTGACCCAAGCCGCCTGAAGGTTAACGCGGGACTCGGGAGGTTCTTCGGGGAGAGTCCGGGAGGGAGATGCGCGAGCGGGCGGCCATTGCCGCGAGATCACGGAGGCCGGAGCGAGAATCGGACTCAACGGAGAGGCATGCCTCAGCAAAAGCGAACAGGCCGGGCAGTGCCCGGCCTGTTCACCGCACCTCGCACCCTCGGCAGAGGGTGAGGAGTCAGGGATCACGATCAGATCATCGTGATAATGAACTCGGTTGGGTCGGCGGTGACCGACATACTGCTGTAAACGTCGATCACGAGGGTGTTACTGTCGCCGCCGCCGTTGATGTTGTAGCTGCCGAACGTGCCGAGGGCTCCGAACTCCACTTCGGTGTTGAAGACCTGGACATAGGCACCACCACCGGCGCCGGTGTAGACGTCGAGGTAGCCGGTCAGGAAGTCAGGCACCCCCGAAGCCGAGGCGCTGTTCGGGGCGTTGAACCCGCCCAGGAGGATCGTGTTGTTGGCCTGAGTGCCGGCCGACTCGTCGATGGTCGTGGAGTCGAACACGCTGACCGCGCTGGTCGTTGCGATGTTCACCGTGTTGTTGCCGAGCGACGCTCCGTGGACGCCCTGGGCGATGCTCAGGTCGCTGTTGATCGTCGTGTCATTGACGTTGACCGTGTCACCCGCGAACGCGACCGGGCAACAACCACTCACACCAGGGGTATTCGGGGAGATGCTGTCGCCCTGGGTGATGGTCACGTAGTTGAAGAGGTTGCCGACAGACGGGTTCTCGACACCACCGGTGTCGAGCGTGACGGTATCCATGTACCCGTCGCCCTGGGAGACGGTCACAACGCCAAAGTGATCGTAGATCTGCGGGCCGACCGTGGTTTCGTATCCGGCCGAGTCGCCGAGGAGCGAGACGGAATCGCCGGCCCCATTGAGCTGGGTTACGGTGATGTTCCCATAGACCACGACGTTTTCGATGACGACCGAGTCACCGTTGCCCGACGTGTTCGTCGCGGTGCCGCCCTGATTGGTGACGATGCTGTCCGGGCCGGTGCGCAGGTTGTTGGTCGGCAAGCCGGAAGTCGTGACCGACGCGATGGTAATCGAATTGCCATCGCCATCGCCCGGCTGGTTGGCGATGATCCCGAAGCTGGCCACGGCGACCGAGACGGGGCTGCCGAGACCCACCGAGATGGAATCGCCTCCGGCACCGGTCTGGTCCATCGTCAGGTTCGTCAGAGCCGCGTCGTTGACGGTGATGCTGTCACCCGCGCCGGTGTTCGAGGGCGTCGTCGCCGGGCCAAAATCCTGTCTGAGCGTCGTCGGCCCGAACTTGTCGAAGCCACTGTCAGCAGACGAATTCAGTCCGATGCTGTCACCGCCTTCCAACCCCTCCAAAACCGTCACGGCGCCGGCGACGGTATCGCCGTCCAGCTCGACGGTGGCCAGGCAGCAGCCGCTCTGCTGGATCGACATGGTGGAGAACTGGCTGCCGGTCACGGTGGCCTTGAGCAGGCCGCCGGCGGCGGTTGCGGTCCCATCGGTGACGCTCAAGGAGCCCGAGTTGACCACGCCGCTCACGTTGAGCGTGACGCACGGCGAGTTCACCACGGTGCCGATGGTGGTCGAGATCGCGACGCTCGAGATCCCCGACGACGTGTGCGGCGTCTGGGTCAGGGTGATGGTGTCGGAGTTGTTGGCCGTGCCCGGCAGGTAGACATCGATCGTGGTGACCTCGCTCCGAGTGACCGCCGTGCCCAGCGGGAGAGAGTTGATGGAGGTGCGACCGGCGAGGCTGCCCGCGACGGTGATCGTACTGCCACCGGTTTCGGTGATGCTGAAGGTGTCGTTGTGCGTGTCCGCGGTGATCGTGACGACACCGTTGACCACAGGACTGACGGTCACGTTGGAGAGAACCGTTCGGCTCTCCAGGCTTTCCAGAAGGGCCAGCCGCCGGCGGGAGCCCCGCCGGGCGCGTTGGGTCGGGGTGGCAAGTCGCTGAAGATTGCGGTTCTGGGGGAGGAGACGCGAAAGCCAGGTCATGTGTCGGAACTCCGAAAGCAAGGTGCTCTGTAGTAAGGGTCCAACGCTGCGATTCCGCGCGACGGAGTGACCTCCGATCGGGAAGTCACCGGATCGGCATCCTCACTGGACCAGCGCAAGTCCATCGACGGCGATCGGGACCACAGCAGGGCATCATCGCCTGGGGCTCGAGCGTGTGATGAATGACCGAACGGAGATGTCGCAACCGACTGAACAGGTGGAGATTACAATCCGACGTCCGCGGTACGTATCGGTGTCGTAAACCCCGCGTCAGCCACGATCCTTCGGCTGGGTTCCTCACACGCTCGACCTATCGATTTTCGTGGGCTGTCCATAACAAGATTGATTGCAAGGCAACTTTTCCTGACAAACTTCAACTCAAGAATTCTGCAAAAAGAAGGCTCGAAACTTCTTCAAGACCCGGCTGCGGAGCTGCCACGCGTTGGCCGAGGAGACCGGCAGGTGGCCCGCGGGTTTCGTTTGGCTCAGCAGATGGGACAGGCAGAACTCGCGTTCCCGACGAGTCAAGGTGTCCAGGAATTCCTGGATGGCGAGTCCCTGACTAGTATCATCCAAGGTAGCTTCAGTGCGAGCAACCTTGCATTCGCGAGCCTGCCGCGTCCGCGCGGTCCGCCTCCGTCTCCAGATTTCTTTCCGGGCCATGCCCACCAAATAGTCCAACAACCGGCCGACGCGGGAGTCGTACCGCTGGAGGGGCGAGTACCCGTGGCTGCACAGGGTGAACCAGACCGTGGCAGCAATCTCCTCGGCTTGGTCCGCACCATTCACGCCGCCGATCAAGTACCGGATGCTGGCCACTAACCGGGGATGATAGCGCTTCAACAGGGTTTCCCACGCGCTATCCTGGCCTTGGAGACACAGCGTGACCAGTCGCTCCTCCTCCAACGCGGGTGAACCGGACCAATCCATCATTCCCTCCACAGCACCGTGGCCAGGGGCAGGAAGATCTCCCTCATGCATTTCCCAGGCAGCCAGCTCTCGCGCTCCAAACGGACAATGCATGCCCCCATCGCCCACAAGCCTCGTAGTCTCTACATCACTAAGCTCATGGAAGACGCGAGTCAGATCCCTCTTATCATGGAACCAATCTTGACGCCAGGGTATCGCCCAAGAGCCCTTGTTTTTTGCAGGGCAAGGGCCTATATTTGATGCCGAATCGCAACAACCGATGCCCGCATCGAACCACCCACACCCGCCTGGCACCGGCCGATGATGATTTTTCGGAACACTCAAGCTCCAATGGACGGATGCTAGTTACAATCCTTCTTCCATGGTGAGGAGATTGGCAAGGGATCTCGGACTTTGAGGCGGTTTTTCGAAGCCGGGACTGAGCTTCCTTGACGCGCGCGTCCCAGCCGGAAACGAGGGCCTGAGTATGTCGTCACCGCGTTTTCCCACGGTTTGTCCCAAGTGCGAGACTCGTTTAAAGATCAAGTATTCTTGGAGCGGCCTCCTGGTCCGCTGCAAGCACTGCAATCACAAGTTCCAAGCCCTGGCGCCGGATTCTCCGCCGCCCTCCGGCGCCGCGGATCCTGCGGGCGGCGTTTTGAGCCAGCACTCGATCCGTTCCGACGGTGCGGTGGCCAACCCCCTGGACGAGAACGGAGAACACCCTCGAGCCGATCAGGAGCTCCGCGGGGCCGTCGCGGCGGTCTCCGCGAGTAACCTCGAGATGTTCCGCGGGGTGTTCGCTCGGCTCCTGGCCGAGTATGGCGTCCTCCGGGAAGAACGCGTTCGGTATCGAGGGGAACGCAACACCCTCGCGGCCCAGTTCAAGACGGTTCGGGCCAAATATGACCGACTCAAGTCAACACGGCACAAGGACCAGTTGGAACACCAGCGGCTCAGTGCCGAGCTGGCCACGCTCCGAGAAGCTCTCGGGAGTTTGACTCCCGAGGAGATCGCCGCCTTGAAAGCGGAGCATGAGGCGCTCCGCCAGCAGAACGAGCGGACCATCGCGGAGCTGGACAGGCTCCAGGAAGAGCGGGATGCTGTTCAAGCGCACCGCGACGCGATCCAGGCCCAGCTCGAGCAGCTTCGCCGCGCGCAGGACCAGCTCCGCGTGGAACAGGACCAGGAACGGCAAGCGCACCACCGGCTCGCTGCCGAGCTGGCCACGCTCCAGGAGGCCTTGGGACCCTGCACTCCCGCCGAAATCCGCAGCTTGAAAGCTGAACGCGAGTCGCTCAAGACGGAAGCGGGCTGCTTGCGCGAAGAGGTCCACGCCCTCCACGGCGAGCTGTCCGCTCGAGGAAACCTTGCCGAGCTCCTGGCTCAGCACGACGACGTGATCCGCTCGGCCCGCGAGATGAGCGATCGGCTCAAACACCAGGTCGAGCACTTCGAAGCCGCCTTCAACGGTTCTCAGGCGACTCGAGATCCGTTGCACCAGGAGGTGCCGGAGCCGCACAATCAGCTCGAGGCAGCTCGCGCCCCGTGGGACCAGTTGCACGAGCGAATTCAGGAACGGGACGAAGCTCTCCGGTCCGCACACGCCAAACTTGAGGAGCTCGCGCAGCAACTCCGCAGGCGCGAGGATGAGCTCAGCTCCAAGCACGCCGAGCTGGAGCGACTGGCCGAGCGACGGCAAGCGGCCTTGAAGGAAGCGGAGCAGCTGCGCACCACCCTGGCCCAGTACGAGCGGGAAGTTCGCCTGGCGAGTCTCCAGCGACATGCCGAAATCGACGAGCTTCAGCGGACCCTCGACGAGGCCTTACAGAAACACCGGGGCGAGCGAAGCCAGCTCGCGGAGCAACTGCGCCTGACTCGGGAACAGCTCGAGTCCGCGGAGTCGCGCCGGACGGCGGCGGAGGCCCGCATCAGCGAACTGCAAGGCGAACTGCAGACGCTCAAGAGCGATCCACGCAAGGGTCTCGGGTCGGATCGTTCTCGGCTCACAACCGAATTCCCTACGGTGCCGGTCGCCAAGCACTCCCTGCACACGGAGGCGCTCGTGGAGGCGGCACTCGCGGAGATTCAGACCAACGCTTGGGACCCGATTCGATCGGCCGGTCGTCGGTCTGCCGATATCCTCACACGTACCGAGTCGCACCTTGAACCCGACGCCGACCTCGAGGCGGCCCATCGGGAAATCGACGGCCTGCGCGCGAAGCTGGCCGAAATGCAAGCCTCTCAGAGCTCGGTCGCTTCCCTGCTTCACGGCATGGGCCTGCGGGTCCATTGACATTCCGCTCCCGTACGCGAATCTCCCCCCTTCGCGGGGGGGAATCCGCGGGATCGGCGTTAATGGATGATCACGAACCGCCCGTCCGGCAGGGCGACGACGGCCGGCAGGCTCCAAACGGGGATGCCCTCGGGCACGCGTCCCATCGCCCGAGTCGCTCGGCCCGACCGGTCGAAGATCCGCCAGACGAGCGAGCCGCCGCGCTGCCAGCCGGTGTCTTCCGCCCACACGACGAGCGTGTCGCCGTCTGCGTTCGCCGCCAGCGCGGGATGTTTCCGGTTCCCGCCGCCGGGAGGCGAGATCGGCCGCGCGGCGACCAGCGATTGCGGATCGACACTGGCGAAGGCAATCTGTCCCTTCGTCTCCCAGGCCGCGAGGACGCCCGAGGGGGTCTCGAAGAGCGATTCGGAGCTCATCGGGCAGGTGCTGATCGGCCAGGGTTGCAGCGAGGCCGCCTGGAAATGCGCGCCCTGATCGCGTGAGGTGGCCAGCATCATGTCGCGGTCGGTGCCGCCCCGGGCCGCGCGATAGAGGACGTAGAGCGTGCCGCGACGATCGACCAGCGCCTTCGTGCCGCAGCAGGCACACGCCCCGGTCGCCGTCGCGAGCGCCGGCTCTTCGGCGGCGAACGTCGCTCCATCGTCCCGAGAGCGGGCGAGCCAGAGCCGGCGGCCCGCTTCGCCTTCGGGGGCATCCATGTTCTGCCCCCGCGCGTGCCAGGCGACGTAGACGTTCCCCTCCCGGTCGGCCCCGATCGAGCCGCCGCCGTCGAGGTAGAACGACCGGTGCATCAGGTTCCGCTGGGGCTCGAACGCGCCCCGGTTCTCGTCCAGGCGCGCGTAGAGCATGGGGCTACCCTTGATCGGGTTCGGAGGCGCCGCCTGCTGCGACCCGTTCCAGGCGACATGGACCCGCCCGTTGCGCCCGATCGCGAGCTGCCCGCCGCGAATCGTGCCGATCGCGATGGCGCTGCCCGGCTGGCTGTTGACCCGGATCGGCTTCGAGAACTCGGTCGTTCCCGGCTGACTCCGGACATAGAACAAATCGCCATGGGCGGGCTCGCCCTGGAAATAGACCAGGTGGACAAGGCCACCGTCATCGGTGACGGCTTGGGGCTGAATCCCCCCCTCGGGGGTCGCGATCACGGTCACCCGGTCCTGCCGGTCGGCTGCCGCAACCGACGGGCAAAATGCCAGGGCGCACCCTGCCGCGATCCAGACAGGGACTGACCCATGCCCAGGAGCCTTTCTTCCGGTTCGGTTCATCGCAGTCCTCTCCGCGGAGGGAAATGAGTCGGACCCATGGGATTATCGTCCCCTCGCCCCTGGGTCGTCGTTTGAGGGCGAGAGGCGAATCAGGAGGCCACCCGCCGGCGCGAGCGGGACTCGGAGGACTTGCATCCTGGCGACGTCCTCGCCGCGTCGGGCGAGGCGGGTTGCGGCGCTGAGGTCATCGCGAAGGATCTCTGCTCGGAATCCCCCGGGCTCCGTCCGCGGCCCATGATATCACATCGACATCCCGGTGCCGGAGGTGGAAGGAGCGATGAGGTTGGGTGGTTGGCGGAACGGGTAGCCGATGCTCGGGGGCATCACGCTCGTACCACCCACGCTGGGCATGCGTCGCATGCCGCCGAGACCAGTTCCGAGACCAAGGCCCATCCTGCCGCGGGAACCGAGGGGCGACATGGCCCGGGTGCCGGCCCGGAAACCACCTGGGCCGCTGGACATCGCGGTCATCCCGCCGGACACTGGGGACAGGCTGAAGGATGTCCGGTTCGACCCCATCGCCGCGGTCGGGCGCGACTGGAAGGAGAGCGCGGAGCCACCACCCATGCGGCTGGGCATGAACCCCTCGAACGTGCCGCTGTAGGGGATGATCATCGGGCTACTTCCGCCCATGCCGGGGCTGGCGGAGTTCGAGACCGTCCCATAGCCCCCCAGGGAACCGCTCGAGCCCAGACCCTGGGCCCAGCACTGAGAATTGCCGATGGACAGGCTCCCTCCGGCCAGGAGGATCTCCCCCCACAGTCGCCACGAGGCTGCTCGCATGATTTCATCCCCCTTCCGGTTCTTCGCCTGGCTATCCTCTTCCTGATTCTTCGGTCTTTGGTGTCCGTTGTGGACTCTTTCTGTGGACTGGGTGAATTTGCTTCGGTCCCGGCCGGCGAGCGAGGGAGTGTCGCGATGTGTGGCATCGTGGGGATGTATGGGCCGAGGGGCGCGGTCGGTGCGGACGAGCTGGAGCGCGCGACCGGGCGGCTGGCGCACCGCGGTCCGGACGGTCAGCGGACCTGGTTAGCCGGCGACGGTCGCGTGGGCCTGGGCCATGCACGGCTGAGCATCATCGACCTGGCGACTGGGGACCAGCCGATTGCCAGCGAGGATGAGTGCCTGCGCATCGTGGTCAATGGCGAGTTCTACGATTTCGAGCGGATCCAGCAGGACCTGCGGCGGCGCGGCCATCAGCTTCGGACCCGATCGGACAGCGAGATCGCGCTCCACTTGTACGAGGAGCGGGGCACCGCCAGCCTGGAACAGCTCCGCGGCGAGTTCGCCTTCATGCTCTGGGACGGCCGCGAGGACCGGCTGTTCGCCGCGCGGGACCGATTCGGGATCAAGCCGCTGTATTACGCCTGGCGTGGGGAGGTCTTGCTCCTGGCCTCGGAGGCCAAGGCGCTGTTTGCGGCGGGCATCCCGGCCCGCTGGGACCGCACCGCGTTCTTCGGAGCCGTCCACCACCAGGCGCCGCCGCAGGATCGTTCGCTCTTCGAGGGCGTCCACCAGGTCCCCCCGGGCCACTACCTGATCGCCGAGGCCGGTGCGATCCGGCTGGCCCGATACTGGGATTTCGACTATCCGAGGGCCGATCGAGCCGAATCGACGCGCGGCGACGCCGAGTCTGCGTCCGAATTCCACCGGGTCCTCGACGAGGCGGTCCGGCTCCGGCTGAGGGCGGATGTGCCGGTCGGCTGCTACCTCAGCGGCGGGCTCGACTCGTGCGCCGTGCTCGGGCTGGCCGCGACTCATCGCGCCGACCCGATCCGGGCCTTCACCTTGAGTTTCGACCGGCCGGAGTACGATGAAACGGCGATCGCCCGGGAGATGGCCACGCTCGCCAATGCCGAGTTCCACCCGATCCCGATCACTCAATCGGACCTGGCCGACCACTTCGCCGCGGCGGTCGCCCATGCCGAGACGCTGGCGATCAACGCCCACGGGGTGGCCAAGTATCTGCTCAGCCGGGCCGTGCGGGATGCCGGTTACAAGGTCGTGCTCACGGGCGAGGGCTCCGACGAGATCCTCGCCGGCTATCCGCACTTCCGCCGCGATCTCCTCCTCCATCACCCCGGTCCCACGGAGGCTGATGCGGTCTCGGTCCAGTCGCTCCTGGGAGAGCTCGCGGCCCGCAACCCGGTCTCGCGGGGCCTGCTGCTTCCCGACGGCGAGGCGACCTCGCTGGAGAGCCTCGGCACGGCTCTGGGTTTCGCAGCGTCCTGGCTGGAGACCGGCGCCACGCAGGCCCACAAGCTGCGCGCCCTCTTCGCGCCCGACTTCGCCGCGGAGGTCGCCGGCCGCGACGCCTACCGCGAGCTGCTCGAGGGCCTGGACGTGACCGGCCAGCTCGCCGGCCGCGCGCCGTTGAATCAATCGCTGTATCTCTGGTCCAAGGTGATGCTGCCGAATTACGTGCTCGCGTTCCTGGGCGACCGCATGGAGATGGCCCACTCCATCGAGGGCCGGCTGCCGTTCCTGGACCACCACGTCGTCGAGCTCGCCCGGGACCTGCCGGTGGATCAGAAGATCCGGGGCCTGGTCGAGAAATTCGTGTTGCGCGCGGCCGCCCGTCCGGTGCTGACGGCGACGGTCCACGCCCGGCAGAAGCACCCCTTCACGACGCCCCCGGTCGCGCTGGCCCCCGACGGCCGGCTCTACCAGCTCCTCCAGGACACGCTCCGCGGGCCGGCCCTGGAGTCGCTGCCGTTCTTCGACCGGCCGAGGGTCGTCGCGCTGCTCGATGAGCTCCCCGCGATGGACGACGGCCGCCGAACAGCCTACGACATGCCGCTGATGTTCCTCCTGAGCGCCTGCGTGATGCAGGAAGGGCTCCGCATGGCGACGGACCACCCCCGAAGGTCATCCCCAGCACCCTGAGCGGGATTTCTTCCGACAGGGGGGTGAGTTACAATGCCAGTCGAGGATCTGGATTCAGAGTCTGTTCCACAAGCCTGGTCGAACCGTTGTAGGGTGGGTGAAACCCACCACCGGAAGGCCTTGGCGGGCTTGAAGATCGGTGGGTTTCACCCACCCTACA
>JAJPJC010000076.1 GCA_021324445.1 Isosphaeraceae bacterium
GTTGCGGCGGCGAGTGGGATGGATTCCGGGGAGGGCCCTGAGTCCAGGGGCTGACGCCCCTGGCTACGTCCGATCGCCCCTGCGGGGCTTTCGGAACAGACTCTGAGTCGTTTCCATGCGGGGAAGTATCCAAAACGTCCTGGCACGGAAGATCGAACGGAGCAGG
The DNA here is from genome assembly GCA_021324445.1 of Isosphaeraceae bacterium. GTDB lineage: Bacteria > Planctomycetota > Planctomycetia > Isosphaerales > Isosphaeraceae > JAJPJC01. Next base: position 167 of record JAJPJC010000076.1, read on the forward strand.
GAGAGTTCGGGCCGATCCTCCAGCTCAACCAGACGTCTCTGCTGTGATCGTGATCGGCGTCGATCGCGTCACCGGCAGCGCCGCGAACAGCTTGCCCAGGGCGGACTCGTAGTTCTTCCAACGGGCGACGGATCGTTTGTAGACGGGCTCTCGGACCTGGGTGACGCTCGCGGTGCGGATCGGCCGCTCGGTGCGGTGGAACTCCAGGCAGGCGGGCTCCCACTCCAGGCCGCAGGCGGCGATCAGCCGCCGCGCCACCGCCTCGAGGTCGTTAACCGTCTCTTCGTAGTCGACCGCGTGGATCGGCACCGGCAAGACGGACTCCCAGTGGTCGATCAGCCGGCGGTACTGCTGGAACCGCGTGGCGATGTGCTCGAGGTCGTTGGCCCATCGGATGCTTCGGAAGTCGGTCATCCAGCAGGAGACGGCGATGTCGCGGAGCTCGCGGCGGCAGTGGATGAACGTCGCGTTGGGAAACATCGCCGCCAGCAGGCCCACGTACATGTAGTTGTCGGGCATCTTGTCGGCCACGCGGGGAGCTCGATTGCCGGCCAGCGCCGCGAGCCGCTCGAGATGCTGCTCAGCCAGGCTGCGGAGGGCCGGCCCGTCCAGGCGGGCGATGCAGTCGATCGGCGGCCCGGGGCGGTCCAGGACCTCGGGGATCTTCTCGAAGGACTGGCGGGCCAGCCGCAGCTCGCCGGCGCCATGGACCTGCGAGTGGCTGGCGAGCACTTGCTCGATCAGCGTCGTGCCCGAGCGGGGAAGGCCGAAGACAAAGACCGGCCGGCGCGAGGCGTGGCCCAGCCCGGCGGTCCGCGCGAAGAATTCCGGGTCGAACGCCGTGAGGAGGTTGGTGACGAACCGCTCGTGCTCGGCCGGCTCGTAGTCCTTGCGCCCCTTGGCCAGCTCCTTGCTGATGGCATTGGCCTCGCGGAGGCACTCCGCCGCGCGGGTGTAGTCGCCGCGCGCATCCAGGACATGCGCCAGCCCGAAGAGGAGCCGGGCGCGCGGGCCCTGGCCCAACTGGGGATCCGTCAGCCGCTGATCCAGCGCGGCGAAGTCCTCGTCCGTGAGCTTACCGCGCAGCAGGGTCGCCAGCCGGGCGTGGGGCAGTGCGAAATTCGGCTGCACGCGCAGCGCCGTGCGGAAGGACTCCTCGGACTTCTCCAGCTCGCCCCGCTCCTCGTGCAGCCCGCCCATGTTGAGATGCGCCGCGGCCAGGTCCGGCTGGAGGCGCAGGGCCGTCTCGAACTGCTCCCGAGCCTCGTCCAGCCGCCCTTCCTCCTGGTAGCCCCACCCCAGGGAGAGATGGACGCCCGGCCGCGGCGACTCGGCAAGGGCCAGCGCGCGCTCCCAGTGGGGGATGGCCTCGGCCGGCTCCTCCCGCTCCATGTACAGCTCGGCCAGGAATTCCTCGAAGGTCGCGTTGGTCGGATCGAGTTCGATCGCCCGCTTCAGCCAGGGCAGGGCGTCGCCGAGCTGGCCCTCGCGGAGCATGGTCAGGCCCAGGTGGGCGTGGGCCGGGGCCAGGTCGGGCTCCAGCCGCAGGGCCTCCAGGTAGGCGGCCCGCGCCTCGACATAACGTTCCAGCGCCCGCAAGGCATTGCCCAGGTTATGGTGCAGGGCCGCCATGTCCGGCTGGAGCCGGGCCGCTTCCTGGCAGTGCGGCAGCGCTTCCTCGGCCTGGCCCCGGTCCAGGAGCATCTGGCCGAGGTTGGTCCGCGCGGGCGCGAAGTTGGGCTCCAGCTCGACGGCGCGGCGGAAGTGCTCCAGCGCCTCGTCGAATTGGCCGACCTCCCGCAGGACGATCCCCAGGTTGTTGTGCGCCGTCGCGAATTCCGGCCGCAGCTTCAACGCCCGGCGGAACTGGTCGATGGCCTCGGTCCGCTTCCCCTGGCCCTGGAGCGCCAGACCGAGGTTGCACAACGCCTCGGGGTAGTCCGGCCACAGGTTCAGCGCCGCGCGGCAGCAGCCGGCGGCCCGATCCAACTGACCCGTCGCACGGTAGGCTTCGGCCAGGTTGGCATGGAATGCCGGCACGTTGGGCCGCAGGGCCACCGCCTTGCCGATCAGCTCGATCGCCCTGGCATTGTTCCCCTGCTGATGATGCAAGACCCCCAGCAGGTGCAGGGCCACCGCATTCTCGTTTTCCTGGGCCAGGATCTTCTGGTACAAGGCGGCGGCCTGGCCCAACCGTCCCTCCTGGTGCAACTCGATCGCCGAGGTGAGAACATCTTGCATGGAGCGGAAATCCCGGAATAGCCTCAATCGCGCATCTTGCAGCGATGCATGTCATGCTAGGATAAGCGAAGGGTCCGCACAATTCCACCCTCTGGCGGGTCGATTCTGACCATAGCCGGCGCCACGGACCAGCACGGAAGGAGACCCGCCACCAGGCTCCGCGCAGAACAGGCACCGCGGGAGGTGGCCATGGGTGTCGGGGCGAGGGGATCCGGCAGTGCCCCTTCCCGGTTCGGGTGTCAGAGCAACGGTTCGGCCAGTTTCCAGAGTTCGAGCACGTTCTGCATGGCCTCGAGGATCTGGGGGATGTGGGCCGCTCCGCTCTTGAGGACGGCGGCGGCGCCGCGACCGGCCTGTTGGATCGGCGTGCCGTCCTTGTCGAAGACGACGAGGCTGGGTTCGCCGGCGGCCGTGATGCTCAGCTTGAGCCGGAGCCGTTGGGACTTGTCGCAGCACTCCAGCGACGCTTGACCATCCGAGCCGACGGTGATCCCGACGCGGGTCTTCCCCCGGGCGTCGAGCGCCCCCCACGTCGGCGTGCCTCCCTCGGCCAGGCCCAGGACCAAGCGTGGCGTCTCCGCCGTGTCGAGGAATTGCAGAGCCGAGGTCCCGTCGGGGTTGGCCACCAGCGCCAGCCGGCTCTTCCCCTGCCGGTCGAAATCCAGCACGAAGGCACCGTGCGGCGTCAAAGTGATCGCCAGACCACCCTTCTCGTCGCGGTCCAGCAGGCCGAGCTCCGGCGCGCCACTCCGGGCCACGCCCAGGTTGAGCCGGATCGCGCCTTCCTCGTCCAAGAAGTTCAGGTCGGGGTCGCCGTCGTGCGTCACCAGGATCTCCAGCCGGATCTTCCCCTCGTGATCGCACAAGTTGACCATGGGCGCGCCGTCGGGGCAGACCAGCAGCGCGAGTCGATCCGTGCCGTCCTTGTCGCGCAGGGCCAACCGCGGCGCGCCGTCGCGCGCGGTCTCCAGCACGGCGCGCGCCTCCCCCTGCTTATCCCGCAGGACGAACCGCTCGGCCTCGATCGTCTTCGTCGTGGATCGTTGGCTCATGGCGACCTCACTCCTCACGCGCACGACCAGTCCAACCGGAGAACCGCAAGCGACGCCTTTGTCATCATATCCGGCCCAGCGAAAAACGCAGGGGGGAGGGGACCACGGGCGTTCAGCCTGCCGAGAATGCTGGTTCGTTCGCCTCGTCATCTCACGCGATCCCCGCACTCGTCACGGGAATCGATAATCCCCGCCGGTGAAACAGTAAGGCTGCGCCACGGACTCGGACGGCTGGGCTCGGCGCTGAGCACTTTGAGTCTCGGAAACACGGCCGTCAGCGACGCCGGATTGGTCCATCTCCCGGGTCTGACGAAGCTCAAGCGGCTTGACCTGTCGAATACGCGGGTCACGGCCGCCGGGATCGCGAAGCTGCGCAAGGAGTTATTACCCCGGCAAGCAAGAAATGCTCATGAGCCCGACGCGCCAGCGAGTGCATCCCGCAGGAAATCCGCCAGGCACTCGCTGGCGCGTCGGGCTTGGAATTGACCATCTTTCGTGCCGGGGTAATACCTCAGGCGCGGATCATCGTACGGACGGTGGGCACCGCAGACCGCCATGCCCTGGACTGGCGATCCGGGAAGGCATCCTGAGCCCCCGTAGGGGGCGGCAGCGCAGTAGGCTGGGGCGTCAGCTCCAGGACGCGAGCACCTCGCAAGCCCCTGGGGGGCGCGAGGTGGATGCCCGACTCGAACGGAACGTTCGCGGAACGACGCCGGTCTAGCGGCTGGCTCGCCCCGCCTGCGGCGCCCGGCTTGCCGACTGCTGGCCTCTGTTGAGTGACCGCGCCGATGGATAGAACGGCACCGGTCTGCCGGACAGATCCATCCGTCCCATGCGGTCCCCGAGGAACATGGCGTCCAGGGAGCGCGCGGACAGCGTCGAGCCGGACCGAGCGAAACTCCGGCCGATCGCGGCCGGCGGCGGCAGTGGCGGGGGCTTCCGGACTGTGCGCCCGGGAGGGCTGGCCTTCCGCCGGGCCACGCTCGGGGGCGGGGGCGCCTTCTTCTTGGCTGTGGGCGTCTGGCCCCGACTCTGGGCAGTCGCACTCGAAGCCAGGGCGCCGGCAACGACGGCCGTCGTGACGAGGAGCTTCAGGGCTTGCATGTTCAGTCACCACCCGGAGAATCGGAAAGCCCGTGGGGCCGGCATTCTCGACTGTCCGTGAGGCCAGCCAGAAAGCCTGGCCCAACCGCGGACCCACGCGTCGTTCGGGGATCCCAAGAGACCCATCATCGGGCATCGCCCCGCGATCTTCAAGACTCTGAACGAAATCTCAGAGTCGATCCGCACGGCCCGTTGGTTTGAATCATCACGACTTTTCGGGGCGTTGGCGGGAAAATCGGGAACAAGGCAGTCGGCAGTCGGCAGTAGGCAGTAGGCGGTCAAGACAGAGACCAGGCCGGCCTTACCTTCTTCTCCTCACTGCCGACTGCCGACTGCCGACTACTGGGAGGCTCTGGGATGATCGCGGTGCTGAAGTCGATCGAGCAGCTCTTCCACGAGGGGTCGGTGGCGGGGCTGGACGATGGGCAGTTGCTGGAGCGGTTCGCGAGCCATCGCGACGAGGCGGCCTTCGCCGGGCTGGTGGCCATGCACGGGCCGATGGTCCTGGGAGTCTGCCGCCGGATCTTGCGCGTTGAGCACGACGTCGAGGACGCCTTCCAGGCGACGTTCCTGGTCCTGGTGAAGAAGGCGGGCTCGATCCGGGACGCGGGACGGCTCGGGCCCTGGCTGCACGGGGTGGCCCGTCGGGTCGCGCTGCGGGTCCGGGCCGAGACAGCCCGGCGCCGGGCGCAGGACCGCGAGTACCCCGCGCGAACGGAGGTGGACGCCGTGAGACCCGGACGCGCCGTGGAATGCGACGATCTGCTCGACGTCGTCGACGCGGAGGTGGCCCGCCTGCCGGCGCGGTATCGCGACGCCGTGGTCCTCTGCGACCTGGAGGGCCGCTCCTATGCCGAGGCCGCCCGGCGACTCCGCTGCCCACTCGGGACCCTTCAGAGCCGGCTGGCCCGGGGCCGGACACGGCTGCGGGCGCGGCTCTTGCGGCGCGGGCTGGCCCCGCTGGCGATCACGGCGACCCTGGCCGAGGGGGCCTCGGCGGCCGTGCCGCAGTCGCTGGCGGAGGCGACCGTGCGGGCCGCCGTCGCCCTGGCAACCGGCCAGGCGGCCGGAGTGGTCTCGGCGACGGTTGCGGCAGTCGTGGCATCCATGATGAGGGCCATGCTCATGACGACGGTGAAGACCTGCGCGATGGCGTGTGTCGGCGCCGTGCTGGCCATCAGCACGGCCGTGGTGGCGCACGAGGTCCTCCTGACCGCCGGCCCGCCGATCCTGGATTCCGCGGCGACATCAGCCGCACAGCCCCCGCCCGCGGTCGCTCCAGCCCCGCAGCGACAGCCCGAGCCGGCCGAGGCGCCGAAGCCAGGCCGAACGCTCAACCTGGAGGTCGTGAACAAGGCAGATAACTTGCCCCTGGCCGGCGCAACACTTTGGGTCCGGATCAGGCGGGGCGAGGCTCAGGTCACGCAAGAGAAGTCCGATGACGAAGGACGCTGCGCGATCGCCCTTCCCGGCGATTCGCACTATTCCCTCCAGGTCGCTGTCGCCCATCCCGGTTTCGTGCCGGTCGAGTTGGGCTGGTCTCGGCCGGAGGTCCCCGAGACGTCCACGATCGCCCTGGAGCGCGGGGTCACGATCGGCGGCACGGTGCACGACGAGCAAGGTCAGCCGATCGTGGGAGCCCGAGTTTTTCCCCGACCAGGACAGAATTCCCCGTGGGACTGGCCCGAGCTGGCCACGAGCCCGGACGGTGACATCGCCGCCCGGACCGACGCCCAGGGCCGATGGCGGTCCGACTCCCTCCCGGCGAACGCCGACCCCAACGCCCGGCTCAATATCCTCGTGACGCACCCGGAGCACGTCGCCCTCAAGGAGTGGATCAAGTCCAGCGAGGTCCGTGCGCAGACGAACGTCCTGGTATTGAAGACCGGACGATCCGTATCGGGAACCGTCCTGAGTCCAACCGGCCGCCCCGTCGCCGGGGCGACGATCATCGTCCAGCATCGCTACGGTGCGGCCGGCTATGCGCGGATCCAGACCGACGCGAGTGGTCAGTTTCACACGGGGCGCTTCATCGATCCGAGAGAGGACGCGCTGGTGCTGGCGGTCCAGGCCGAAGGCTTCGCCTCGACCCTGCGCCGGCTCACCAATACACTGGAAATCCCCCCGCAGGTCGTCCGGCTCACCCCGCGCCGGCCGCTCCGCGGCCGCGTGGTGGATGCCCAGGGCCGGCCCGTCCCGGGCGCGGTCGTCCGACCGTTCGGAGGGGAGGACAGCGGCGAGTTCGACTGGGAGGCCGCGACCGACACGGACGGCCGGTTCGTCTGGTTCGAGGCCCCGACCGCCGGGATGATCCGGCTCGACATCTCCAAGCCATCCTTCCGACCGGCCCGGGGCCGGACGATCGACAGCCGCTCGCGGGAGGTCACGCTCACCCTGCACCGCGCGCAGCACCTGCATGGTACGGTCACCGACGCCGAGACCGGCCGACCCATCGACCGGTTCGCGCTCATCCCTGGCGATGGACCGTTCTTACCGGGTGTCCACTTCGACTGGCGACGCGATCAGTCCAGGACGTTCACCAACGGCCGGTTCGACCTGACCGGTGACCTTTCTGTCGATTGGGACGAGCGCCGCTCGATCCGGATCGAGGCCGATGGCTATGAATCCGCCGAGCTGATCGGCTTTGCGGCGAATGCCGACGATATCGCGCACGACTTTCGGCTTCGGAAGGCAACGCGGAAGTCCGTGCCGCTGACCGGGATCGTCCGCGGCGCCGACGGCCGGTCGCTGGCCGGCGTCGAGGTGGCCGTGTGCATTCCCGGCGGCGACGTCCGGATCAAGGACGGCCGGCTGACCAGCCCTCACCACGGGCCCGTATCGACCGGCGCCCAGACCGACCGCGACGGCCGCTATACGTTCCGCCCGCAGGAGGGGCGCGTCTCGATCGTTGCCGCCCACGACGCGGGGTTCGCCATGCGTGATCCCGAGCAACTGGCGGCGACGACCGACATCACCCTCGCCCCCTGGGGCCGGATCGAGGGTGTCATGAAGATCGGCACCAGGCCGGCGGGGAGACAGAAAGTATCGGCCTGGCTCAACGACCGGGGCCCCCTGGGACGGGTTGATTATGATGCCCTGACCGATGACAACGGCCGGTTCATCCTCGAGCGCGTCACTCCGGGCCAGATGACGGTCTATCGCTACGTCGATGACGCGGACCACCATGGCTGGACCGCCTCCGATCCAATCCAGGTGGACGTGAAGCCCGGTCAGACCATTCCCATCCAGATCGGCGGCACCGGCCGGCCGGTCGTCGGCCGGCTCGCTCTGCCGGAGGGCCTCACGCTGGCGAACTTCGTCCTCACCCACGGCGGCAACCTCTCGACCGGTGATCACTGGCCACCCTACCCGGATGATTACCCCGACTGGACCGACGAGCAGCAGTCGGCCTGGTGGGACACCTTCCGCAAGACATCCGCAGGGCGGGAGTACTTCGCAAGCTTCGAGCGGCATTACGCGGTGACCTTCCGCCCCGACGGTTCCTTCCGGATCGAGGACGTCCCCGCCGGCCGCTACGTCCTGAAGCTCCCCTTCTCCGGGAACGGGGGCGGCGATCCCTTCACCCGGCGGGCGTTCGCCCGGACCGACGTGGTCGTCCCCGAGATCCCCGGCGGCCGGAGCGACGAGCCGCTCGACCTCGGTGTGATCCCGCTCGACGTCTTCCCCTTCCGCGAGCTGAACGTCGGCGATCGCGTGCCGGAGATCAAGGCCAAGGCCGCCGACGGACGACCACTTGACCTGGCAGCCCTGCGCGGCAAGGTCGTCCTCCTGGCCTTCTGGGCGACCTATCACGGCCCGACCCTGGCGAGCATCCCCCACCTCAAGGCGACCTATGACGCCTTCGGCCGCGACCCTCGTCTCGTCATCATCGGCTTGAATGAGGACGTCAACCCCGACATCATGCGGCGGTATGTCGCGCACCATGGCCTGCGCTGGGAGCAGCGCTATCTGGGCAGTGGCGACGACCCGAACCCCATTGCCGCGGCCTTTGGCGTGCGCTACCCAAGCAAGGTCTTTCTCATCGGGCCCGATGGCCGGATCCTCGCCAGGGACCTCAAGGGCGAGCAAATCCAGCAGGCGGTCGCGGCGGCGCTCAGGTAGGGCCGGCTGTGCCAGCGGGGACCGGCTGGGCAACCACGTCACCGCGACGGATCCAGCGGGACGTTCCAATAAGCGTCGCTCAGGAAGCGGGACCAACTGGCGATCCGGACGCCGGTCGCGTCATAGAGGGGCTTCCAGGAGGGACGCAGCGGATGTCGGCGGAGCTTCATGCCGGCCTGTTCGGGGGTCCGATTGGCTTTCCGCGCATTGCAGGCGACGCACGCCAGGACGCAGTTCTCCCAGGTGGTTTGACCGCCCTGAGCCCGCGGGATCACGTGGTCGATCGTCAGTTCTTCGGTGCCGGGCTGGCAGCCGCAATACTGGCAGGTGGAGTGGTCCCGTTTGAACAGGTTGCGCCGGCTGAACGTCACGGTCTGGTGCCGCGCCTTATCGTGGCGGGTCAGGGCCAGGACTTCCGGCACCCGGAGATGGAACCGCACGGTCCGGATGAAGGGCTCGCCTTCCTTGGGCCTGAGCTTGGCCCAATCCGACCAGTTGTAAAGCTGGAAATCGTCCGGGTCGATCACGCAGGCGGCCTGGTTCCACAGCATGATCAAGGCCCGCGCCACCGGCGCCACGTGCACCGGCTGCCAGTGCCGGTTCAAGATCAGAGTCGGTCGTTCCAGGACACAGCCACTCATGAATGGCAACCCTCGGCTCGAGCGGAGAAAACGCGGTCTTCGCTCCCTGGCCCGCGCGCGACAAGAGCCTGATGGCTCTGCATCTTAACCGATGGAAAAGGCATGGTGCCAGGTCTGACCTGCGCTGTTAGATTGGGTTCCTGAACTCGCCGCGTCGCGTTGTGCCGGCGGGAGGGATCGTAACATCGTGAAGACATCATGAGGACAACCGATGCGGGCCGAGATCATCGCGATCGGCAGCGAGCTCGTCAGCGGGCAGGGGCTGGATACCAACAGCCCCTGGCTGAGCCAGCAACTCGGGGCGCTGGGGATCCCGGTCGCCTTCCATACGACCTTGGGGGACGACCTGGAGGACCACCGGAGCGCATTCCGGGCCGCGATCGACCGCGCCGACCTGGTGATCATGACCGGCGGGTTGGGTCCGACGCAGGACGACCTGACGCGCGAGGCGCTGGCCGAGGTCGCCGGCGTGCCCCTGGTCGAGGACCTGGCCTCGCTTGAGGCGATCGCGGCGATGTTCGCCCGCCGCCACCGGGTCATGACCGAGCGGAACCGCGTGCAGGCCCTGTTCCCCCGGGGTGCGGAGCCGTTGCCCAACCCGATCGGGACGGCGCCGGGGATCTGGATGCGGCTGGGCCGGGCGACGATCGCGTGTCTGCCCGGCGTCCCGTCCGAGATGAAGCGGATGTTCCAGGAGCAGGTCCTCCCGCGACTCCGGGAACTCGGCGCGGCCGGGCGGGTCATCGTCCACCGGAAGATCAACCTCTTCGGCAAGGGAGAATCGGAGATCGAGGCCCAGGCCATGGACCTCACGGTCCGGGGGCGCGTCCCCGAGGTCGGCATCACGGCGCACGACGCAACCATCAGCTTCCGGATCACGGCCGAGGCCGCGACCGCCGACGAGGCTCGGCGGCTGATCGAACCCACCGCCGAGCTGATCTACGAGCGCTTCGGCAGCCTCGTGGTGGGCGAGGATTCCGACGACGTGGCCGAGGCCCTGGTCGCCCAGCTCACCCGGACCGGTTCGACCCTGGCCACGGCCGAGTCGTGCACCGGCGGGCTGATCGCCCAGTTGATCACGGCGATCGCGGGGGTCAGCTCCGCGTACCTCGGCGGGGCCGTGACGTATTCCAACGCGTCCAAGACGGCGCTCCTGGGCGTGCCGGCCGAACTGATCGCGGCGTGCGGCGCGGTCAGTCCCGAGGTAGCCGCGGCCATGGCTGAGGGGGCGCGCACCCGGCTCGGCGCGAGTCTCGGCATCAGCACCACCGGCGTCGCTGGCCCGACAGGCGGTACACCCGAGAAGCCCGTGGGACTGGTCTACCTCGGCCTGTCCACTGCCGACGGCACCCAGACCCGCCGGCTCGACATGGGCCCGGAACGGCCGCGCGACTTCATCCAGCTCCTGGCCTCCAAGGCTGCGCTCAACTGGGCGCGATTGGCCCTGCTTGGCGAGCGGTGAGGCCGAAGGCCAGGCCCGCAACGGCATTCGCGATTGGTCCAGTCCCCGACCGACATCCTCGAGCTGTGCCTGTCCTCGAGCAACCACCGACTTTCATACAGTCGCGGGATCGACCACCACAATTCCCGGGCCAGAGGCCGCGAGCCGCATGAAATGGGCCAGGTTGAAAGTGAACAAGTGACTCACTCCGTGGATCTGACAAACGACCACCAATCGGGCGTCATACACCTGCTTGCCGATGACGCCCAAAGTTCCCACCAGAGCCTTCCACGCTGGGTAGATGTCCGGAGTCTCCGCGAGTAGGGGAAATGCTGCCTCGAAAGCCGAGGCTTTCGCCTCCGCCTCCGCGGCGGTCAACCCCAATCCATTCAAGGCTTTAGGTCGAGTGGCCACATTGCGAAATTCGATCAGGTTCTGCGGGGTGATCTGCAAGACCTCGCCGCGCCGGTGCAATTCCGCCACGGCGCGGAGAGCGACGGGATGGGATACGTCCGCCACGTTCGCCAGCCGACCGAGGATGCTGGTATCGATCAAGTAGGACACTATTCGTAGAGCCCTTCACTGCTGAGCGCCTCGTGCGGCAGGGAGACGCCACAATCGGTCCCGGCCTGAAGGATCAACCGCTCCCAATCATCCCTCGGCTCGATCGCCCGAGACGGGGCGATCAACCGCTCCCGCAGGACCTTCAGGGCCAGTGCCTCCGGTGCAATTCCTTCCCGACTTGCCTGTTCCTTCAAAGCGGCTTCCAGTTCGGGCGTGAGCGGAATCACCATGAGAAACCTCCCGCGGCCTGACCGCCAAGCCTATGCTGAATGGGACCGAAGCTCAAGGGGCGGCGCGCCTTCAAGGGGATCACAGGGTCGACGCGGAGTGACCGAGGCGTCGCCCCCGATGAATTATCGGACCCCGTCCCGGGCCATCTGTTGATCGCGGACGTGCCACCCCCGCCAGATCTTCATCGCCTGGGGATGATGGCTACGCAGCCAGAGCGTGACCTCATCCAAGCGACGTTCCCGCTCCTCCTGGGGCGCCCGGAGCGCGGTGAGCAACCTCGCAGCGAGCTCGCCCTCGCGGCCCGGAGCCCCCGCCGCCCTCTCCAGCTCGGCGGCCATCTCCGGGTCGGGGCCGGGCTGGTGGAGGACCGCCAGGGCGTAGGTCGCCCACAGGCCGATCATCGGATCGGTGTGCCGCCTCAGCTCGTCGAGGGCCGCGCGGGGGATGTCGTACCCGCGCGCGGCACCATACGACAACCGGCGCGCCAGCAGGAGCCGGAGCCAGTCGGGCCAGCCCGGACTCCGCGCCACGGCCATCGCGTAGGCCCGCGGGTCCCGCGCCACGGCCTCGGTCGAGACCGCCTCGGCGAGCAGATACCGGGCCAGCTCGGGCAAGTCCCGCCTCAGGCTCATCTCCATCTTCTGCTCATCGGCCAGCCGGGGGTTCCGGCTCAGCCGGTCGGCCGCCTCGATCCGCTCCGCCTCCGAACGGCTCGAATTGTGCAGGGTGTAGACTTCCGCCCAGAGGTCGCGATTGGTCCAGACGCCGTGGACGAACCACCCGACCAGCACGATCAGGAGCAACAGCCCGGCGATCCCCAGAGAAAACAGCGCGCCGTATTTCTCCCGCTGACCGCGGGGAGCCGGCGCGACGCTGCCACCGGGGTTCAGGATCGGCAGGTCCGGAAACCGCGGCCGACCATCGCCGCAAGAGCCCAAGCGTCCATCCTTCGCGTGCCAGAGGATCAAGATTCGGCCGAGGCCATCCGTCTTTCGATCTTAACGCGGCCTGCGGCCGCACCCCAAGAGGAAGGGCCGCCGGATTCCCGATTCCCGACTCATCCCCATCGGAAATCTGGACTCTGGAATACCCCAGGATGCACGCACGGCGTGGAGATCCTACGGAGGGGTGTTCGAGATGGGGGATGGACATCGGGCGCGTCCGGGCGAAGAATCATTTAAACAAACTCAAGGTCCCACCGACTGCCCCGGGCCGGCGAGCACACGCCCGCGAAACGGACGGCCGACCAGCCTTGTGTGGAGACTCGGCCATGATCCCAGGCGACTCAACCACTGACATCGATCCAGCATGGGTCGACGTGTTCATGAAATCCTTGCCCGCGATGTATCGGACGGGCGTCCTGACCGGGAACGAGGAATTCGTCTATGCCTCGACGTTCTTCTCCGTCGGCGAAGAGCTCAAGCGGGGAGCGCCCGTGGCCGCCATCCGGCGACAGACGAGTCAGATCCTGCGTTCGGTCGATGAAACGGATCGGTCGGCCTACGAAAAGGAACACTTTGCCGCGCTGTTCGCCCGAGCCGTCGACGACGCGATCGAGGGCCGACCCCCCTGCATCCTGCACTGATCGAGCCGATTCGGATTTGGAATGGGTCAGCGGGCATCGAGGTCTCGCTCCGAGGATGCCGGCAGAGGTGGGGCAGCCGCCCCCCGGGAGTCTTCGTGTGTCACCAGACGAGCGCCTGTTCCACCCGGTACGACCTCACCTGGCCGGGGTCGGCGCCCGACCCGGCGCATCACCGGCGATCGACCGCATCGGTCCCACCCGGCGACCGCGGCGGTGGCCGGTGATGCGGCAGAACTGGCGCCAACTCCTCTTCCTGCACTGGGCGGTCCCCGCCGAACACGTACGTCCGCTGGTACCACCGCAGCTCGACCTGGACCTCTTCGAGGACACCGCCTGGGTCAGCCTGGTCGCGTTTACGATCACGGGCCTGCGGCCGGTCGGGCTACCGCCCCTGCCGGGGCTGTCGAGCTTTCACGAGACGAACGTGCGGACCTACGTCCACCGGGGCGGGCGTGATCCCGGCGTCTGGTTCTTCAGTCTGGATGCTGCCAACCGGCTGGCCGTGCTCGGGGCCAGGCTCGCATTCCACCTCCCGTACTACCACGCGCGGATGTTGCTGGAGCGCCTGCCCACCTCGCGGCCCGGCGATCCGCAGTCGATCCTCTATGCCGGCGTGCGACGCCGGCCCACCCCCCAGCCTGCCTGGTACACGATCCGAGCCACAGCCTCAGGCCCAGTCCGACCGGCAGAGCCGGGAACACTCGAACACTTCCTCGTCGAACGTTACCTCCTCCATGCTGTCGCCGGTCGTCGCCTCTATCGGGGCCAGGTTCACCATCATCCCTACCCTCTGCAATCCGCAGAAGTGCATTCCTTCGAGGAAAACCTCCTGACCGCCGCCGGCATCGCCCGACCCGATTCAGCGCCCATCGCCCATTTCGCCGGAGGGGTGGACGTGCTCGTGTATGGGCTGCAATCCGGAATCGGTCCGGCCGCGAACCTCACGTCCCCAGCATAACCACGGGGCCGTGCGCCCGGACTTCTCCCGGCGCGATGGGACTACTCGCGGACAGGGAGCCCTCCCAGGTCTCCCTGCTGGGCCCTCCGGGTTGGCATCCCCTGAGACCACGGCCTCCCAAACAGTGCGGAGATCTCAACTCGGCTTCCCAATCCCGTGGGTCGCCGGTTCCCGCAACCGTCGACGGCCGCGTCGGGAGAGTCAAAGTCACAAGAGTTGCTAATGCGAGAATACGATTAGCCGTAATCCCTTTGGAGACCGGAGCCCCGCACTCCCGACCTCCCCCACTCCCCGCCACCAGTCCAGGACACCGCCTTCCGGTTTAGCTAAGCATCATTGCACGAGTTGCAGAAAGCCGCTTGGAAGGCGTCTCACTGGATTATCCCATTTTAATTATCATTAATCCATTTTCTCTTATTTCCATGCAAGGCCAGTCATCGCGATGTTGTTTTTTTTCAACATCCCAAAAAAGGGTTGCAGTCCGGGGAAAGGTATCCCACTCTTGTCGATTCGCATGGGTTCCACTGGGAGACCGCGGCGTTCCGTTCCCGGATTCGGGTCGAACAGTGGCGAGGATCGGAGCCTCACGGTGGGGCTGCGGCCCATGTATCTCTTGGGAGTCTGGACCTTTGAAGAACTCGATGCCTCGTTCGTGGCGGACCCTGTTGGTCCGGTCCTGGCTTGGGTGCGTGGCCTTCGTGAGTGCCACCGTGACGGCCCCAGCCCAATCTTACTATTATTACCCATCTTCCCCCGCTTACACTTCGAGCGTGGGGGCGGGCTCGTATCGGGGGCCTGTTTACTACTACTGGCCGACCCAGTACCCCAGGCAACCTGTCTGGTATACTTATCCTAACTACTATTACCAGACAGCCTACAGCCCCGCCACCTACCAAGCTACTTATACGCCCCAGACCTACGCAACGGCGTATACTCCACAGACCGACCAGACCGCCTCTCAGCCTCAAGATGCGTCCCAGCCATCGCCGCGCGTGACGCAGGCGTCCTATGAGGGGGCCGAGGCGCAACCAGCGGCGGCGGAGTCCACGGAGCCCGCGGCCGATCCGTATGGCTTCACGGCATGGGTGCGCTGAGACAGTCAATCACGCAAACCTCCTGTAGGGAGGAAGCCTATCGGGTATCTGGGGCTTGGGCTGACCGACTTACCTGCGGCCGAAAGGCACGAGGGAACACAGCATGTCGGTAAAGTCGAGGGACACCCGAAGTCAACGAGGGTTCTGCTCGGCGAGGCCCGCACGGTATGGTTAAGGCTAGACTGCTTGAAGTCCAATCCCGGTCGAGTTTCGTGAAGCTCCGTCGCCATGTTGACTATCGACGACGCCATCCTGATTCGAGGACCAGCCAAGCATCCTCGGAGCACCCGCGGGGTGGGGCACAGGGCGATCAGCCCCGGCGTAGGGATGAGTGGACAACCTAACCCGTGCTAGCACATGCGTGACTGATGAAGCTCAGGATTGCCTACGGGGCGAGAGCCTACGGCAACGGAGTCCCAATAGTAGTCCGAGGACGGGAAAACCGTCCCCATGGCGAAGTGGGACAGGTGGGTGATGGAGAGTGACGTGAGGTACTCGACATGAGAAACGCCGAAACGACACTGGCCATCGTCGAAGACCGTGGAAAACGAGGACTGCCACTGGAGGATGTCTATCGACGACTCTACAACGAGGATTTGTTCCTGCGGGCCTATGGCAGACTCGAATCGAACAGCCGAGCCAGGACCAAAGGAGCGAACGGACAAACCGTGGACGGCATGTCCTGGAAGACAATCAGGGGGATCATCGAACTGCTCAGACAAGAGCGGTATCGATGGACACCGGTCCGCCGAGTGCTGATCCCGAAGGGGAACGGTACGATGCGTCCCTTGGCAGTGCCAGCATGGTCAGACAAACTGCTGCAAGAAGTCATGCGCTCCATTCTGGAAGCATACTACGAGCCCCAGTTCAGCGACCAATCCCACGGATTTCGTCCAGGCAGAGGATGCGGTACGGCTCTCCAGCACATCTGCTGTGCTTGGACCGGAACCAAGTGGTTTATCGAGGGTGATCTCAACGGGTGCCTTGACAAGATCGACCACACGGTCCTGATGTCAATCCTCCGAGAGAAAATCCACGACAACCGCTTCCTCCGACTCGTGGAAGGTCTACTCAAGGCAGGATACCTGGAGGATTGGAACCGATGGCCAACCCACAGCGGAACCCCGCACGGTGGGATCATCAATCCACTCCTGGCGAACATCTACCTTGACAGACTGGACAAGTTCGTCGAGCAGACTCTCATCCCGGAGTTCACCAGAGGAGAGTTCAGGAAGTCGGCAGCCGGGGTCAATTCGATCAAGAGCAAGATCGCCCGAGCCAGGAAGAAGGATGATCGTGACGCACTGAGAATCCTTCTGAAGAAGCGACGGAACATGACCTCGCTGGATCAGATGGACCCAGATTACCGCAGACTTCGGTTCATCCGGTATGCGGACGACTTCTTACTCGGCTTTGTGGGACCCAAGGTTGAGGCCGAGAGGATCAAGGAGCGAATCCGGACATTTCTGCGAGGAACGCTCGCGTTGGAGCTGTCCGGAGAGAAGACCTTGATCAGCAACGCCGGGGCCGAAATGGCTCGGTTTCTCGGTTACGACATTCGGACACGAAACAACAACATCAAGCTCCGAGTGCCGATCCAGAAGATTCGCGAGAAGATCGCCAAGTACATGAAGGATGGCAAGCCGATGCATAGACCCGAAATGGTCGATGACACCGACTACACCATCGTATCCAGGTACGGACGCGAACTCCGAGGCTTGGTAAGCTACTACGCCTACGCTGAGAACCGATACTGGCTCAAACGCCTGGAGTGGGTCATGGAAACGTCCCTGCTCAGGACCCTGGCGATGAAGCACAGATCGACGATCAGCAAGATGTCCAAGAAGCACAAGACGATCGTCCACGAGAATGGACGATGGTATCGATGCTTCGAGGCTACTCTGGAACGAGAGGGAACAGGCCCTCTCATCGCCAGATTCGGAGGCTTCTCTTACTCGCCGCAGCCCTCGCTGATGGTCTCCGATGGGATCGCAGACGTCGACAGGAAGTTCACGGTCGGGCGCGAGATTGTCGAAAGCCTGATGGCCCATGCCTGCGAACTCTGCGGTTCCACGGAGCGCTTTGAAATCCACCATGTTCGCAAACTCGCAGACCTCAAGGTGAAAGGCCGGAAGGAGCCGCCGAGGTGGAAACTCATCATGGCGGCTCCCAGACGCAAGACCTTGGTTCTCTGCGGGGACTGCCACGACGCGGTTCACGCCGGGAAACCGACACGAGCGCGGAGGGCAGCGACATGAACGGTCATCGAGAAACCACTGGAGAGCCGGATGCTGGGAAACCTGCAAGTCCGGTTCGGAGGGGGGCGGACGGAACAGGAACCGCAACTGGTCGCTCACCAGAGCCGAGAAAGCCCAGGACCAGCCGGAACCTCGCCAGTCGCCCACCCTACTTGAACTCGACCCGCGCTGCTTATGGCTTGCCGGCGGTCGGATACGACCCGAACCTGGCAAGCTGGGCGGCGATGAACAACGACCACCAAGCGTCGTACGGGATCGGTCACTTCGTGCTCGGTCCGGCGCGCCGGCAGAACTCGGCCATGGGCGGGTTCCCCGGCATCGAGTCCATGTGGATGGCGTCCCCGGCCCACTCGGCCGCCCTGCTGGATCCGACGATCCGATGGATCGGCATCGCCAGCTTGGGCGCCTACTGGACCTTCAACGCCAACTAAAGATTCTCGGCAGGAGCGAGGATGCGGGGGATGCAACCCCGCGCCGCTCCACGCCACGCGGAGGGCGTGGCGCGCAAGGGTCGAGTGGGTGGAGCAGGGCTCAGCCCCGCGCTACCCACTCGACAATCCACACACAGGAGGTGCCGGCCACCAATCAGAGCAGCAGCGCGTCGCGGATTCCCGCGAGGATGGCTTGTTCCAGGTTGGTGTCTCGACCCTGGCGGATCCAGCCCAAGGGGGACGGGACCGGTCCGACGATATCGCGGGTGCGGTTGACCGGGAAATCGTTGTAGAAGACGGCGCGGCCGGCCGGCTGGCGATCCGGCTTGCTCAGATCTTCGAGTTCCTTGATCACCTCCACCTTGACCAGGTAACCTCCGGTCGGACCCGGGTCGACGTGAATCACGGCGAACTTGCGCAAGGTCTGCAAGGTGGCCTCGAGTCGATCCCGGAAACCCACCGAATCGGGACTCCACGGCTCCAGCAGGGAACCCGTCATGGGACTATCCGTGCGGATGATCCCGGCCAGCCGGTTCTCCGACGCGACGGGGAAATACTTGCTCACGACCGCGACGCACTTCGTCCAGACGTCCTCGAAGTCCGAGGACGGGACGGCCAGGGGATTGGGAATCGCGGGCTGAGGGGCGAAGATCCGGCTGACGCTCGGCTTGCCCCAGCTCGCCGGCCACAGGGAACAACCCATCTGGCTCGTGCCCAGGACCGCCAGCAGGACCAGCGGCAGGGCGGGCGCCGGGGCTCGCTTGGTTTCCATGGTCCACGGCCTCACCCGGGTTGGCGGTGTCTGGTGCCGAGGCGATCGGCCAGAGGTTGGGGGACAGCGTCCGCTCGACCGAGCGGACCCCTCACCGGCGCGTCGGGACGTGGGCGGAGCCGGCGCGGTCCGGCGACTCGTCCCGGGCCGGCCTGAAGCCAACTTTACGGCGTTTGGCATAGAGAAGGGGTTCCCACGGCAGATCGACCGGTCTCCCGGAGACCACCGTGCTTCCGTCGAAAGGGAGACCGCCGGCCGGCTGTCCGCCCCGACGGGTGGCGGGCACGGACCGCACCGATCGTAAACCACTTCCAATTCACAACTTGAGGACAAGAACCCACGGGCTTCGGCATCCCGCCGCAGCCGGGTGGTGATCCCTGTCAACACCGAGCGGGCGATCGAGCCGGCATCCTGACGATTCTTTCCCATTCTGGCAAGTCCGTTTCCCCGATCGTGTCCGCGTGGACTAGTCTTGGATGGGAGGCGATTTCGTAAAGCCCTCCGGACTTCCCGCCGGCCACCTCCGCCAATCCGGTCACGGCGCGGCTTGCTTGCACCGTGGGCCCGCTGGTCGGAGACCAACCGCACGAGCGATCCGCCTGGTTCGTTCCATCCAGCGGAAAATCGGATTCGGCGCGGGAAATGCGTACGCGACGCCTCCGCGCGTTTCCGCCCTCTCTCACGGGAGTGAGCGGGTCCCGAGCACCCTGAGAAGATGGGGAGACGCTAGCGACGATCGAAGGTCTCAAAGTCGTGCGGGTCTTGCTTATCTTGACAGGATCGCGGGCCGAGACGTTCCGGCGGCTGGGGCCGGGGCGAAGGACTGGAGCGATCGTGCGATGAGGTGGCGACCGGCCGGCCCCGGTGCGCGGCTGGTTCGCGTCGTATCGGCATTGGGAATTCTGCAAGCGATCATCATCTGGGAAACACTCGAGGACCCATGACTGAGCCATCGATGTCCCAACGCGCCTGGCGATTCGATTCGGTCCAGAGCAATCGCATCGGGATGGGGGAGCCGCCGGGACTTCCTGACGGCGCGAACCGCCCGGTTCCGGGTCCGTTCGAGGCGGGCTCGGGGAGGGCCTGGCCGAAGCGGTGGTGGGCCTCGATTGCGCGGCTGCCGTTGACAGCGTGGTCCGCCTGCGCGTGGGGAGGCCGGTCGCGGTTCGAGTTCGAGGAGGCCCTGCACGCGATGGCGGAGGACCTCAAGAGGGCGAGGACGGAGGCCGCCGTCGAGTCGGCCTTGCTCCGGCTGGTTGGCCGGCTCGTGCCGGCCGGCCAGGTGGAGCTGCTCCGGGCTCCCGAGGAGTTCGGCGATGAGACGGAGGACCAGGAGGCCGCCGGGCCGCGTCCTCGGCCGCGCCTCGGGCCCGGCTGGATCCAACGTCACGGCGACACTGTGGTCGAGATCCCGCTCCGTTGCGGGGGCAGCGATCATGGCCGCCTGCGCGTCAAGAGCCCGGCTCAGGGTCGAACGGCGGGATCGCCGGAAGTGCGGCGCCGGCTGAGCACGGCCTGCACGATGGCGGGAGCCGCCCTGGAGAATGTGCGGCGCCAGACCGAATGGCACTGGACCAGCGCGGAGGCGGCGCCGGCGGGCAACCGATCCGCCGGCGGAGCCCCGGACACCGTCGCGAGCCGCACCCAGGCGGATCCCCCCGCGGCCGTGGTCCGGGATGCCACCTTCTTGAATGCCGTGCTCCCCTTCGCCTTAAGCCAGGCGAAGCGGTACAGCGAGCCGTTGTCGCTGTTGTGCGTGGGGGTCGACCGGCTGGGCGCGATCAAGGACCTGCTGGGTCCTGGCGTGGCCGACCGCCTGGTCCAGCAAACCGGCCGGACGGTGGCCTCCCTAGTCCGGTCCAGCGACATCGTGGCCCGGCTGGAGGATGACCGCATCGTCGCGCTGTTGGTCCGTGCCCGCGGCGCCAGCGCGCTGCATGTGGCCCAGGTGATCTGCCGGACGATCGCCGAGTCGCACCCGACCGACCCCGAGCTGCCCGCCGCCACCGTCTCGATCGGGGTCGCCGAGTTCCCGACCGCCGCGCGCAATGTGTTCACGCTGCTCGACGCGGCCGACGAAGCCTTGACTCTCGCCCGCAGCCAGGGACGAAACCAGGCGGTGCTGTCGACCTCGCGGCCGGCCTCAACTCCCTCGGCCGCGCGGTGTGGGTCGGCGGTTCCTGCCTGACCTCGATCCGGACAGCCGGCGGGGCCAGTCCGTGGACCCCAGGCCGTGGCGGCGATGGGAGCCGAGACGGACCTCAGCGATGTTGGCAAGGCAGCCGGCCTGGCTCGCCTGAAGGATCGCTGAGGACCACTCATGAAGGCGACGGTATCCTGGCCGCATTTTTAATGAGACTCCTCACCAGTCGACGACCGATCGGTCGTCGGCGTCGTACGACTCCCGATTCCTCCAGTCGTGGCCGATCTTATCGGCCAGGGCGTGCTCGTCGAGCTCGACGCCCAGTCCCGGGCCGGTGGGCAGGTCGAGGTAGCCCTGGCGGAGCGTGAACGGGGTCTTGAGATAGCCCGCGCCCAGGCTGACCTGCTCCTGGCAGAGGAAGTTGGGGATCGACGCGGCGATCTGGATGCCGGCGGCCAGCGAGATCGGCCCCAGCGGGTTATGGGGCGCGATCGCGGCATAGTACGCCTCGGCCATGCCGGCGATCAGCCGCACCTCGGTGATCCCGCCCGCGTGGCAGAGGTCGGGCTGCAAGATCGTCGCCGCCCGCTTCTCCAGCACCTCGCGGAAACCCCACTTGGTGAAGACGCGCTCGCCGGTGGCGATCGGCAGGTGCGTTCCGCGGGCAATCTCCGCCATGACGTCGTGATTCTGCGCCTGGCACGGCTCCTCGACGAACATCGGCTGATACGGCTCGAGCGCCTTGATCAGCAGCTTGGCCGTGGCCGGGCTGATGGCGCCGTGGAAGTCGATGGCGATGTCCACGTCGTCGCCGGCGGCCTTCCGCAGCTCGGCGAACCGCTCAGCGGCGTAATGCACCTCGGCCGGGGTCTCGACATACCGCGCCGGCCGGTGCTTGGCCGGGTTGGTCTTGAACGCGGTGAAGCCGCGTTCACGGCCGCGGCGGATCGCCTCCGGTGTGCCGGCGTGCGCGTAGACGCGGATCCGATCCCGCGTGGGACCACCCAGCAGCTCGTAGACCGGCACCCCCAGCGCCTTCCCCTTGATGTCCCACAGCGCCTGGTCGATCCCGCTCAGGGCACTGGTCAGGACCGGGCCTCCGCGGTAGAACGCGTGCCGGTAGATCGCCTGCCAGTGGTGGACGACCCGGCGCGGGTCCTTCCCCAGCAGGTAAGGCTCGATCTCCTTGACGGCCGTCGCCACCGTCAAGGCGCGCCCCTCGACGATCGGCTCGCCTAGGCCGATGATCCCCGCATCCGTGTGGACCTTCAGGAACAGCCAGCGGGGCCTGACCAGCAAGGTCTCCAGCTTGGTGATCTTGATCCGGTCGCGGGCACCGATCGGCGCAGCGCGCCCGACTCGCTCCTGGGCACGCGCCTCGGCCTGCTCGATCGCCGACCAGCCCAGCGCTGCCACGGCCCCGGCCAGGACCGAGCGACGACTCGCAACCCCTCGGACATCTTGCGGATTGGGCATCGGTGTGGACCCCAGTGGTCAGTGGTCAGTGGTCAGTGGTCAGTTGAAGAAGAATTCGGTCACCCTGAGGGCACGGTCTGGCGTCGCGGTCGAATTCCGGCCAACCTTTATGACGGTACTCTCTTCACTGACCACTGACCACTGACCACTGAGGCTAGATGAGCCGTGTCCGGTACCAAGTCCTGGCCTTCACGGTCGCCCTGGCGGCGGTGACGTACCTGGACCGGGTCTGCATCGCGCAGACGGCTGGGGATATGATGCGCGAGCTGGGCCTGACGAACGTGCAGATGGGGTACGTCTTCAGCGCCTTCACGATTGCGTATGCGCTGTTCGAGATCCCGACGGGGGCCTGGGGGGATCGGATCGGCGCGCGGCGGGTCTTGACGCGGATCGTCGTCTGGTGGTCGAGCTTCACGATCGCGACGGCCGCGGCATTCAACTACGCCTCGCTGCTGATCGTCCGGTTCCTATTCGGGATGGGGGAGGCGGGGGCGTTCCCCAACGTCTCCAAGACCTTCTCGCGCTGGTTCCCGGCCGTCGAGCGCGGCACGGCCCAGGGGATCTTCTTCGCCGGCGCGCATCTCGGCGGCGGGCTGACGCCGCTGCTGGTCGCGGCGCTGTTGACGGTCATCCCCTGGCGGCTGGTCTTCGTGAGTTTCGGGATGGTCGGCTTCGTCTGGGCGGCTGCGTGGTTCCGCTGGTTCCGCGACGAGCCGGCCGATCATCCGGCCGTCCGCCAGGCCGAGCGGAAGTACATCGAATCCGGCCGGCTGAAGGATCCGCCCCATCACCTCGATCGCGCGGCGATGGGGCGGATCCTCACCGATCGGAACGTCGTGGCCTTGTGCCTGATGTACTTCACCCAGGCGTATGGCTTCTACTTCAACATCACCTGGCTGCCGACCTACCTGGAGCGGGCCCGCGGGATGACCGGGGTCGAGCTGGGCCTGCTGGCGGGCCTGCCTCTGATCCTCAGCGCGGTGGCCGACCTGGTCGGTGGCCTGACGACCGATCGCCTGACGCGGGCCTTTGGCCTGAAGACGGGCCGGTGCGGAATCGGTGGTGCATCGCTTTTGGTCGCGGGACTCTGCCTGATCGCCGGGGCAGCCGCGGAGAACAACCGGGAAGCCGCCGTGCTGATCGCCTGCGCCGGGGCGGCGGATAGCTTCCTCCTGGGCGCCGCCTGGGGCACTTGCCTCGACATCGCCGGCCCTCATGCCGGGCTGGTCACCGGCGCCATGAACACCGCCGGCCAGATCGGCGCCTTCCTCAGCCCGGTCATCCTCCCCTACTTCCTCACGCCGGGGGCCGAAGACTGGGCCACTCCCCTCTATCTGGCCGGTGCCCTCTACCTCGCCGGCGCCGTCTGCTGGCTGTTCGTCGACCCCCGCCGGCCGATCCGGGCGACCTTCCCCGAGGGAAGCCGCTGACGATGACACGGCGCATTTGGTGCATCCTTTGCGTGCTCAGCAATGGTCCCGCACGCTGGCGGGATTGTTCCTGGACAAGCCTGGTGAGACGTTCGCGTACTTGCACACGGAGAGGAAGGACGATGCATCCTCGCATCCGGTTGAACCGAGTCACGATGACGGGTCTCGTGACAGGAAGTCTCCTGAGCTGGGCGGGCCTTGAAGCGGTCGGCAAGCCGCAGGCCCCCCAGGTGGCTGCGCCGCGGGATGCGGTCGCCGAGGCGCAGACGCCGGCCGCCGTCCCGGAGACGCGCCCCGAGCAGAAGAAGACTGACCACGACCGGTCGGACATCTTCGCCGCGACCCAGGCTCAGCCCTCGTCAGGGGCCTTTGAGAACCAGCCCGAGAAGGGTCGGATTCTGGGCTTCGACTTCTACCGCGACCCTCTCAACTCCAAGCAGCCGATGGAGAAATTCGAGGACATCATGAAGGCGGACGTCGCCGCCAAGGCTCAGGTGATGGCGACCCAGCGCCAGCTCCTGGAGCGGCGCTACGACCTGACGCCGAAGCTGGACCCACAGGTGCGGATGTCGCGGGGCAAGCCGATCTGCGTCGGGCCCACCGCCCGGCTGGCCCAGGGCGTGACCTGGGACGACCTGGCCAGGATGCGACCCGAAGACATCCGCCAGGCGAGCCTCTTCCCCTACCCGTCGCTCCCCCATCCCAAGCAGACCCCGGGCGGGCAAGTCTTCCCCCAGATGCAGATCGCCATGTTCCCAAGGCTCCAGCGCTTCGACGTCGACTTCGACCTCCCGGAGGCCTTCCTGCCGGAGTTCCCCCCGGCGATCTTCCTCCAGAGCCGGCCCGAGCTGGGCGACGTCTCCCGGGGCGAGGTCGTCTCGATCAACAACTATTACCGCCTGTTCAAGGACCTTCTCACGCCGGTCCAGCTCGACGGCCTGCGCCTGCTGCTGACCCCGTTCCCCCAGGAGGAGTTCAACCCGACCGATGATCGCAAGAGCGCCCAACCGAGCCTGGGCGTGACCTGCCTGGATTGCCACATCAATGGCCACACGACGGGCCAGTTCCACCTCAACCCGGATGACCGGCCCGAGCAGCGCCGGTTTCGGCTGGATACCGTCAGCCTGCGGGGGGTGTTCAACCAGCAGATCCACGGGTCGAAGCGGAGCCTGCGTTCCGTCGAGGATTTCACCGAGTTCGAGCAGCGCACAGCCTACTTCAACGGGGATGAGATCCATGCCATCAAGAAGGGGTTCAACATCCTGGATCGGATCCAGGTCTCCCACATGGCGCAGATGCAGAACATGTTCGACTTCCCGCCGGCGCCCAAGCTGACGCTGACGGGACGGCTGGACCCGTCCAAGGCCACGGAGAGCGAGCTGCGGGGCGAGCAGATTTTCTTCGGCAAGGGCCAGTGCTCGGCCTGCCACCCGGCCCCGTTCTACCTGGACCACCTGATGCACGACCTGCACCTGGAGCGGTTCCTCGCCGAGCCGCCGCTGGGCCCGATCAAGTCGTTCACGCTCCGGGGGATCAAGGAGAGTCCCCCCTACATGCACGACGGCCGCTGCCTGACCCTGGAAGACACCGTCGAGTTCTTCAACCTGGTCCTCGGACTCAAGCTCAATCCGCAGGAGAAAACCGACCTGGTGGCTTTCATGCGGCAATTGTGACGGTTGGTGCGGCGGCCTGCCGCCTCACTCCAGCGGCCTGCCGCCTCACTCCAGCTCCCAGTAACCGTATCCCGCCGCGCTCTTGGCGCCGACGCCCAGCTCGGTGAGCGCCCCTTGGAGCCACTGAACGCCGCGTTCGGCCGCCTCCTGGTTCCCGCTGAGGCTCGCCACCCCGAACCGATAGCGGCTCCGCGCCCCGACCGCCAGGAAGAAGATCGGTGAGGGCGAGAGGTAACAGGCCGGCGGCGTCTTCGCGTCCCGGTAGTAGGCGCCGAAGGCCGGGTTGATCACGTCGCGCTCGACGACTGGCGGTCCGGCGGGAGATCCTTCCAGGAAGAGCAGATCGCCGCGCAACTGCCCGTGTTCCTCCGCCTTCCCCAGCAAGCGGTCCAGTTCCTCCTCGGGCGCCTCCAGCACCCATTGCGCGTAGGCGCGGCTGACGCCCTTGAGGGCGCTGGCCGGGACGATCGGGAACCCGAAGACCGGGTGCAGGGCGATCCCCACTTCCAGCAGGTCGTTGGTCCCCTTGCCGATGATCACGCGCCAGTGGGGCCGGGCCGAAAAGGTGATCGCTCCCAGCTCCTCGGCGGTGCGTTGCCACCGAGCATCGCAGGCGGCGATCAGCTCGTGCTGGCCTTGATAATCCGGCACCAGGGCCCTGCGATCGGTCAGCTCCCGGAGGAGCTGAAGGTGCCCGCGGTTGTCCCCGAAGGCCAGGTAGCGCTCCATCAGGAGACCGAGGTTCTCGCACTGGCCTTCGGCCAGCAGGGCGTCGCTGGTGTCGCGC
Source organism: Isosphaeraceae bacterium (assembly GCA_021324445.1). Classification (GTDB taxonomy): domain Bacteria; phylum Planctomycetota; class Planctomycetia; order Isosphaerales; family Isosphaeraceae; genus JAJPJC01. The sequence continues at coordinate 26,170 of JAJPJC010000076.1, forward strand.
GGCAGCGGGTAGGGGGTCGCCCAGGGCAGATCCCGCGGCATCCTCCAGGACCAGCTCATCGCACCTCCTCCGCGCTTTCGAGCAGGGCGCGCGCGAACAGCCAGGCCAGCTCGCTGGCCTCCCGGTAGAACCGGCTGTCCCGGGCGGATAAGGCCGCCAGCGCCGTCCGGTCCGTGACCCCCAGGTTGGTCAACAGCCAGCGGTCCAGTTGTCGGGCGACCAGGGTGTAGGCACTGTTCGGTCGCCCCTCACCGCGCAGTTGCAAGTACGCCAGGGCCTGCCCCAGGCCGTGCCGCTGGAGCAGCTTCGGCAGTTGGCGCACCACGGCGACGTAGTTCTGGAGGATGTACGGATGCCGGCCGCCTTCCGCGAGCGCCTCCCGCGCCGCCCTCCGCTGCGTCACTTGCAGGATCGCGCTGTCAAAGTCCGTCATCGGGCCCTCCAGCCGGAATGAATCGTGTCGGGCCGGCGATCAACCCGGCGGCTCAGCGCTTCTTGGCCGGGCTCTTCCGGGTGGCTCGCGCCAGCTTCTTGCCGGTCCATCGCACTCGGACGATCCCGTGGCCCAGCGTCCGCCCGCTCCCCAGTTGGAGGGCCGCCGGAGCCAGGCGCCGGACCCACTCGATCAGGTCGGCCGCCTTCTTGATCTCCTTGGGGGGCGCCTCGGGCTGGTTGGCGCCCACCAGGGCATACAGGAGCGTCTCCGGGGGGAGATACTCCTCGGTCCAGAGCGAGCCGTCGGCCGCGGTCCCGGTCCGGGGATCGATCCGGATGCGCGGGACCACCTGGGTGCCATGGTCCAGGAAGTAGCGATAGGCCCCCTCGGGGAGCACCACCACCCCCCGCGCCGCCCGCGCCCGCCAGAACGCGAAGACGGCATCCTCGGGGAAGGCGGTCTCGGCCAGCCAGGTGCCGAGCGCGCCCACCTCCTCGGCCACCCGGACGGGGAAGGTGAACTCCTCCAGGACCAGGCTCTGCTTGCGACCCAGCAGCGGGCTTTCAGGCGCCACGCCCGCCGTCTCGGGGTCGAGACTCGGCGGCGCCGGCATCGGTGCGACCTTCACGCCGTAGGCGGCCACGTCGCGCTGGAACCGCGACAGGGCCTCGACACTCGTGACCCAGGCGAACAGGCCGGTCAAGGAGCGGACCGGGAAGAGCAGGGGGATGGCGTCGGAGACGACCACGCTGCTGGGCTGGGGCTGTGACTCCGCGCTCTCCGGCGGCGAGCCGAGCAGGCCCAGCAGCTCGATGGGAGCCTGTTGCAGCCGGGCCCGCGCGCGCAGCACCCCTTTCAAGCTGCTGGCCGGCAGCAGCGGGTAACCGGTCGCCGCCTCGCGCTGGATGGGCAGGTCGACCTCCATGCCCTCCTCATCGCTGCCCACTCGCAGGCTCGATTCCAGGTACAGGAACAGGCACTCGGCGGCGTCAAACATCGCGATCTCCCGGTGCTCGACGGGCGCGGGTCCGGCCAGGGTCTCATCTCGTCCACGGGGCTCGTTCGGGTCCCGCCACGCTCCCCTCCCCGCCCGTTGCTCAGAGGGCCACGGGGTGCAAGCCGGCCGGCTGCCCCCGCACGTAATCGAACCAGCGATCGAACACGGAGAAGTCGCTCGGGACCTCGACCCGCGCCGGCCGGAGCGAGAAATCCCCCGGTTTGACCGTCATCTCGTGGTCCGGCAGGAGCTGGGAGCGGAACAGTCCCATGAGCACGCCATAGCGGACCGAGTCCCCGGCCAGCGGCACGACGCGGAAGAACAAGGGGGATGCGCGGCCCAGGCCCCGGGCGGGGCCCACGGTGGCCGAGGCCTTGCGGCGCGCCTCGCGAGGATCCACGCCGCGGGCGACCAGGTCGGCATGGATCGACTTGAAGAAGAACGTGATCGGCAGGCCGAGGATCGCCCGCACGACCGTCCGCGCGGCCATCCGTCCCTGAGTCAGCAGCAGGGCGATCGCGGTGGCATCCAGCTTGTGCTCGACCCGGAAGGCCCGGAACGTCTCGCCGGCCCAGTTCACAGCCTCCCACCACGTGTCGAAGACCTTATCCGCCAGGTAGAGCTGACAGACGCGCTCGTGCAGGACGTCGTACGAGGACGGATCGGCAGGCGGCCGGGCCATCCAGCGGGCGGCCCGGCGCACCCGCTGGATGCCCGTGCTCAGCTCGATGGCCAGCTCGGCCGGGGTTCTGGCCCCGCTGACCAGCGGCGGCAGGCTGGCTGGCCACCCGTCTGGCTCGCTGAGGGCACGCAGGCCCCCGGCACCGCGCCGGCTCCGGGCCCCGACCCCTCCCAGGCGGGTCAGCAGCCAGAGGGAGGCCGCCGCCAGCTCGAAGCTGTCCGCTTTCTCGAGCTTCCGGCCCGCCACCTCCACCGCCGCGAACGGGAAGGGGCGTACGCTCAGACGCATCCGGAACCGCTCGCCCGGTAGGATGGCGTCGCGATTCTGCTGGAAGACCGACCAGAACATGTAACCCAGGCCCGGGAACTGCTCCGCGTCGCCGCCGACCGAAACGCTGGTCTGCGGCGAGCCGAACAGCCGCACGACCACCGTGGAGGCGCGGGTCGTGCCGCCGAACACGGCCGACTCCGCCGCGAAGATCTCGGGCAGCGACTCCTGCAGCAGGCCGCCGGCCATCGCCCGGAACCAGTAGCGCAAGCAGCCGCGCATCGCCGGGGGCCGCAGCTCAGCCTGCCGGTCGGCACCCCCGATCCACAGGGGCGTCACCGCCTCCAGCTCCACGTCCATCGCCTTCAGAGCAGCCATCGCCTCCCTCTCGCTCATCACCCAGCCGGCCGGAGGACTCCGCCCTTCGAGAACAGTGCCACCCCGGCCTCTCCCGGAGGGGTCGCAGGGATCGTCAATCCTGCGCCCAGAGAGCGTACCGCCGAGACCGGCGAAACGGAAGACTCGACCACAGCTCCCACGACTCCCCGGTGCGTGGCGCAAAGGCACCTTGCGGAGTCCAATCGAAGGAGGACCAATCGGCCCGGATGGTCTCCGGCCGGTACACGTTCCCGGGCCGAGGGTGACAGTCGTTCATCAGCGAAAGATCGAACCCGCCCTCGAGCCCCTCGCGGCTGATGGTGTGCTGCCGAGGGGCACCTCCAGCAGCGGTTGGAATTCGCGGAATCCGGCACGACGAAGACCTCGAGGCAGACCACAACGGGCGATAGGCGCCGACTAACGGACAAGAGAGATCAGCCCGGTGCGGCCTGTAGGACTTGAGCGGCCCAGGCGGCCTGGTCGGGTCGGAGCGGCGGGATCACGGCATCCACGCCGTAACCGATTTCGCGCGCGTAGGGGCCCTCTTCATAGCAGCGGTCGAAGACGGCCTGGAGGTCGACCGTCACCGCGGCATCGCCGGGCAGGAGGGGGATGTCGACCGGCGGCAGGCGATCCTCCAGGCGGATCGGGTAGACGTGGTACGTCTCCAGGTCGTCGAAGCCGTGAATCGAGACGTGATAGTCAAAGGGACCACACGCCTCGCGCGCCAGGTCGAGCGGGACCGCCGTGGTAGGTTCGCCGCCGCGGAGGAAATCGATCTCGACCAGGTGGACCTGGCTCGCGAGGATCTCCTTCTGCTTCCGCTTGTAGAGCTCGCGCCCATGCTCTCCGGGCGACTTGTTCGCGGGGCTGAGCACCTCGATCGAGGCGACCAGCCGCTGTCCGTCACCGTGCCGCACGCGGATTTCAATGAATGGCTCGCGGAACTCATCGTGCGCGACCTTGACCACGAGGTGGGAAACCTCGATCCAGACCCGGCGGCCGAGCACCGCGATATAAGGCTCCGGCAACCGCGCCTGCAGCGCCGCCCGGAGGTAGGTGATGAGGCTGTCGTGGACGTCCGGGAAGATCTCCGGATTCTCCAGATACGGGTCCATGCCGGGGAAGGGCGAAGGCATCGCGGTACTCCGTCGAGCGGTCGAGCCGTGTTCCCGCCGGCAGGCAAGAATGCCTGTCCCCGGTGGCACCAACCCGATTGTATTACCCCGGCAAGAAAGTCGGTCAGGCTTTAGCCTGACGTTCTTCAGATCTTGTCAGGCTAAAGCCGGACCTACTTATTGAGCTTCTTTCATGCCGGGGTAATAATCCGTTCCCACGCTGCCGGCCACTGGTCAAGGCCCTGGAGCCAGCCTTAGCCTTCGCCGGCGCCGGGCGCGGGCCTCCGACCACCCGGAGGATCGCCGCCCTGCTGGTTCATCGCCCCATCTGGTGGAGCAATCCGGCGAGCCGCCCCTCGGCCGCGCGCGTCGACGGGTGCTCGGGGCCGAAGATGCGCCGCGCCTCGGCTGCGGCCTCCTGGTAATGCCGCTCCGCCAGGTCGAGCTTGCCGGCCTCGCGGTAGAGATCCGCCTGGTTGGTGAGGGCCACCACGTTGTCGGGATGATCGGGCCCGCGGGCGCAACGGATGTCGTGGGCGAACTGGTAGGCTAAGGGATCGGCCTCGGCGAACTTGCCGCGCGCGCGGAGCAGCCGGCTCAGCTCGTAGACGGCCCGGAGCGTATCCCCGTGCTCCGGCTTCAAGATGCGGCGGCGGTCGTCCACGTTCCGGCGGAGCACGGCCTCAGCCTCGTCGAGCTGGTGATTGTGCCAGAGCACCATCCCCAGTCGCTCGGCCGCGTCGAGCGTGGCGCCGGCGTCCGGCCCCAGGACCCGCCGGCTGGCGTCGAGGTTGCGGCGGATCAGCGGCTCGGCCTCGGCGCCGCGGCCCGTCTCATCCAGCACGGCCGCCAGGAGGTTGACGGAGCGGAGGACATCCGGCTGCTCCGGGCCGCCGGCCTCCGTCGCCAGCCGGATCGCGGCGCGGAGATGCTCCTCGGCCTTGTCGTACCGGCCCAGCGAGAGATACGCCCCGCCGATCGTCTCGCGGACCGCGGCCTCGAGGTCCGCCTGGCCGTTCAGCCAGCCGCCGAGCTGCGCCCCGGCGCGGTCGAGGAGGTCCAGGACCGTGACATTGGCGGCGCGCGGCTGGAACTCCGGCGCCGCCTGGGCGAGCAGCCGCCGGGTCAGGAGCTCGTTGATCGCGGTTGCCTTGGTGCGCTCGCGGTCCGCCTCGCGCCACTTCCAGACGATGCCCGCCAGCCCGCCCAGGAGGGCGATCGCCAGGAGGAACGCCAGCCCAGCCGGTAGCGGGTTGCGTCGGCACCACATCCCGGCCCGCGGCAGCGGGCCGACCGGGCGCGCCGCGATCGGCTTCCCCTCCAGCCATCGCGACAGGTCCTCGGCCAACGCCAAGGCGCTGGGATACCGCCGCTTCGGCTCCTTCTCCAGGCACTTCAAGCAGATGACCTCCAGGTCGCGCGGCACCCGGGGATTGCGCCGCGACGGCGGCTCGGGCGGCCGGTGGCGGACCAGGTCGAGCGCCTCGGCGACGCTCCCCGTGGAGAACGGCGCCCGGCCGGCCAGCAGGGCATAGAGGATCGAGCCCAGCCCGTAGACGTCCGTGGCCGTCGTGTTGGCCCCCTTGATCCCGCTGGCCTGCTCCGGAGACATATACAGGGGCGTCCCCATGATAGCCCCCGAATGCGTCAGGCCGCTCTCCGTCGTGATCCGCTTGGCCAGGCCGAAGTCGGTGACATGCGGCTGGCCCCGCTCATCGACCAGGATATTGCCCGGCTTGAGGTCGCGGTGGAGGATGCCGCGCTCGTGGGCGTGATGGACGGCCTCGGCAATGACGGCCACCAGCCGGGCCGCCGCCCTGGGGTCGGCCAGGAAGTCGGCGAGGTGCTTGTCCAGGCCGGTCCCCGCGATCAGCTTCATGCTGAAATAGCGGCGGCCCCGGCACTCGCCCACCTCGTAGATGGGCACGATGTGCGGATGGTCGAGCTGCGCGACCGCCTCGGCCTCGTTCTGGAACCGCAGCCGATCGGACGCCGAGGCGAACTCCGCATCCTTGATCAGCTTGAGGGCGACCAGGCGATTGAGCGAGACCTGCCGGGCCTTGTAGACGATCCCCATGCCACCCCGGCCGAGCATCTCGATCAGCTCATAGTCGCCGACCGAGCCGAGCCCGGAGCGGGTGGAATCCGCCTCGGCGCCCGGCGCGGGCGGTTCCTGGGTCGTGGGCGGGTCGCCGGCGCGGCCATCCGGCGCCATCGGGACCGTGGGGAGCTTGCCCGGATCAGGCGCGTTGCCGACCGTCAGGTCAACGGGTTCCTGCGGCGCGTCGTTTTCGGGCGTCTCGGCGAGCCACGCGCGTTCGGTGGTCGCGTTCGGGTCGATCTGGGTCTCGGGTCGGGTCATGGCTTGCTCCGAGTTGACCCAATTATCACTCCCGGGGCCGCTTCGGAGCAAGCCGCCCCGGCCACGATATCGGTCAGGGCGAAGCCGGGGGCGATTCGCCCAGGGTGAAGACGACGTCATGATTCGCCTCGGGCGGCGGCGATGCGGTCGACGGTGCCGTCGACGACAGCGGCGCCGGATTCTCCGGGATGGACGGAGTACACGCCGGCAGGTTGATCTGACCCAGGGTCTCGGCGATCTCCACGTCGCTGGCCAGCGACAGCCATCGCGAGATCCGCGACCGCTCCTTCGAGAGCAACGAGAAGGCTTGCCGGGCCATCGGCCGCAGGAGAGGATGGGCCAGCCGGTTCGCCCACTCGCGATAGGCCGCCAGCGCGAAGAGGCACATGATCCAGGCGCTGCCGTCGCGGTAGACGGCTCCCTGGTCGCTGACGACCACGAGCTCCTCGGGCGGCTCACCCGGTCGGGACAATCCGGGGAAGAGCCGTTGCGACAGGGCCGATCCGGCGGGGATGAACCGCAGGTCGAGCAGCGCGTGCTGCCGCATCAACCAACGCTTCGCCCAGCTACACAGGCCGCACCGCGCGTCGTAGAGGATGTAAAGGCGTTCCATGATCGAGTCCTCCCGGGCGTCGTCAATGGTTCCACGCTTGAACCGGCTCCACGAACTGTTCGGGGAGCACCGGCGGCTTCTGGCTGCGCAGCAGGGCGCGCCGCCGCAGCCGCGAGAAGACGTACAGGTTGAAGAAGTGCATCGCGCCCAGCACCAGCAGGACCAGGCCGACCTTGGTGCTGAGGGTCTCGATCGCCTGCGCCAGGTCGAGCGGCTTCTCGCCGTATTTCAGGGCCAGGGCCACATAGCCGATATTGACCAGGTAGAACCCCACGGCCAGCAGGTGGTTGACCGAGTCCGCCAGGGATTCGTTCCCCAGAAACGAGTCGACCAGGAAGATTCGCCCGTTCTTCACCAGGGTCCGGGCGACCCAGACCGTCAGCGCGATGCTGATGACCAGGTATGCGACATAGGCTCCCACGACGTACATGACGTTTCCCCTTGGTTTGGGTGGAATCGACCGCGACTCACACCGGAGGCGGCCCGGCCGACAATGACCGGACCGCTCCGAAATCCGCGGCTCGACGGCAGTCCTCACCAGGAGAACCGTGGGTGCCGCGCGGGATTAACCGGGATTCTGGGACCTGGTATACTGGCATTCCAGGATGCGTGCGGTTGTGGGAGACGAGATCGCCTCAGGACGAGGATGGCCTCCGCCCGACCGTCGGGTGCGTGCCCGGCCGGTCCAATCGATCGGGAGCGCGCCATGTGGCCCGACGCCCGCGAAACGCAGGACTTGTTGGATCGTGCGCCGGCCGATGCCGCGGCGGTCGAGGAGCTCTGGGAGCGGCACCGGCCGGCCCTGCGGCGGATGATCAGCCTGCGGCTCGACCAGGTTCTCGCCCGCCGCGTCGACGCCAGCGATATCGTTCAGGATGTCCTGCTGAAGGCCAATCAGCGGCTGAGCGAGTACCTGCGCAACCCGTCGATGCCGTTCCATCTCTGGCTGCGCCAGATCGCGCGGGACCAGATCATCGACGCGCACCGACGACATCGCCAATCGGCCAGGCGGACGATCGATCGCGAGCGGGCGCTGGGAACCTGCACCGCCGGCGGTTACGAGGATCGGTCCTCGCTCGACCTGGCCGCCCAGTTGCGCGACCCGGCGCTGACGCCGGCGGCTGAGGCACTGCGGCACGAGCTTCAGAGCCGCTTCCAGGCGGCGTTACTCCGCCTGGACGACGACGATCGCGAGATCATCTTGCTGCGCCATTTCGAGCAGCTCGCCAACGGCGAGGCCGCCCGGGCGCTGGGCTTGAGCGAGGCCGCCGCCGGGATGCGCCATCTCCGCGCCCTGCGCCGGCTCCGATCGCTGCTGGCCGAGACCTCGTTGTCGAATGGTTCGGTCAGGAGCGTTGCCCCGTGACGTGCGCCCAGGAGCCGACGATGCCCGCTGAGACTCCCCGATCGAGCGCCGAGACCGAGGATCCCACCCTGGTGGCGCTGCTCGACGAGTGGACGGCCGCGATGCGGCGGGGCGTGCAGCCGGATGTCGAGCAGGCTGCCCGGAGCTACCCCAGGCTGGCCGATGACCTGCGCGCGCTGTGGGCGACGGTCTGGATCGCCGAGGAGATGGCCAGGGCGGACTGGATCGTTGCGGAAGCGGACGCCAGCGCCGCGACGATGCCCGCGACCTCGGAGCTAGCGACCATCCCCAGCGGCCGGCGCTTCGGCGACTACGAGCTGCTCGAGGAGCTGGGGCGGGGTGGGATGGGGGTCGTGGCCCGGGCCCGGGAACTCGCGCGGGGCCGGATCGTGGCTCTCAAGCGGCTGCTGCACGGGCCCGAAGCGACGCCGCAGGACCTGGAGCGGTTCCGGGTCGAGGCGCAGGCGGCGGCACGGTTAGCCCATCCCCACGTCGTGCCGGTCTTCCAGGTGGGCGAGTGTGAGGATCAGCCGTACTTCACCATGCAGTACATCGAGGGGACCACCCTGGCCCAGCGGCTGGCTGAGGGCCCGATGCCGGCGCAGGAGGCGGCCCGGCTGCTGGTCCCGGTCTGCCGGGCGATCCACTATGCCCACCAGCGCGGCGTCCTGCACCGCGACCTCAAGCCGTCGAACATCCTGATCGACCTCCAGGGCAACCCGTATGTCAGCGACTTCGGCCTGGCCAAGCGGATCGACGTCGACCCGTCGCTGACGCCTTCCGGCGCCCTGCTGGGCACGCCGAGCTACATGGCTCCCGAGCAGGCCCGGAGCTCCGCCTCGGGTCGCCGGGCGGCACCGGGCCCGCTGGCCGACGTGTACAGCCTGGGTGCGATCCTCTACCAGATGCTGACCGGCCGGCCGCCGTTCCAGGCCGCCACGCCGGTCGAGACCATCCTGCTGGCCCTGGAGCACGACCCGATCGCCCCCCGCGCGCTCAATCCGCGGGTGAGCCCCGACCTGGAGATGATCGCGTTGAAGTGCTTGCAGAAGTCGCCCGCGCTGCGGTACCCGACGGCCGCGGCCCTGGCCGAGGACCTCGAGGCCTTCCTCCATGGCGACCCGGTCTCGGCCCGCGCGACGAGCCTCCGCGCGCTGGCGGCCCGGCTCCTGGGCGAGACCCACCACGCGCCGGTGCTGGAGAACTGGGGCTCGCTCTGGATCTACCACAGCGTGGCGCTTCTGGTCTTCTTCGGGGCGACCAATGGGCTTTGGCTCGCCGGGGTGACCGCGCGCTGGCCGTATTTCCTGATCTTCACCGCCGGCTTGTGCGGCTGGGCGGCGCTCTTCTGGGCCTTGCGCCGCCGCGGCGGGCCGATCCGGTTCGTCGAGCGTCAGCTTGCCCACGTCTGGGGCGCCGGCATCGTCGCCATCAACCTGGTCTTCGTGGTCGAGTGGCTCCTCGACATGCCGGTCTGGTCGCTGGCCCCGATGATTGCCGTGACCAACGGCATGCTCTTCATGATCAAGGCGGGAATCCTCTCCGGGGATTACTATATCCAGGCGGCGCTGACCTTCCTGGCCATCTTCCCCATGGCGTGGTTCCCGCGCTTCGCCCCGCTGATCTTCGGCGTCATCGCCGCGGCCTGCTTCTTCATCACGGGCTGGAAGTACCGACTCCGCCGCCTGCGATCGCCCTGAACGGGGCCGGTGGTCTCTTCCCTCTTTCTTGCGCGGAACCCCCAGACGAGTTTCCTCCATGACATTCGACTCCCAGAAACAGCGGAAGATCATGGGTCATTTCGCCACGGGTGTCACCATCGTGACGACGGACGGAGAGGCGGGCAGCCACGGCCTGACCGCCAACGCCGTGGCCTCGCTCTCGCTCGACCCGCCCCTGGTGCTGGTCGCGGTCGACAAGCGAGCCGCGACGCTCGAGTACCTGGTGAAGAACCGTTGCTTTGCCGTCAACATCCTCCGGCTCGACCAGGAGGACCTCTCGCGACGGTTCGCCGCCCCGGGCCCCAAGGACTTCTCCGACCTCACAATCACCACGGCGGTGACCGGCGCGCCGATCCTGGCGGAGAGCCTCGCGTTCCTCGATTGCCGGGTCTACGAGATCCTTCCCGGAGGCGACCACAACATCTTCGTCGGCGAGATCGTGGCCGGCGAATACCAGGGGGGTGAGCCGCTCCTCTACTTCTCGGGACGATACCGCAGGCTCGGTGGGTGAGACCGGCTCCTGAGCCACCCGGATTGCCGCGGAGGAGCACTCCATGTGGGAGTTCTTTGTTCGGGAATTCAGCGGCCGGGGGGCGGCCACCCTGCTGGCCTTCGTGCTCGGCGGGCTGGCGAGCTGGGCCCTCGGCCGCTGGCGGCGGATGCGGCAGCGGCAGAGCATCCTGCGGGGGGATGCTCGGGATACGATCGTGATCGAGCACCACATCATCGAGGTCGCCGATGCCCCCGACCCGGAGCATCCTGGCCGGACGCGCTGGGTGCCGTCGGCCATGAGGATCCGGGCGCTCGGCCAGTCGGAGCTGATCCGGGTGATCCCCAATGCTCACCTGGCCACAGAGTTCCGGAACCGGGCCTGGAAGACGACCGCGCAGCAGACCTTGATCTCGATGGAAGGGAGCGCGGGGTCGTTCCTGCTCGAGACGCTGACCGGCTTCGTGGGAGATCGTGTCGGCAACCAGAACTTCGAGCACGAACTGTATGTCATGGCGACGTGTTGCGAGCCGAGAGAACTGGCCCACTACCAGCCGATCATCATCCTGCTGATTGCGGCAAGCGACCTGCTCCTCTTCACCTCGTGGCCGGATTGCAAGGGGATTCAGGTCGAGCACGGCAATGATGGAGCGCGGGTCTTGACTCTCATCGAGCTGGCACGGCGGTATCAGGACGAACAGGCCCGGATGGCCCAGCTCCGCAAGGAGGGGAAGCGGACCCTTTACGTCGAGACGATGTACGTCCTCGACCTGGCCCTGGATCGTCGCACCGGCCCCATCCCCACTCGGCCGGTGCCGTGGGGGCGATTCGAGGAAGTGCTCAAAGGCATGGGCCTGGAGTGAGCCCAGATCCCGAGAGCATCGGTGCAATCTGGACCGCGGCGCGCGACCGATGACTTCCCAGTTCATCCTACAGTCTTTCTCTCATGGCCCAGGATTTGCATCCCAATCACCGGTGGGTTCGATTGACAACCGCAACGAGGAGACAGTCATGAATTGGGATCAGATCGAAGGCAACTGGAAGCAGTTCAAAGGCAAGGTCAAGGAGAAGTGGGGGCAATTGACCGACGACGAGCTGGACCAGGCCGCCGGGCGGCGGGATCAGGTCATCGGCTGCCTCCAGAAGAAGTACGGTTGGCAGCGGGACCAGGCCGAGCGCGAACTCGAGACCTTGACCAGCTCGTGGTAGTGGCAAAGCCGCAGGGCTTTTGCCCTGGCGGTTGCTCACTCCGTCTGGCTCACGGGTTGAATCCGCGAATCCTGGCGGATCGTCCAGGTCTGCGACGTGCCACCGGGCGGAGTGAACGCGATCGCGGCTTCGTAGCCATCGCGTGTGAGCCGGAGGCTCGTCGCGTGTTGAGGTAGGCCGGCCGGGCCGGGAAGCTGGAGATCCTCCAGCTTCTCGGCCCAGCGCTTGTTCCGGTCGTGGAAAGCCCTCTGGGCCTGATAGACCTGCATCAAGCGGTCGCGGACCGGGCCGGCGGGGTCAGGCCGATAGATCGCCTGACCGGCCGGTGCCGTTGAAAACTGGACGTAGCCCCAGCGCTCGGGCCGGTGCATGTCGATGGCCCCCTGCGGCGACCAGACCCAGTTGTCCTCCCGGGTCCTGGGGACCTTGCGGTACCGGCCGTCGACGACCTCATGACGCCATTCGACTCGCGAGAAGTTGACCCGCCACTGGTCGCCGTCTCGCGGGGGCGCCGGGCGGTGCGCGAACTCCGCGAGCACCTTCCAGGGGATCGCGAACTCGACCGACCAGAAGGAATCGACATCGGCGGGGTTGTTGAGCGTCCCCTCGATGTGGACCGCGGTCTTCAGGCCCGGGATCTCCCATTCGTTGAGGGCCGGCCCGCCGTCGCGGTAGGGCTTCTTGAGGAAGAGGTCCCACTCGGTGTTCAGCGCGTTGATCTCGATCTCGTAATACTCGTGGTTATCGCCGTCGGGATCGATGAAGATCTCGAAGTCGTTGTCGTGGAAGATCACGGAGTCGTGCTTGGTGAGTGTTCCCCAGACATGGGGCTCATCCAGCCGGGCGGCGACGTAGAAGTACGTGTCGTCCCAGAGCATCTTGGCGCGAGTGCGGAACCGCGGCCGCGGGCGGACGTCTCCCTCGATGTCCACGAAGGCATCGGTCCAGGGGGCGGCTTGCCAGGCCGCGTCGTCCAGCCGGCCGTCGATCGCGATCGGTCCACTCGCGCGCGAGCACACATACCCCTTGGGCGGGATCAACGGGCCCTTCTGGCTCGCGGCCGGGGCAGGGGAGTCGTCCGCTTGGATCACCCCGGAGCCGGCCTCGTCGCGAGCCTCGCCGGGAGCTCCGCGGCCCGTCACCGCGACCAGGAAGAGCATCGCCCACGCACTGCGCCGGAACCATCGCTGTCCGATCATCTCGCGCCTCATCATGGGGAATTGGCCGTAGCGGCCACCTCTGCTCACGTAGGTCAGGCTGGACAGCCTGACCTACTTTCCTGCCGGCGTAATAAGAGACGTCCGATCACCGTGCCCGGCCGGCCGCCGGCTTGAGGATCTCCGCGAGGACATCCGGTTTCGACGGATCGCGGACCAGCTCCAGGTAGCGCGGGCCGTCGGCGTAATCGAGGACGACGGTCCGGAACCGTTCTCCTTCCACGAGTAGGAACTCGATCTTGCGCTGCGCGATGCTGTCGGCGAGGGCGTCGCGGAGCCGCTGCCGGCTGAAGGTCTTGCCATTGACACCGATGACCTTCATGCCAGGTGCCAGGCCGGACCGGTCGCCGATCATGCCGGGCACGACGTCGAGGATCCGGCCATCTGCGCTGAAGCTCAGGCCCAGCGAATCCCGGGCTGTGATGGTGCCATGTTCCGAGTAGACCAGGTAGGCCGACGGCTCGCTGGCATAACCGAGGCGATAGCCGCACCGGCCGACCACGTCCATCGGCATCGTCTCCAGCGGACGGGCCGTGCGCCGGGCGAAGAAGCCCTCCCAATCGAAATCGGTCAGTTCCCGGAGGGTCCGCACGACGTCAGGCAGCTCGTAGGGCACGAGCCGGGCGTGCGACGGGTTGGCGCCCAGGAACTTCCGGCAGAAATCGTCGAGGCTGAGCCGGCCTTGGGAGCGGTCGCGGAGGATCGCGTCGGCCTCCATCCAGATCAAGGCCCCTTCGAAGTAATAGTCCTGCTCGCGCCTCAGGTCGTTCCAGTTGGGGCTGCTGCCCCGGAGCAGGTGCGAGGCGACGGCCGTGTCTTCCAGCGGTCGCCACCGCCGGCCCTCGCGATGGGCAAGCGTGCTGAGCGTGGCCGCGAGCATCTGGCGATACTCCTTCGGGTCCACGAGCCCGCAGCGGACCATCAGCACTTCGCCGAGGTACTCCGCCAGGCCCTCGTAGACCCAGAGCAGCCGGGTCTTCTGCGGTGTCTGGAAGTCGGGCGTGCACATTCCCGCCGGCCGGCGGAACTTGCCGCACCAGGCATGGACGTACTCATGCGGCAGCAGGTTGGCCACCCAGCCCCGGCGCTGCGCGGGATCGAGGAGGTCCCGCTCGTGCACCCCATTGAGGCTCGAGGTGAGATGCTCGAGTCCGAGGTAGCCCAGCTCATCGCTACACGTGACCAGGAACTGGAAGCTGGGATAGGGATACCCGCCGAACAGCGCGCCGGCCTCCCGCACCAGCCGGCTGTAGAGCCCAACCACCTCCGGTCCAAGCTGCAACGCGCTGGGCGATTCCGAGGCGAGATGCAGGAACGCCGGCGGACCGCTGCCGGCATCGAGCGGGATCACCCGCAGGTGTTCGCCGGCAATCACGGGACAATCGACCAGCTCCGTGAGCGAGACCGTCTGGAACCGGACGGGGCCTCCCAAGGCCGATTCCCGCGCCATCGCCGTGGCCCACTGCCAGCCGGCTGGCAACCGCAGACTGGCCTGCACCCGGATGTCGTCGCACGCGGGGCCCTCGGGGTAGACCAGACAGGTGCTCCAGTTGAGGATCCCGACCGATTCGTTGCCATAGCTCAAGTGGCCCGAGGCGCGGACGGCCGCCTCGTTGCAGATCGTATCCAGCCGCACGATCAGAGACCGGACGCCCTCCGGCACCGTGCATTCAATGCGGTACGACTCGACGTCGTCCCGGCGCCAGGTCAGGGGCTTGCCTTCGGGTGCCTCCAGGCGAAGTCCTGCGACGTTCTCCACAGGGCCGCACGGCGCATGGGTGCCCGGGACCCATTTGGGGAACCACAGCGCCAGCTTGCCCGGCCGGCACGTGACTTCGATCCGCGAATGCAGTAACCGTCGCGGCAGGTCGCGCGCGTCGACCTCGAGTTGAAGCCGAACAGGCTCGCCGGCCGTGGCGCCGGCAAGGCCGGCCGACCCACCCAGGAGCCAGGCCGTGATGAGCAAGAGTCGCCGCGACCCGCCAACCATGAGTTCCCTTTCCAGGCCGCCTCGAGGGATCTCTCCACGGATCCGAAACCCGCGGGCACCGAACCATCGTAGAGTGCATCGCGACACCCGATCAATCGGGTCGCGAAAATGTTCCGGCGATCGCCGGCGCCAGGGCGTTGCATCACCCGCGCGTAACGTCGATGATGGTCGATCGGTCTGGTCGAGGCGTCCTCGATCGGCCGGGACGATCCGATCCGGGATCCGGCGTCGTCTGGAGTCTGACATGTGGAATCCGGAATCCGGATCTGGAATCTGGAATGTGGACTCTGGAATCTGGAATGTGGACTCTGGAATCCGGAATCCAGAACCCCGAACCCCGAGGGTCTTGCCGTGTTGTGGCGCATGATCGAGCTTGGCGTGATTGTCCTGCTGTCGGCTCCGGTCCTGGGGCTGGAGTCGGCGCGCGCGGATGAGCCGCCGTCGCGGCCGCTGCGCGCCGGGATCATCGGCCTGGACACCTCGCACGTGGTTGCGTTCACCAAGCTCTTGAACGCGTCGAACCCGAAGCCGGAACTGGCCGGGGTCCGGGTCGTGGCGGCGTATCCCGGCGGGAGCCCGGATCTCCCCACGAGCCACAACCGGGTCGCCGGCTATACCAAGGAGCTGCGCGAGAAGTACGGAGTCGCCATCGTCGAGTCGATCGAGGATCTGCTACCGCGCGTCGACGTCGTGTTGCTGGAGAGCGTGGACGGTCGCCCGCACCTGGAGCAGGCTCGGCCCGTCTTCCGGGCGCGCAAGCCGGTCTTCATCGACAAGCCGGTCGCCGCCTCGCTGGCCGACGCGATCGCGATCTTCGAGTTGGCCCGGGAGTCGAACACACCCTGTTTCTCCAGCTCCTCGCTCCGGTTCAGCCCGGACCTCGCCGCCGTGCGGGACAACCCCAAGCTGGGCCAGGTGCTCGGCTGCGATGCCTACGGACCCTGCACGCTGGAGGAACACCATCCCGACCTGTTCTGGTACGGCATCCACGGTGTGGAAGTCCTGGCGACCCTCATGGGGCCGGGCTGCGAGTCCGTCTCGCGCGTCCAGACGAAGGATACGGAGCTGGCGGTCGGGGTCTGGAAGGATGGCCGCATCGGCAGCTTCCGCGGCACCCGGAATGCCCCGTACGAATTCGGCGCGATCGTCTTTGGCTCGAAGGGGAACGTCCCCAGCCGCGTGGACGCCGGCTATGAGCCCTTGGTGGTCGAGATCGTCAAGTTCTTCCGGACCGGCAAGTCGCCGGTCAGCCTCGCCGAGACGCTGGAGGTCTACGCCTTCATGGAGGCCGCCGACGAGAGCAAGCGGCAAGGGGGAAAGCCGGTCTCGATCGAGAGCGTGATGGCCCGCGCCAGGTCGCAGGTCGCCAGGTAGGACCGTGCCCCTCTTCACAGATCCCTCCGGCGTCGATCACGTTTCCTGCTCCAAGAGCCCTGTGACCACCATGAGCGACTCGCCCGCTCCCCTGACCGCCGGAATGACACACCCCAAGCCGATCCCATCGGACGGATTGATGGAACGTCCGACCCGCGTGCGGTACGGCGTCCTCGCCTTTCTGGCGGCGATGACGTTCGTGCTGTATCTGGATCGAGTGTGCATGGGGAAGGCGGCGCCGAGGATTCAGGAGGAGCTGGTGATCTCGAATGGAGCCATGGGCTGGGTGCACGTGGCGTTCCAGCTCTCGTACGCGGTGTTCGAAATCCCCACGGGGCGTTGGGGTGATCGCTATGGCTCGCGCGGGGTCCTGATGCGGATCGTGATCTGGTGGTCGATCTTCACGGCGCTGACCGGAGCGTCGGCTGGCCTGGCGATGCTCCTGGTGGTTCGGTTCCTGTTCGGGGCGGGGGAGGCCGGGGCCTTGCCCAACACGGCGCGGGTGCTGCGGTCCTGGTTCCCGGAGTCGTCGCGCGGACGGGCCCAGGGGACCGTCACCACGGCGATGTTGATCGGCGGGGCGGTCGCCCCGGTCGCCGCGCAGTTCCTGATCGACCAGGCGGGCTGGCGATGGTCGTTCGTCATCTTCGGCCTGATCGGGCTGGGCTGGGCCGTGTCCTTCTACCGCTGGTTCCGCGATGAGCCGGCCGATCACCCGGCCACCAACGAGGCGGAGCGCCGATTGATCGACGCGGGGCGAACGTCCCAGGAACCGCTCCCTCTCGCTGAGGAGACCCTCGCGCCCGACCTCGTCGTCGACCAGGGCCGCGCGCACGGCCCGATCCCCTGGGACCGGGTGCTCTCCTGTGCGAACGTCTGGCTCCTGGGGGGCGCGATGATGACGATGTCAGG
Organism: Isosphaeraceae bacterium; assembly: GCA_021324445.1. Lineage (GTDB taxonomy): Bacteria > Planctomycetota > Planctomycetia > Isosphaerales > Isosphaeraceae > JAJPJC01. Next base: position 43,301 of record JAJPJC010000076.1, read on the forward strand.
GATTTACTATATGTTAATCTTCTGGTATCCGACCTACCTTGAGAAGGCCCGGGGCGTCACCCCGCAGCAAGCGGGCTGGCTCTCGACCATGGTCCTGGGCGCGGGGGCCATCGGCAGCTTCCTCGGCGGCTGGCTCACCGATTGGCTGGTGCAGAGGACCGGCAATCGACGGTGGGGCCGCACCGGGCAGGCCGTCCTCGGCGCAGGGCTCGCCGCGGTGGGCTTCCTCTCCAGCGTCGTGACCAATTCGGCCGGGCTGGCCTCGCTCTTCATCGCGCTGGCCTGCCTGGGCGTCCAGCTCCAGCTCCCCGCCTGGTGGGCCTGTGCCACCCAGGTCAGCGGCCGGCACCTAGGGGCTTTGTTCGGGATGATGAATATGATCGGCGGAGTGGGCGCGATCCTCTCGGAACTGTTCGTCGGCTACCTCGCCGACTGGATGAAGAGCCTGGGCTATTCCGGCCGCGCCCAGTGGGACCCGGCGCTCGCGGTCTACGTCGTCGTTGCCCTCATCGGCCTGATCCTCTGGAGCCTGGTCAACCCCGAGAAGACCGTCGAGGACCCAGAGGCGAAGCCGGCGCGGCTGGACGCCGCCGGCGCGTGAGGGCGACGGCAGGACCGGCCAGTACGACTTTGTCAGTTCCGCCGGAATCCGCTCTGGCACGGTCATGAGTTCACGCAATAGCCCTTCCTTGGCAGCCTCGCGGCGGAGCCAGTCGCCGATCTGTCGATGGACCTCCGGCAGCGACGTGCGCCGCCGATCCGGCCTTGGGGAACGCGCCCGCCGCCGTCGGCCCGGTCGGGGCCGTTGCCGACGGTGCTGCCACTCCCGCCACAGCCTTCCGCGCCAGGAGTTCCGCGATGGTCCCCCTGGCCACGGCTCGGGCCGCAGTCGCGGCCATCTGCTCGATGTCGTCGGCATCGAGGTCCAGGTCCGCCCCGACGTCCTCAGGGACGCGCCGAGCGACGTTTTTCCCCCATCCCTCGGCCATGTCCTCGATCCCGGTGCGATCCATCGATGGCGGCTTCCGGAAAGGCATGAGTCGTCCCTCGTTGGACTTCGGCTGTTGGACAATCTGGGAAACTTGGCTTGACATCTTACCAGCTACCCGAGCCGGCGCGAACCGCATCTGACGCCCACCGGTCGCCACCGGAACTTCTTTGATTGACGCGTGTCGCCAGGTGGAGTAAGGTCACGATTACATCTTCGAATTCACACCTTGGGATTCTCTCACTCACCATGAGTCGAGACACACGGATGCTGCCGCGCTTGCTCTGAGCCGCACCAGCCGTTGTCATCACACCAGGAGGTCGATGTGATGCTGCGTGCGTTGATGACCACCCGCTTCCTCCCGCTGTACGTGATCTTATCCCTCCCGGTCTCCCAGGTTACGGCGGGACCAATCCGCTCGCATGCGATCGAGACTGGAGGCGTCGGTGGCGGCTCCTCCGGTGCGACCAGCGGCTCTTCGATGCTGGGGGGGGATGCCTCAAGCGGTGTCAATCGCCTGCTGGCGCAAGTGCTGAGCGAGCTTTCCTCGCCGCCCTCGACCGGCGGGGTCGTCCGGGCGACGGCCAACCCGGTCACCGGCCGCGATGGACCGGCGCCTGCGGACGATCGCGGGCCGCCGGCCGCTTCGAGCCCTGGGGCCTCCGGTGTGAGCCTTCCCGTGCGATCCGCCGGAAGTCCGGCCTCCCTCGCCCAGCTGTCGAACCCGGTTGTCACTCGCCTGCCGGCGTCTCGAGGCGTGGATCACGCCGGCCCAGCCGAGGAGAGTGCGACCGACGGGGAGCACCTGGCCGGCTCGGCCGGTCGTGGGGTCACCGGGAGCGCGGCGTCCTCGACTCCGGGCGGCCACGCCGGAGTCAGCAAGGAATCCGGGCGGATGTCAATCGATCGCGACTCGACTTCGGTCCTCAACGCCTCCAATGCGTCGCTCCGATCGGCGGGTCCAGCCGGAGCCGGCCCCACCAGCGTCAGCCCGGGCGCCGCGATCCCGGCGGCTGGGAGTTCGGCGATGTCCCTCCCGAACCCGGGCGCCGCGATCCCGGCGATCGCTCCAGGCCCCGGCGCCACGACGAGTTCAGGGATGTCCACCCCCAGCCCCAGCGCCGCGACTCCGGCGATCGCTCCAGGCCCCGGCGCCACCATGAATTCCGTGATGCCTACTCCCAACCCCAGCGCGGCGACCCCGGCGATGGCTCCTGGTCCTGGCGCCCCGAGCGCGACAAACGGCCCGAGTGTGGCGACCGCTCCGGCGGTCGGCGCTGCGACGTCGATCCCGGGTCCGGGTGCGCCCGCCGTGGCGAGTCCGGCCTCGCCGACCCCCGCGGTGGGGGCCGTGATGGACGTCTCGCCCCCCTCCTCGACCGGTTCGACCGGCGGGACCTCGGCCGCGGGGATCAATCCCGGTGGGTCGATGGCGGGCGGCTCGACGGCGGTCGCAACCCCCTCCACCTCCACGGGGACGAGTGCTCTCACCCCGGGTTCCAATGCTCCGGACAGCTCCAGCAGCACCAACCTTTCGGGCGTCCGCCTCAATGCCGCGAGCCTCATTGCTCTCGTCCCAAGCACGACCAATCCCCTGGGCACCGTCAACGTTTCCAGCCTCACCAGCAGCGGCGCGAGCCAGCTCAATGCGGCCCTCGGTGGGCCAACCAGCCTGGCGACGAATCCGAGCCCACCCGGCCTCGCCGTCACTCCGACCCCCCTGGGCGCGGCCACCCCTCTGCCGCCGATCCAGGCCAGTCAAACCATTCTGCAATCCACAACTTCCGACTCGACCAGCGGCAGTCCCGCGCTCGATCCGCTGCCCCAAAGTATCCCCGAACCCGGTGTGCTCGCCCTGTTCGTCATGGTCTCGCTGGCCGCGGCGATGCGAGGTTGGGTGCGCCGTCTCCAAGCGGGATCCGGCCGAGCTCCCATCTGAGAATCCGCTCTCCCGCTCTTGCCCTGCATGGCAGACCTACCGAAGAATGAGATAGACGATCCACCCTTGAACGTCTCCCGACCTCCGTGCATGCATCGTCGCGTCGCTTGCCTGTTGACTCCACGTCGTGAAGTCTGTGGGCAAGGGGCGTCACACAGGATCATTCCAAGACGTAATCTGTCATGGTCCGGACTGTTTCCTCCTGCAAGCACTCAAGATAGGTTCCGGTCTCGACGATCGATCGAGGTGTTCGTCATCCGCGGAGGCCTCATCCGCTCGGGTTGGGGTCGCGGAGGGGCGGGTCGCGCGCCGGACGGACGGCATCAGGGAACATGCGCTTTGGATGCGAGGCGAGGGGGACTTCTCCATGAAGACACGAGGGGCACGGCTGGCCCGCCGGTGTGCGTGGCTGAGGTCACAGGTTCGCGGTGTGGTGGGGGTCTTCCTCGTCGTGAGCCTCGGGACGACGATCCCGGCGTGGTCCGGTGATCGTCCCAGCTCGGGGGCCTCTCGCAGGCAGTCGACCTCGACTTCCAAACCGGCGTTGTCCAAACAGGCCGCGGCGGTCCCCCAGGTGATGTTGATCGACCGGGCGATTGCCGAAGGGTGGGGGAAGGCGGGGGTCAAGCCGGCCAGGCTGGCGACGGATGAGGAATTCCTGCGACGGGCTTATCTCGACCTGCTGGGACGCATCCCCAACGTCCAGGAGGCCCGCGCGTTCCTGGCGACTCGGGAGACCGGCAAGCGGGAGAAGCTGGTCGAGTATTTGCTCAACCATGCCGATTTCGCCAAGAATCTCGCCACCGAATGGACCGTCCTGCTGATCGGTCGCGGCAACCAGGGCCGGATGGTCGACCGCGCGGCCCTGACCGGTTGGCTGCGGCAGCAATTTGGGGCGGATCGGCCCTGGAACGAGATCGTCCGGGAGCTGGTCGCGGCGACCGGTTCCAACAAGGAGAATGGCGCGGTCAATTATGTTTTGGCCCACCTGGAGTTCGGGGCGGTCCCCCTCACCTCCCGGACCACCCGGCTGTTCCTGGGCCAGCAGATCCAGTGCACCCAGTGCCACGACCACCCCTCCAACGATTGGAAGCAGCGCGACTTCTGGGGGATCAACGCCTTCTTCAAGGGAATTCGGGCCGAGCAGGTTCGCAAGGAGGATGCCACCGGGCGGGAAGCCTATGATCACACCGAGCTGCGCGACGAGCCGAGCGACGCCTACGTCAGCTATGATCGTCGCGACGGCATGGTCGGGACCACCTTCCCCAGGTATCTCGATGGCCGGAAGCTCCCCCCAGGTCCCAACGTGATCCGCCGCGCCGAGCTGGCCAAGTTGATCGCCGACCCCAAGAACGACTCCATGGCCAAGGCGTTCGTCAACCGGATGTGGGCGCACTTCCTGGGGCGGGGCTTCGTTCAGCCCGTCGATGACTTCGGCCCACACAATCCGCCCAGCCATCCCCAGCTCCTCGACCAACTGAGCCAGGAGTTCCAGCAGAACGGTTACCACATCAAGCAACTCTGCCGATGGATCATGGCCAGCCGGGCTTACCAGCTCAGCAGCGTTCGGACCAAGGGGAACGAGAAAGACGACGCTTTGTTCAGCGCGATGCCGCTCAAGCCGATGACTCCCGAGCAACTCTTCGACTCACTGCTGACGGCCACCGCGGCGCATCGGGGCGGTGCCGGTGACGAGACCGGCCGGAAGCGCGACGCCTGGATGAAGCAGTTCCTCTTCGTCTTCGCCAACGACGAGGCCGAAGAATCGACGAGCTTTCAGGGGACGATCCCCCAGGCCCTGATGATGATGAACGGCGAGCTGATGCAGGAAGCCCTCTCGGGCAAGCCGGGGAGCTTCCTGGGCGACATCTGCGAGCAGGGCAGCCACCAGGCCTCGCCAGCGGCCTTCATGATCGATTCCCTCTACCTGGCCGCCCTGAGCCGGCACCCCTCCGGCCGAGAGCTGGCTCAGGCGGGGCAGCTTCTCGAGTCCTGCCCCGACAGCCTCCCGGTCTTGCAAGACTTGTTCTGGGCCCTGCTGAATTCCAACGAGTTCATCCTCAATCATTAAATGGTTTTCGGTGTTCGGTTGTCGGTGTTCGGCAAATGCGTTCAACGTCAACGGTCTTACCCGAACACCGAACAGCGAAAACCCGCGAGCGGAGCCAGCGCAAATGATCGACAGACCGCGATCCTTCGGCCAGATGACGCGGCGCCATTGGCTGGGGCACCTGGCCTCCACGGCGCTGGGCGTTCCGGCGATCCAGTTCTTCGCCTCGCTCCAGGCCAGTGCTCAGCACCTGCGAAAGACCAACCGGAGCTGCATCGTGCTCTGGATGGGGGGAGGGCCCAGTCACCTGGACATCTGGGACCTGAAGCCCGACAGCGAGAAGAACGGCGGTCCGTTCAAGCCGATCGACACCTCGGCGCCCGGGGTGAAGATCACCGAGCATCTGCCCAGGGTGGCCAAGCAGATGCATCACTTGTCGATCCTGCGTTCCCTCGACACGAAAGAGGGCAACCACGACCGCGGCACCTACCTGATGCACACCGGATATGCCCCGACGCCCACGGTCGTGCATCCCGGCTTTGGCTCCTACTGCGCGGTGGAACTGGGCGAGAAGCTGGCCAATTTCGACTTGCCCCATTGCATCGCGATCAACCGGCCCGGGGTCGGGGCCGGCTTCCTCGGGATGTCGTATGCCCCGTTCGTGGTCCAGAATCCCAATGCCCCGATCGGAAATCTCCGGCCACCCAAGGACGTGGATGCCTACCGGATGGAGCGGCGGCTGCACCTGCTCGGCCAGGTCGAGAACCAGTTCCTGGCGACACGGCGCGCCCAGGCGGCCATCGATCACAAGTCGATCTACGGCAAGACTCTACGCATGATGAACTCGCGCTATCAGAACGCGTTCAACCTGGATCAGGAACCGGACGCCGTGCGCGAGGCCTACGGCCGGGGCTCGTTCGGCTCGGGCTGCCTGATGGCGCGGCGCCTGGTGGAGCAGGGGGTCACCTACGTCGAGGTCGCGCTCGACGGCTGGGATACCCACACGAATAATTTCGAGACGCTATCTCAGAAGCTGCTGCCGGAGCTGGACAAGGGGATGTCGGCCCTGGTGTCCGACCTGTCGCGGCGCGGCCTGCTGGGCAGCACCACGATCGTGTGGATGGGCGAGTTCGGCCGCACGCCGCGGATCAATGACAATGCCGGCCGCGATCACTGGCCGCGGAGCTGGTCGGTGGTCGTCGGTGGCGGCGGCATCCAGGGGGGCCGGACCATCGGCGCCACCGACAAGGACGGCATCGACATCGTTGACCGCCCCATCGGCGTGATGGACCTGATCGCCACCCTGACCAAGACCATGGGGATCAGCCTCGAGACCCAGTACACCACCCCGCGCGGCCGGCCCATCAAGATCGTCGACGGCGGCAAGCCCATCCAGGAGCTCTTCGGCTGAGATCGCAGAGTCGCCGGACGGAGCCGGCGACGACAAGCAGGTCCAAATCCGGCGTCGTCCTGTAGCTCCGTCCGCCGATCCCCACTCATCCTGCGCAGGCCCAGTCCGCCGCGCCGGCGATTGCCGGTTCCGGCCCCCTCATTCCGCCGCCAAAGCCCTCCCACGCCAATCCCAGCCGAATTTGCTCAAGCCCGCTTGACTGGCGGCCGATCCCTGATAGAGTTGATTAAAACACCTGTTTGAAACAGGTGTTTGGAACGGAGTGGCTGATGGAAGTGCAAGATACAACGAAGGTTAGGCTGCTGGAGGCGGCTGGGGAGGAGTTTGCGTGCAAGGGGTTCGACGCGGCTCGGATTCGCACGATCTGCGAGCGGGCCGGGGCGAACGTCGCGGCGGTGAACTACCATTTCGGCGACAAGGAGCAACTCTACGTCGAGGCAGTGCTGGTCGCGCATCGGTGCGGCTTCGAGGGCGAGGACGCGGTCCAGGCCGGGCCGGTTGCGCCGGCCGAGCAGCTTCGCGGGTTCATCCATGACTTCCTCTGTCGGGTGCTGGCCATCAACGATCCCGAGGACTGGCGGCACCGGCTGATGCTGCGGGAGCTGCTCCATCCGACGACGGCCTCGGACGTGTTGATTCGCGAAGCGATCCGGCCCAAGTTCGAGCGGCTCAGCGGGATTCTCCGGCGGTTCTGTCCCGACGCCGACGAACGGAAGATTCATGCCCTGGCCTTCAGCGTGATCGGCCAGTGCCTGCATTACAAGATGGCTCGTCCGGTGGCCGAGCGGCTGATCGGTCCGGCGGCCTTCGCGGCGCTGGACCTCGATTATCTGACCGATCATATCACGTCGTTTTGTCTGGCGGCGCTGGGTTCTCGACCCCCGCGGAATCCGGAGGGGGAACCGGTCGCGGACCGGGTCGAAGTCGAAGCCGCACCGTGACCGAAGGGGGGCACGATGGGCTGGATCGCACTCAAGATGCTGATCGGCGACCGGGCCAAGTTCCTCGGCATCGTGCTGGGGCTGACCTTCGCGGCCTTGCTGATCACCCAGCAGGGGTCGATCTTCTGCGGGCTGATGCTCCGGACCTGCGGGCAGATCACCGACATCACCGGCGCCGACCTCTGGGTGATGGACCCGACGGTCCGCTACATCGACGATGTCAAGCCGATGCTGGAGAACAACCTGTACCGGGTCCGGGGCGTGGAGGGGGTGCGGTGGGCCGTGCCGCTCTACAAAGGCCAGGCGCGGGTGAAGATCAATCCCGAGGTCTCGTGCGGCAACCGGGCGACTGTGATCGAGCAGGCCATCCTGCTGGGACTGGACGACTCGACTCTGGTTGGAGCGCCGCCCCGCTCCAGGATCCTGGCGGGCAACCTCCGCGACCTCCGCACCCCCGACGCGATCCTCGTGGACAGCGACCGCTTGCAGAAGCTCTACCCTGAGGAGGACTGGGCTCAGCTCCCGCGGCTGGGTAAGGGCTTCTACCGCAGGTTCCTCCGCAGGCAGTTGGAGATGAACGATCACCGCGCGATCATCGTCGGCGTCTGCGAGGCCACGCGGACCTTCCAGACCAACCCGGTCGTCTATACCACGTACTCACGGGCGAAGACGTTTGCTCCGCAGGAGCGGAAGATCCTCTCCTACATCCTGGCGAAGACCGACCCCGGGGTGCCCGCCGACGTGGTCGCGCGGCGAATCCGATCGATGACCGGCCTGGGTGCCAAGACCAGCCAGGAATTCACCTGGATGACGATCAACTATTACCTCCTCTACACGGGTATCCCGTTCAACTTCGGGGTCACCGCCCTGCTGGGCTTCCTCGTGGGCACGGCGATCGCCGGTCAAACGTTCTACAACTTCACGATCGAGAACATCAAGCAATTCGGCGCACTGAAGGCCATGGGGGCGACGAATCTCCGGATCGTGGGCATGATCCTGCTCCAGGCGATGGTCGTCGGTTTCCTGGGATATGGCCTCGGGGTCGGGCTGGCGGCGCTCTTCGGCTGGCGCATCCAGGGCACCGAGCTGGCCTTCTACACCCCCTGGCAATTGCTCCCCATCACCGGATGCGCCATCGTGCTGATCTGTATCCTGTCCAGCCTCCTCAGCGTGCAACGCGTGATCCGGCTCGAGCCGGCCATCGTCTTCCGTTGAGCGGCCCCGAGGAGACGGGACGGGGGCCGGCGTCTGCCATTTCCATTGTTCAGTTGATTGCATCTTCACGCTGACCACTGAAGAGGAGTGTGCTGATGGTCGCGGCAACGTCGCAGGCGCGGCCTCTGGCCGGAGATCCGGAGGCTGCGCGTGGGGTCGCGGTGCGGATCCGCGGGTTGACCAAGCAGTTCGGCAGCGGCGAGCAGCGGGTCCAGGCCTTGCGCGGGCTGGACTGGGACGTGTACCACGGCCAGATGACGCTGCTCGTCGGTCCGTCCGGTTGCGGCAAGACGACCTTGCTGTCGGTCATCGCGGGCATCCTCGACTGCGACAGCGGCAGCGTCGACATCTTCGGCCAGTCGTTAACGGGGATGGGCGACCGGTCGCGGACAAGCTTCCGCGCCCGGAACATCGGGTTCGTCTTCCAGCAGTACAACCTCCTGCCCGCCCTGACGGCGGCCGAGAACGCGGCGGTCCCGCTGGTGATCGCCGGCTGGTCCCGGGAGCGGGCCGTGCGCCGGGCCGTCGACGTGCTGAATTCACTCGGCATGAGCACGAAGCAGGGCAGCCTGCCCAGTCAGCTCTCGGGGGGCCAGATGCAGCGGGTGGCGATTGCGCGGGCGCTGGTGCACCAGCCGCGGCTGCTGGTCTGCGACGAGCCGACCGCGGCGCTGGATCATGAGACCGGCCTGAGCGTGATGGGCCTGCTGCGGGAGACGGCGGTCCGGCCCGATCGAGCGGTCCTGGTCGTCACCCACGATAACCGCGTCTTCCCGTTCGGCGACCGGATCGCGCACATGGACGACGGCCGGATCGTCCAGGTCCAGGAGTGGCCCGGTGCAGCCGCTTGAGTCAGGAGTTCGGTTTCCTCAGGGCCGGCCGTCCTCGCCTCGCCCCGGCGCGGCCGGCCGCACGGCTCCCAACAATCGCGGGGATAGAATGATCACGAAATACGCTTTACCGGTTCTCGCGGCAGCCGGAGTGGTCTTCTCGGTCTACACCGTGCTCAAGGCGCAGCAGGTGCCACCGCCGGCCCAACCCATCATCGAGCCGCCCACGCGGCCCGACCGCGTCACCATGATCGCGGGCTCGGGGCTGGTGGAGGCGCGGCGCGAGAATATTCCCATCGGCGTGACCATCCCGGGCGTGGTCACCGCGGTCTACGTCAAGAAGGGCGAGAAGGTCCAGGCCGGCACCCCGCTCTTCCGGATCGACGACCGCGATTACCAGGCGCAGCTCCAGGTGCGTCAGGCCGAACTGGCCTCGGCGCAGGCCCAGCTTCACAAGCTGCTCGCCGCGCCGCGACCCGAGGACGTGCCCCCGGCCCGGGCGGCGGCCGAGGAGGCGCAGGCCCGGATGAACGACGCCGAGGCCGCCATGGCGCGCACCGAACGCCTCTTCCAGAAACACGTGGTGGCCGCCAGCGATTACGACAAGGACCGCTACGCCTTCCTGGCAGCCAAGGCCACCTACGCCAGGGCCAAGGCGGACCTGGAACGCGTCCTGGCCGGGACGTGGAAGGAGGACATCGCGGTGGCCAGGGCCGCCGTTCAGCTCGCCGCCAGCCAGGTCGACAGCATCAAGACGAACCTCGAGCGGCTCACCGTCCGGGCCCCGATGGACGGCGAGATCCTCCAGCTCAACATCCGGCTGGGTCAATATGCAGCCTTCGCCTGGAAGGAACCCATGATCGTGCTCGGGGACATCAAACGGCTACACGTCCGGGTCGACATCGACGAGAACGACCTGCCGCATTTCTCACGGGGTGCGGAGGCGGTCGCGACCCTCAAGGGGCGGCCCCAGGTGCGCTTCCCCTTGCGGTTCGTCTACGTCGAGCCCTACGTCATCCCCAAGCAGAGCTTGACCGGCTACAACTCCGAACGGGTGGATACGCGCGTTCTTCAGGTCATCTACGAGCTGCCGGAGGACCGTCCGATCGAGGTCCATGTCGGCCAGCAGATGGACGTCTACCTCAAGGCCACCCCGGCCGCGACGACGGGTTCACTCGATGTCCTCGGAGCCGCCGCTGAGTTGCCATTCGAGCCAGAATTGCACCAGGAGGGAGTCCTCTACCCCAACCTCGTCCGGTGAGACCTGCCGGGCTGGTCGGGGTTTTTTCTCGCGGTTCTTGATGCGGGCGGCGGTCCGATCCCCGGTTGCACCCGCCTCCCCCTTCTTCGTCGGATCCTCGGTGGGGATCACCCGGAACCTCACGACCTGGATCGCGGGGGGACCCTGGGCGAGCTCGTCGTGGAGGATGATGCTCAGGTCATACTCGCCCGGCTTGAGTCCCTTGAGCGAGATCATGTTCCGCAAATAGATCAGCTCGGGCGGCTGCGGGCTCTCCGCCGTGTAATCCAGCATCTTCTTCTTCTGGCGGACGACCGCCTTCTGACCCCGCCTGCGGATCTCCGCGTCCTGGGTCAGATGGGCCTGGTACTTGTCGTTGACCAAGGTCGTCTTGTAGCCGAGGGGACGATAGTAGACCAGGAGCTTCTCCTCGCTGGTCTGGGCGGCATCGGGCAGGGGTTCATAGGCTTCGTAACCGTCGATCGAGCGGCAGACGACCGCCTTCGACATCCGCAAGGTCTCACGGGCCGGCGGCTGCGACCGGTCCGGCCGTCCCTGGCGCCGATCTCCGGCCCGGCAGGTCCCGGCATGCCAGCCCAGGGCTGCGAACAGGCCGAGCCCAGCCACACTCGCGATCAGGAATCGTCCGCGCATCGTGGGCCTCGTGGGTGCGCTCGCCGAAATGGTGCAGTGCTCCTTGCCGAGTCCTTTCTGCGCAGGTTAGGTTAGCCGACCATCGCGGAAAGAGCAAGGCGCTGTCGATTTCCAGCCCTGAGTGGTCGCGAGCGCGAGGAGACGGGGGTACTCGCGCCGCGGCTCGCATGGTATGATCAAAGGTCCGTTGTCCGCGCCGGGGAGAGGTTCCAAGCACGGGAAGGCCATCGCATGGGCGAACTCAAACCACACCCGCATGCGCACGCATTTTCCGGGTTCCACGCGCTGGAGCGTGAAGGGCTGGTGGTCGCCAGTCGGCGGAACATGCTCAAGGCCAGCCTGGCGGGCCTCTGCGGCCTGAGCCTCGCCGACGTCTTGCGGCTCCGCTCGATGGCTGCGCCGGCGGGGAGCCCGGCCCCATCCGGCAAGGCGGTGATCCTCCTCTGGATGACCGGCGGCCCCAGCCAGATCGACACCTGGGACCCCAAGCCCGACCGACCCTACATGAACCGCGGGCCCTTCGGCGTGATCCCGACGAAGCTGCCGGGCGTCTTCATCTGCGAGCACCTGCCCAAGATGGCAGCGATGCTCGATCGGTTCACGATCCTCCGTTCGGTGGATGCGCGGCACAGCAATCACGAGCCGAACATGGTGTTCCAGACCGGTCACCTCGATGCCGCGCCGCGGATCAATCCCCGGGGCGGGATGTGTCCGGCCATCGGCAGCGTGGTCGCCAAGTGGCACGGGTCGAACCAACCCAGCATGCCGCCGTACGTCGTTTTTCAGGTCTCCCGGACCCACGTCGCCCGGGGGGGCGACCTCGGGCAGCAATACGACCCGTTCATCGCCAACCGGGCCGCCAAGCTCCCCATTTACACCAACGTCGGGGTCGCGACGGGCCGGCACACGGAGGGCGACTTCTTCCGGCTCGCGGGCGGGCTCAGCCACGACCGGCTCTTCGACCGCCGGCGGCTGCTCCAGGACCTGGACCGGCTGCGAACGCGGATCGACCACTCCCCCGCCATTGAGGTGATGGACCGTCACACCCAGGCGGCGATGGAGCTCCTGGCGGGTCCTCGTGCCGCGCGGACCTTCGACCTCTCGCGGGAGCCGGCTCCCATCCGCGAGCGCTACGGCCCTCACCTCTGGTGCCAGCAGGCCCTGCTGGCCAGGCGCCTGGTCGAGGCGGGCGTCGCGTTCGTGACGCTCGACCTGAGCTATCATCCGGCCTCGGGGACCTGGGACAACCACGGAGATAACATCCCGCCCTACGGCGGGATCAGCAAGGGGCTCAAACCTTTGCTGCCGCTGTTCGACCACCTGGTCACGACCCTGGTGACCGACCTGGAGGAGCGGGGCCTGCTCGACGACGTGCTGGTGATCGCCATGGGGGAATTCGGCCGCACGCCGATGATGGGCACCCAGGGAAGCACCGACGGCCGCAATCACTGGGCGGTGGTGATGTCGATGGCGATGGCCGGCGGCGGCCTGCGCCACGGCCAGGTGATCGGCTCAACCGAGGCGGATGGCGGTCACATCAAGGAGCGGCCGGTCACGCCCGGCGACCTCGCCGCGACGATCTACCGGCACATGGGCGTGCCGCTCGATGCCACGTACACCGACGGCACCGGCCGCCCGCGATTCATCGTCGAGCAGGGCCGACCGATCGCCGAACTGTTCTGAATTGAAGGAACCACAGATGAACGCTGATGAGAGAAAGAATGCACGGCCTTTCCCGACGCTATCTGTGGTCATCTGTAGTTCCTTGGTTTGATGCGGTCGAGCCGTTGCCGGAGCCGCTCCAGGATGGGCTGCATCCCCTCGATCCGGGCCCGATTGACGAGCTCGTCGGGATCGTCGTGCTCGTGGAATAACAGCTCCCTTCCGTCTTTCTCACTGCGGATGTACACATAATCCCCTTCGGCCAGGGAACTCAGCGGGCCGCGCGCCGCCGGTGATCGACCGAGACTGGGATTGGTCGGGTTCGGTGCCGTCAGCTCGGAGATCACTCCCTCGTCGTCACAATCCTCCCCGGCAGCCGCGGGAGAGGGAGCGCGCCACAGCCGGGTCAGCGACCGCCCCGGGAACGGCGAATTGGCTCCCAGGCCAGTCAGGTCGACGATCGTCGCCGGCAGGTCGCGGAGGCTGACCGTTTCGGGCACGACCCCTGGGCCCTGGCTGCCCGCCGGCACGACGATCACCAGCGGCACTCGAATCTCCGGTCGATACAGACTCTCCCCATGCTCGAACAGCTTGTGCTCACCCAGCTCTTCGCCGTGGTCGGCGGTGACGATCACCACGGTCCGATCGAGCACACCAAGCCGGTGCAGGGTCTCGAACAATTCCGCCAGGCGATCGTCCAGGTAGGCCAGACAGTTGTCATACGAGTCGCGCACCAGCTCGCGAAAGTGGGGGATCAAGCTGGCTTTGTCGATCGTCTTCCATTGTTCGACCAGGAGCGTGTAATCGGCGAGGGTCCGGGGTCCCGGTCCAAAACGGAACCCGGCCCCTTCCGGAGGGAGGTAGGGCGTATGGGCATCGAAGTAATTGAGGAAGGCGAAGAAGGGGCGTCCCGGCTCGGGACGATTCGCGAGCCAGTCGAGAAACTCGCGATTGATCGAGCCGGCATCCTTCCGGCTGGGGGCCAGGAGCCACTGGATCAGGGATTGGACCCGGGCGTGCAGGGGTTGTCCCGGGGTGAGACGATCCCTCAGCAACAGACTCAGGGTGGCGACCGCGGTCCAGCCGCGCTCGACCAGCGTCGCTGTCCGCACGGGACGAAGGTGAGCAAAATCCAGGACGTAGTCCTCATAATGCGTGAAGCCGCGGTCCAGGCCCGTGTCAGACGAGCAATACTCGGTATTGGCCACGAAACCCGCGGTCGCATAGCCGCGAGACCCGAGGTACGCCGCCAGGGTGGGGAACTGGCCGCGCAGGGGAGTGACCCACTGGACATCGAGCTCATGGGGCCAGCGGCCGGTGAACAGGCTGGCGTGGGACGGCAAGGTCCAGGGCGCGGTGGCCCGCGCTTCATCGAAGCGGATGCCCCGCTGCGCCAGGCGGTCCAGGGTTCGGCTGGTGGCCCGCGGATAGCCGTAAAGGCTCAGGTGATCGGCCCGCACCGTGTCCAGCACGATCAAGAGCACGTTGGGCGAATTCGCCGGGGGGAGGGGACGACTCGTCTCGCGCCGTTGTTTGAGCCAGTCGCCTCCGAAGACCAAACCCGCCACGACCGGGACGAATCCCAGCATCGCGGCCAGGCTCACCGTCAACCATCGCCGGGCGGATCGCTCCAGCCAGGGGACCAGGCGGAGGGCGATTCCCCAGGCCAGGAGCAGCCAGGCCCAGGGGTAGACGCCCGGGCCGGCGACCAAGAGCGCCGGCAGAATCGCGGCCGCGGTGAGCAGTCGGGGGCAGAGCCAGCTCCCTGGGCGGCCACCGACCTTGGTAAGAACGGCCAGGAACAGGCCGACCCCGAAAAAGAGCAGCAGATTCGCCAGGGGAACCAGCCAGACAAAGTGCCGGCTCATCATGTACAGCCGGCCGGTGGGGTGAATGGCCCGGCAGAGGACCCTCGTGCCGACTTCCAGCCAGCCGGCGGCCAGTCCGCACGCCGCGGCCATCGCCAGCACGTCCCACGGGCCGGGTCGGTTCAGGCCCACCAGGGTCGGGCCGGACCCCAGCGAGCCGTGCTTGGGATTGCCGTGGTTGACAGCCATCCGGACCCCCGGCCGACGATGCCAGCTCACTCGATCCACACCAAGGGGAAAGGAGCCACTCCAAAAAGATCGGCGGACGGAGCCGCCTCCTACAAGAAGACGCCGGATTTGGACCCCGTGTAGGAGCCGGCTCTGTCCGGCGACTCTTCGATCCGCTGTCAGAGTCCGGGCTTGCGACCGAAGCCGGCCAGGGGCTTGGGAGCGGCGTCACCTTCGCGGAGGAGATAACCTCGATCGACCGCCAGGTCGCGGAATCGGTCGGTCCGCCCCGACGGCCAGCGGACTTCCAGGGTCTCGACACGGGTGGCGGGTCCCAGGCCGAAGTGGAGCCGAAGGTCGCAGGCCGATTGATAGCTTCCTCCTCCGAAGCGCTGGGCGACCTGGCGGCGCCCCCCGCAAGTCACCACGACGACCGCCCCGACCCCATCGCGATTCGAAACCGTCCCCTCCAGGCGGAACGTGACGAAATGGCCCCCAGGGGCCCGGTTGTGAAAGTACGCGAGGGGCTCGTTCTGCGACAAGATCACGGCGTCCACACGACCGTCGTTGTCCAGGTCGCCGGCGGCCAGTCCCCGGCCGATCCGAAGGACGCCCCAGGGGGGACTGCATCCGGCGGAGACATCCCGCAGCCGGCCTCCCTCCCGGCCCGCCAGGAGCTGCGCCGGCATGGCGTAGAAGTTGTACGGCCGCTCGTCGTTCACGTTGCCGTTGGCCGTGAGCAGGTCGAGCCGGCCGTCGTTGTTGTAGTCGAGGAACGCGGTCCCGAAGCCGAGGTAGTAACGCGTCACCGGACCCAGGCCGGAGGCGGCCGTCCGGTCGCCGAAGAGGCCCCGGCCCAGGTTTTGGTAGAGCGTCGAGGACTCGTTGAAGAAGTTGGTCACGACCAGGTCGGGCCGGCCGTCGCCGTCGAGGTCTCCGCAAGCGATCCCCATGCTGGCCTGGTATCCCCCTCCGGCGTTGCCCGCGACCCCGGCGAAGTGACTGACCTCCTCGAAGCGGAGTCCCCCGAGGTTCCGAAACAGGTAGTTCCCCATCCCATCGTTCGCCACGAAGAAATCGATCCGGCCATCGTCGTCGAGGTCGGCGGCGACCACGCCCAGGCCCCGCCCGATGGGGTCGACGATCCCGGCCTCGGCCGTCACGTCGACAAATCGGCCATGGTCATTGCGGAAGAGATGGTCGTGCTCGGGGGGAAACTTGCTGGGTTCACAATACCGGTATCCCCCCTTCTCGTCGGGGCAGAGCAGGGGGTGTACGGGATCGAAGAGCAGGTAATGGCAGACGTACAGGTCGAGGTCGCCGTCGTTGTCCAGGTCGGCGAAGGCCGCCGAGGTCGGCCAGCCGCGGTCGCCGCCCAGTCCGGCCGCGACGGTCACATCCGTGAAGGTGCCGGTCCCATTATTGCGGTAGAGGGCGTAGGATCGCCAGCGGGTGAGGAACAGGTCGGGGTCTCCGTCGTTGTCATAATCCCCGACGGTGACGCCGTGGCCATAGCCGGGGGGGAACCCGGCGATGCCCGATGCCGTCGTGACGTCCGTGAAGGTGCCATCGCCCCGGTTGGCGAAGAGGCGATCGCCCTGGGCCGCCGCGGCGGTCGCGGAACCCGCCCGGGGTGGGAAGGGGCCTCCCTGGACCACGTAGACATCCAGCCAGCCGTCGCCATTGAAGTCGAGCAGGCCGACTCCACCGGACATTGTCTCGGGCAGCATGCGCTCCGGGGTTTGTCCCGGGTCGAAGACGAACCGGAGGCCCACGGCCTCGGCGTCGTCGGTGAAGCCCGGATCGACGCCGCGAGTCGGCGCCTCGGGCTGGGCCGGGTGAGCCGAGGGCACGGGCTTCACGTCCGTGAGGAGATCGGCCAGGGTGCGGCCGTCACTCGGGTCCGACAGGCCCGCCGGTTCGACCGGCACCGAGTCGGTTCGACCACGACTCCCCAGGGCGATGGAGCGCCAGCCCCGAGCATCGAAGCGCCGGCCGAGGGTCTCGGCCAGTTGAGCCAGCTCCTCAGCCCGGCTGGCGAGGTTGGCCTCGTCGGTCATGATGTGGCGGTAACGGGCGATGGCATCGTCCAGCCGGGCCTTGCGGCGGCGCAGCTCGGTGGCCTGCTCGGGCCGCCCGGCCTCCAGGGCCAGGGTCGCCAGCCGCTCCAGGGCGCTGAGCCGGTCCGCGGCGGGCGTGTTCGCCGGGTCGCGCTCGAGCAGGAGCTCCAGGGCACGCCGCTCGGCCTCGACATCGCCGGTATGGGCGACGAACCAGGCGCGGAAAACCAGGACTTGTGACGGGGAGAATTCCCAGGCCGGCAGGTGGGACAGGGCGCGCCAGACCCCCTGAACATCGTGTGTGGCCAGGTGCAAGTCCAGCAGCGCGCGCCAGACCGCGCCGTCGTCCGGACGGCGGCTCAGGCAGGCGTCCAGCCGTTTCCGCGCCTCTTCAAACCAACCGCTCCGGATCGCCAGGTTGGCCTGCGCCAGCCAGACGCGATCGTCGGCGGCATCCGCGGCGTCGAGGACCCTCCGCCGCTCCACCATGGGATAGGGCGTGGCGTCGAGGTCCCAGAGCTCCTTGAGCAATCCCGCTGGCTCCGACGACCGTGCCCACAGGCCACGGACCAGTCGTCGCACGTCGTACATCCGCCCCTGGATCCGGTACAACCGGATGAGGGCGCGCTGCACCTGTTCGGCGTCGGGCCCGCTGGCGGCACCCAGGGCGGATTCCAGGACGGACTCGGCGGGAGCGTACCTCCCCAGGTCGACCAGCGTCGTCCCGCGCCAGGCCGCGGCCTTGGCAAAGAACGGGGTTCCGGGCGGGACACGGCTCCAGGCGGCGAGGGCGGCCTCGAGCCGATCCTTCGCCCGCTCGCAGACTCCCAACTTGTACGCAACCTCGGCCTGGTACGGCCAATGCCCGATCAGCCGCGCCAAGCGGTTCCGCGCCAGGCCATAGTGGCCGCGGCTGGCCTCCTCCTCGGCCAGGTTGAGCTCGGCACGGAACCACCGCATGTAGTACCAACCCGACGTGATACCCCCCAGCGCAGCGAGGGCAAGACCGCAGAGGAGCGCGAGCCGGATTCGAGCGCTTCGCCGCCGACAGCAGTTTCCCATCGGGTTGCACACGCGAGGGGCCTTGCCCAAGTACCCCCCCTGACCCCCCCTTCGCAAGGGGGGGAAAGGAACGGGGCGAGCCGCCTGCGCTTTTCCTCCCTTGCTCAGGGGGGTCCCTCTCTTTCCCCCCCTCGCGAAGGGGGGGTCAGGGGGGGTGGATGCGCCCGCCCTGGCTGGGCCACCAACTCCGGATGCCGTCCGTGGGGAATCCGCTGTAAGTTCAGGCACAGGCAATTCCCCAGGCACGATCCCCGAGTCAGACGAAACCACCCGGGGGTTCCTCGCCGATCTCCGCTCCGGCGGTGGGCCGGGATCGGTCGTGATCCCACGATAACCTCTCATCTCGCGGGTGTCGAATCGGCTGTGGCGATAGCCGAACCGACTCGACCTGCGGCTGTGGATCCCTCAATCCGGCAGGGGGATCGGCTTCCAGCTCAGCGACCGGTACTCCGCCGCGAACTCGGTGATCGCGATGGCCTGGTCCGCGGCGATGTTGCGGAAGACCTGGGTCGTCCCGCTGGCCGGCCAGTGGACCTCCAGCAGCGCGACTCGCTCGGCCTGGGCCAGGCCGATGGTCTGTTGCAGGGGGCTCGCTCCGAAGCTGCTGCCCGAGGAGACGTGCCGGTGGATCGTCATCGGCTTCGCGCCGGCCGTGACGACCTTGATCCTGGCGCCGATGGCCGCCCGGTTGGTCTTCCGGCCAATCAGCTTGACCGTCAGCCAGTGGTTCCCCTGGCCGGGGTTCTGGAACAGGATGTTGTGGTACCTGTCGCCATTGATCGAGCCGCCCATCTCGATGAAGATATCAATATCGCCGTCGCGGTCCCAGTCGCCGCAGGCCACGCCATGGCCCTTCTGGAGGTGGCCCGTGCCCGAACTGCCGGTGATCTCGGCGAACCGCTCGCCAGCGACGTTCTTGAACATTCGATTGGGGATCAAGGTCGCGAGGTTCGGCTCGCCGGTGCCCAGGTAGAAATCGAGGAAGCCGTCGTTGTCGAAGTCGCCGTAGTTGCTCCCCATGGCGGAGAAGACCAAATCCAGCCCGGCTTCCCTGGTCTTGTCCTCGAATCGCTCCCCCTTGAGGTTATGAAAGAGCCTGTTGGAATACTGGGAGTGCGGCTGGCCCAGCAGGCCCCGGACCACGTCACCGAGGGTGCGCTCGTAGCAGGTGGCGAAGAGGTCGAGCCAGCCGTCATTGTCGTAATCCCAGGCCCAGCACGAGAAGCCGCGCTGGGGACCATCGATTCCAGTTGGAGCGCTTATATCCGTGAATGTGCCGTTGCGATTGTTGCGATAGAGCGCGGCGACCCCGCCCAGGTTATTGAGGAACAGGTCGGGATAATCGTCGTTGTCGAAGTCGATCCAGGCCGTCCCCTTGCAGAACGGGGAGCGGGCCCGGTCGCTCAAGCCGGCCCGGGCGGAGACCTCCTCGAAGGTGCCATCCCTTCGGTTGTGATACAAGCGGTTGGACTGCCGCTCACAGCCGACGAACAGGTCGAGCCAGCCGTCGTTGTCGTAGTCGCCCCAGGAGGCTGAGTTGGAATTGACCGGATCGAGGAGTCCGGCCTCCCTGGTGACGTCGGCGAAGGTCCCATCGCCGTTGTTCCGGAGCAAGCTCGGCCGAACCGCGACGGGGAGCCAGGCCCCTCGGGGGATGAACACGTCCAGGAAACCGTCGTTGTTGTAGTCGGCCTGATAGCACACGAGACCCCCCAGTTGGCCGGTCACTCCGGCTTGCTGGGACCGGTCCTCGAAGGTCCCATCTCCCCTGTTGCGGTAATAGGCCATGGACAGGGTGGGGTCCATGGAGGTGACGGCGATGTCGAGCAGCCCGTCGTTATCAAAATCGTCCATGATCGCGCCGCCGGCCTGATTGAAGCGATTGACCCCCACCCGATGGCCGATGTCTCGGAAACGGCCGATGTCGAACTCCGAGTGGCGGAATCGATCCAGGGAGATCAGGAACCGCGGATCGACCTGGCCGGGATGCTCGCCCAGGGTCATGTGAGCCAGGTTGAGCAGCCAGCGCACCCCAAGGTCGTTGGGGAACCGCTCGAGGTAATTCCTGAAGTGCGCGATGGCCAGGCGGGAACCGGTGGGGTTGGTGTGCACGGCGGCCGGCGCGATCGGCAGGATACACGAGCTTTCCCCGCGGCATGCGATGCAATTGTCGTTCTCGCCGCGGCGCATCGCGACGACACCCTGGAAAAAGAGGATCGTGCCCAGCCATTCCCGCGCCAGGCGATCCTCCGTCTCGATCAGCGATCGAGCCTCCTCCAGGACTTCGGAGGCGCGGAGCGTCTCGCCCTCGCTGTTGAACAGCATGGCCTTGATGAGCAGCAGTTTGACGGTCTCCGTTGCGTCGCCGGATTTCCTCGCGGTTTCCAGGGGGCCGTCGAGCTGGGCAATCGCCTTGAGGCCGGGCTGCCGCCAGGATTGGGCGATCGTTTCCAGCGAGGCGTCAGGGTCCCAGCGCGGGATCCGATCCAGCAGCGGGAAAAACCCGTCGGTGTCGATGCCGGTGCGCGGCCGGAAGCCCTGCGCCCGGCCGCCCGGTCGAAACGCCGACCCGCCCCGCGAACCGGGAACGCGGTTCGACGGCTTGAGCGAAACCGTGGCCCAGCTGCCGTCGCCGGGGGAACGCTGGGCGTACCTGGCGTAGAAGCGGTAGGCCCCCGCGGCTAGCACGGCCGAAGCCGCCAGGATCGCCAAGGCCACCAGGACCGCGCGGCGCGTCATGATCTGCCCCCTGTTTTCAGCACCCCAGCCTTTCACCGCGCGGCTGGAGGAGACCCTGCTTTCATCTGGTCGAGACGTCGGCGCATTCGCTCCAGGACCGGTTGCATCGCTTCGTCTCTGGCCCGATTGTCGGACTCGGCTGGATCCGCGCGCTCGTGGAATAACTGCTCTCTCCCATCCTTCTCGTTGCGGATGTAAACGTAATCCCCTTCGGCCAGGGAGATCAGCGGACCCCGCGTGGCCGGCGAGCGACCACTGCTGGGATTGGACGGGTTGGGGGCCGTCAACTCGGACAGCGCTCCCTCCTCGTCGCGAGCACCGGGGGCGGCTCCGGCAGCCGGCTCGCGCCAGAACCGGGCCAGCGACCGGCCGGGAAACGGCGCCCCGGCCGCCAGGCCAACCAGGTCGACGATGGTCGCCGGCAGGTCGCGGAGGCTCACCATCTCCGGCACGACGACCGGCGACGGGCGACCCGACGGCGGGACGATCACCAGCGGCACTCGGATCTCCGGGCGATACAGGCTCTCCCCATGCTCGTACAAACCGTGTCCCCCCAGTTCTTCGCCGTGGTCGGCGGTGACGATCACCCAGGTCCGATCGAGCACGCCGCGGCGGTGCAGGGTCTCGAACAATTCACCCAGGCGATCGTCCAGATAGGCCAGACAATTATCATAGGAGGCTCCCACCAGCTCGCGATAGTTCGGTTTCAGCCGCGCCTTGTCGATCGTCTTGAAGAGGTCATCCAGCAGGTCGAAATCGGCCAGGGTCTGGGGCCTCGCGAAGCGGAACCCCGCCCCCTCCGGAGGGAGGTAGGGCGTATGGGCATCGAAGTAATTGAGGAAGGCGAAGAAGGGACGCCCCGGCTCGGGCCGGTGGGTCAACCACTCCAGGAATTCGCGATTGATCAAACCGGCATCTTTTCGAGCGGTGGCCTGGAGCCACTTGAGCCAGGGATGGAATCGTGCTGCCGGGCGGTCCTGGACCAGCCAGAGACTCAGGTTGGCGACCCCATCCCAGCCCCACTGAACCAGCGCGGCCAGTCGCAAGGGATAGAGGTGCCGAAGATCGAGGACGTAGTCTTCGTAATTTGTGAAGCCGCGGCCCAGGCCCGTTTCGTACGAGCAATACTCGGTATTGGCCACGAACCCCGCGGTGGCATAGCCCTGGGACCCCAGATACCCGGCCAGCGTGGGAAACCGGCTGCGCAGGGGAGCCGACCACTGGACGTCGAGCTCATGCGGCCAGCGGCCGGAGAACATGCTGGCATGCGACGGCAGCGTCCAGGGCGCGGTGGCCCGCGCCTCGTCGAAGCGGATCCCCCGCTGTGCCAGCCGTTCCAGCGCGCGACTGGTGGCCCGGGGGTAGCCGTACAGGCTCAAGTGATCCGCCCGCACCGTGTCCAGCACGATGAGCAAGATGTTTGGCGAATCGGCCGAGGGCAAGGGACGACGGACTTCGCGCCACTGCTTGATCCAGTCTTCCCCGACGACCACACCCGCCACGACCAGGACCGATCCCAGCAGACACGGGAAGCTCCACCTCAGCCACCGCCGCAACCGTGCGGGACGCGGGTCCGTCGAGTCCGCCCACGACCATCGCTCGAGCCAGGGGACCAGGCGCGTGGCGATTCCCGACGCCACGATCAGCCAGGCCACTGTGTAGATTCGCGGGCCCGCGACCATCAGCGCCGGCAAGACGGCTCCGGCACAGAGGAGTCGTGGGGTGAGCCACCCTCCGCGCCGCGGCCAGATCATCGTGATCACCGCCAGGAACAATCCCACCACGAAAAACAGCAGCAGGTTCGCCAGGGGAACCAGCCAGACAAAGTGCCGGCTCATCAAGTACAACCCCCGAGTCGGGTGGATGCTTCGACTGAGGATTCGCGTCCCCACCTCGAGCCACCCGGCGGCCAGGCCGCACCAGGTTGACAGCACCAGGACATCCAGGGGGCTGAGCCGGTGCCCGGACGCCAAGCTCCGGGCGGATCCCGAGGAGAAGCTCATCCGATCCGCGGGACTCGTTGTGCTCATCGCTCCTGTTCCCCCAACCTGCTGGCTGGGTATCCGGTATCCCACGCGTTACTGACCGTTGCGCCAAGACGGACCAGTTTTCCAGAGTCCGTGGTGGAGTGCATCGCGTGACCACGGACGTCAGTCCGTGGTTCGGACGGGGAACCTCCAGCCTCGCACGTCAGTGCGACTGTGAGCCTGGGGATCGGGCTGACGCCCGAGGTTGGTGGACCGGAGTCCCATCCGAACCACGTCCTCACGGACGTGGTCACGGCCGCGGGCCAGTCACCGGTTCCAGGGGCCTGATCAGGTTTGACCATCGTTGCGCAGCAGTCAGTAGGATTCTGGCGGCTCATCGTTGAGGATTCCCTGAGAATACCCCTCAACCAATCGTAATGGGAAGGGTGACACAGGTCGGACACTACCCTCGGCCCCTCATTTTTCGCCTCCACCCCGTGAAGGCTGGGGTTGGGGACCGCCTTCGCGGACGCGGTAGACGGTATCGGCGGCGAGGTCGCGGTAGCTGTCGATCCGTCCCGAGGGCCAGAGCACCTCGAGCGCATCGACCCGCCGGTGGGTTCCCAGGCCGAAATGGAGCCGGGGGTCTGAGGCCGACTGGTAGCTCCCGCCGCCGTAGCGCCAGGCCCGGCTGCGACGACCGCCGGCGGTGACGGTGACGACCGCGCCCACGGCATCGCGGTTGGACCGGCTGCCTTCCAGCAGGAAGCTCACCCAGTGGCCGCCCGCGGTCTGGTTGTGGAAGTAGACCAGCGGGCTGTTCTGGGGGACGGCCACCAGGTCGATGCGGCCGTCGTTGTCCAGGTCACCGGCGGCCAGGCCGCGGCCGATGCGGCGGTTGGTCCAGGGTTCGCCGACGGCCTCGGTGACGTTGACGAGGTGGCGATCCTCCCCGCCGATCAGGAGCAGGTTGGGCATCTCGAGCGGGAGATCGGGACGATCGTCGATGACATGTCCATTGGTCATCGCCAGGTCGAGGCGGCCGTCGTTGTTGGCGTCGAGGAGGACGATGCCGAAGCCCAGGAGGAACCGGCTTGGCCCGGCCAGCCCCACCGCGAAGGTCCGGTCGGTGAAAAGGCGCCGGCTCACGTTCTTGAAGAAGGTCGTCGACTCCCCGTAAAAGTTGGTGACGAGGAGGTCGGGCAATCCGTCCCCGTCCAGGTCGCCGACCGCGGTGCCCATGCCGGCCTGGAAGGCCCCTCCCGCGTTGCAGGCGACGCCCCACTCGGTCCCTACCTCCTCGAACCGGAAACCGCCGAGATTGTGAAACACGTAGTTGGCCGTCGTGTCGTTGGCGACGAACAGGTCGATCCGCCCGTCGGCGTCGAGGTCCGACGCGACCACCCCGAGGCCACGCCCGTCGCGATCGACGATCCCTGCCTCGGCCGTGACGTCGACGAAGCGGCCGCCGTCGTTGCGGAGGAGATGATCCGGCTGCGCGGGGATCTGGCTGGGCGTGCAATACTCGTAGCGGCGGTCCGGTTCGATCGTCTCGCCCGGTTTGGCCCGCCGCTCGCAGAGCACCGGGTGCTCGGCGTCCCAGACGAGATAGTGGCAGACGTACAGGTCGAGATCGCCGTCGCTGTCCACGTCGGCAAACGCGGCCGAGGTGGGCCAGTTGCGATCACCCCCCAGGCCGGCGCGATCGGTGATGTCCTCGAAGGTCCCATCGCCGCGGTTGCGGTACAGCGCGTAGGAGCGCCAGCGGGTGAGGAACAGGTCGGGATGGCCGTCGTTGTCGATGTCGCCGACCGCGACTCCGTGCCCGTAGCCCCGCGCCAGACGCGCGATGCCCGAAGGCCCGGTCACATCGGTGAAGGTGCCGTCGCCGCGGTTGCGAAACAAGCGGTCACCACGGGGCGGCCGGGCCGGATCCGGCGGAAAATCCCCCCCCTGGACGACATAGACATCCAGCCAGCCGTCGCCGTCGTAATCGAGCAGGCCCACGCCGCCGGCCATGGTCTCGGGGAGCTGGCGCAGCCGCGACTGGCCATTCTGAAAGACGAACCTGAGCCCCACGGCCTCGGCATCGTCCCGGAATGCCGGCAACGTGGCAGCCGCCACCGTCGTGGAGGGTGCTCGCGTGGGAGACGGACCCGGATCGGCAAGCCTGCGCGATGAGGGTGGATCGAGCACCAGGGCGGCGAGCGATTGCCCGGCGGCGGGATGCCGGTCGGGGCGCGGCGGACCGAGCCGGCCGACGGCCGCCGCGGCCTCGGGATCGGCTGGCCGCCCCGTCGCGGACAGCAGCCACCAACCACTCGCCTCGAAGCGGCGCCCCAGCTTCTCGGCCAGGCCGCCCAGCTCGGCGAATCGCGTGATCGGCCCGGGGGATTCGAGTAGGCGGTAGTACCGTTCCCTGACCCGATCGGCCTCGGCCTTGCGGCGACCGTACTCGGCGGCTTTGCCGGCTTGTCCTGACCGCGACGCCAGTGCCGCCAGGCGCTCCAGCGCCTCCGCGTCGCCAGGGACCTGCTCGATGAGCTGCTCGAGTGCCACTCGCTCGGCTTCGGAATGGCCCGCGCGCGCTGCAAACCAGGCCCGGAGCTTGAGCACTTCCGTCAGCGAGAAGACCTCGGCGGGCAAGTGCGCGAGGGCCTGACGCGCCTCCTCGTTGCGATCGGTCGCGCAGGCCAAACGGAGCACCGCGCGCCAGACCGCCGGATCGTCAGGCCGCCGCTTCCGACACGCGTCGAGCCACTGGGCCGCTTCGACGAACCGGCCGGCGCGGAGCGCGAGGTTGGCGCGCACCAGCCAGACCCGATCGTCGTCCGGCGCGGTGCGCCCCGCCTGGTCGACGGCTTCCTGAATCGGTTCCAGCCTCAGGGCTGAATGGTCGATCCTCCAGAGCTCGCGGAGGTCGCCCGCGCGGTCAGGCGAGCGGCTCCATCCCACTTGATTGAGCCGGCGCACCTCTTCGAGCCGACCTTCCCAGTAGTAGAGCTGCGAGAGGGTGGAACGAATCTGGGCCGCGTCCGGACCGGCACAGGCCAGGGCCTCGGTGAGGACCAGCTCGCCCTCGGCGTACCGGCCGAGGTCATTGATCAGGGTCAAGGCCCGCTCCAGCGCCGCCTTCACCCCGAAGGGCGACTTGAGCGGCACACGGGCCCACCCGGCCACGGCCGCCTCGGGGTGCTGCTGAGCCCGCTCGCAGACCCCCAGCCAGTAGTCGACCTCGGCGGCCGCAGGTCGGCCGGCCGATTGCGCGGCCAGCCATCGCCGCGCCGGCTCGTACCGCTGCCCGGCAATCTCCGCCTTCGCCCATGCCAGACCGGCCTGGAACCGCCCTTCCGCGATCGTCCACCAGGCCCCCCACAGGAGCACGACCAGACAGACCGCCAGAACCAGGACGCAAGCCCAGCGGCGCCGCATCGCGACATCCCTCGCGAATCATCTCCTCAACCCCCCTCCTGGGCCACTCGCGTGGGAGCTCGATCCCTTTGCGGACCAACCGCTTCCCAGGGCGGTGATCACTGGGTCGGGGCAGGTGGCGACAGGGCGCCCGTCTCGTGTGCCGGTTCGCCGCGGGGAGCCTGCGCCGGCGGTTCGAGCAAGGGGCCTTCGAGGTTGAAGTCGAAGGTGAATGGACCAGCCGGCAGGACGGTGGCCCCCAGCTCGGTCTTGCTGAAGTCGCTGTATCGCGGCGGCAAGAGCTCCTTGCCCTTGTTGAGCTCGGGGGCCATCGCTGTGTCAACCGGCGAGTGGGCTTTGAGGTCCGCCACCTTGCCGTTTGGGCCCACGATATAACTGACGACGACCCGGTAGCCGCCGCGCCCGACGCCGGGCCGGCCCATGTAGGCCAACTCGTAGGTGCCGTCCGGCTTGGTCTCGGCGACGCTGTGGGTGCCGCCGTCACTAAATTCGGGCAGGAAGGCCACGATGGCCTTGGCCAGTGGCTTGCCGTCGACCGTCACACGACCGCGGACCGGGTAGAGCATCGGGCCCTGGGGCTTGGGCGGGTCCGGTTCGACGACCTCGCATCCCAGGACCAGCGATACGACCAGCAGAAGGAGAAGGGGGCCCAGGGAGCGGACTGCGGGGGTCAGTTGCCCGGCATCCCGCCGGCCAAGCCTACCAGGGAGGGACGGTCGAGAGCCATGACGGGGGCTCATTGCTTCTTCTGCTCCGCGGTCTTCTTCTCCGGGGATTTCCCTTCCGAAGTCGTCTTCTCCGCGGGCTTTTCCTCCGGAGTCTTTCCCTCCGTCGCTGGCTTCTCCGCAGGCTTCTGAGGCAACTCGGGGATGTCCACCGGGAGATCGAAGTTAAAAACGCCCCCCTTGGGGCCAACCTTGGCCGTCAACTTGGTGCGACCCAGGTCATACTCCTTGGGCACGAGTTCCTTGGCCGAGAGCATGCCGGGCCCCTGCACCAGGGCCGTACGAGGGCCGATGCCCTGCGGCTCCCCTTTGTCGGAGACCAAGTAGCTGATCCCCACCTTGTATTCGCCGGGGAGGGCGCCCGGTCCCCCCATGCTCTTCAACTCGTAGTTTCCCTCCTCATCCGTCTCATCCACGGCCAGGGCCGGGCCGCGCGGCGGGAGGAACGTGACGACGACCGTGGCCAGCGGCTTACCGTTGAAGGTCACTCTTCCGGTGACGGGGACCAGCGCAGTGGGGTCGGCCGCCGCGAGTCGCTCGTCAACCGGCTCGGACTTCGAGCAGCCCACAACGCCCATGACGAGTAGGGTCCACAGCCACTGTGGACGCGAGAGGTTGATCGACACGATCGGGGAGTCTCCGGAAGCTGTTGTCAGGACCGTAGGGCCGGCTGTGTCGGCCGGGATGCCGAAAGTCACGCGCGGCGATCAGAATCTCACGGGGTCTGGCCAGAGGCAGCCGAGGGCGGCTGCCCCACCGTCCCATGGGCGAAGTTCCATTCAGGACGATTTGACGTCAAAGTCCAGGGTCGCGCTCGTTCCCTCGGGGACTTCGGCGTCGAACTCACTCTTTTCCCCCGCTTTCTTCGCCGCGGCGGCTCCCTTCTTGTCCGTACCCCGCGCTTCTTGCATGATCTTGAACATGATGGGGTCTTCCTTGAACCGCTCACCCTTGCCCTCCCCTCCCACCTCAAAGGCGGGGGAGACGAACACCTTGTACTTACCAGGGGCCACGCCCGTGCGGCCCTTGAACTTCACGAGATAGTTCCCATCAGGGCCTGTCTTGTCGACTCCGGGCGTGGAATCCTTGTTTCCGGACTGGGGGACGAACGACACCTCGGCATTCGGCATCGGCTTGCCGTTCTTGGTGATCGTCCCTGAGACCCGGACGAGCTTGATATGATCTTCCTCCTCGCCGCCGCAACCGACCAGACCGGTCATGGTCAGAATGGCGACCGTTCGAACCCATCTCATATCCGAGGTTCTCCTCTTCATTCAGTTTCGGTGCACGGGCAGCCGCCCGCGGCTGCCCACGGTGGGGCAGCCGCGCGGGCTGCCCCTTGCCAGCCGGGGACGGCTGGCCTACACCTTCCCTTGGGTGTGGACCGATTGAGGCGGCGGCTCAGTACGTATCGGCGCTGATGACCTCCCCGGCGTTGATCGTCGCCAGGGCCCACCAGGAATAGAGGTTGGTCGTGTTCTTGATGAAGCGGACGCTGCCGTCAGCCATCCCCATGTTGACGCCTCCCGGGTGGAAGCTGCTGAAAACCCAGGCGTAGGGCTTCTTGGCTTGTGCGCTGGGACCGTACCCGTAGATGGAGGTCGGGCCGTTGGGTGCGCACGCCCCGGCATATCGGTCTGTCGGTGGCCGGATCAGGCCGTGGGTCGAGGTGTGGCACCCCGAGCCCCAGAACGGGCCGTACCACGGGTCATACTTGCCGGGCGCCTGCTTCGACTCGCCGACGAGGAACGTGTTGCTCGTCCCGTCCTGGATCCTGGCGATGTCGATCGAGAGGTCGCTGAAGAACGCCCCTTGGTAGATCGGGTTGGGATTCCCCGCCCCAGTGGGCCCAGGGCAATTATAATCGGTATAATAGCCGGCGCTGACCAGGTAGTTGCTCTCCATCGCATTCTGCATCGAGTACGCCCAGGTCGTCGTCGCGTAGTTGTAGCCCGCCCGGTAAACCGGCGCGATGGATGGATGCTGCTGCGCCGGGTAGATGTCCGACGGACAGACATACGAGGCGATCATCGAGCCGACCACGGTGGTGTTCACCCAGGCGCTGCCCAGCAGCACCCGGTTCGGCGGGCCGACCGGAGGCGTATAAGACCACGCCGAGTTGCTCGACGCCTGGCTGAAGTTGTAGGCGTTGTACATCGCGGTCTGGTCCATGAAGCCCAGGATCATGCTGAACGCCGTGGTGTTCAGCACGAAGCCCACGCCACCATTGGATGCGGTGCTGCAACTCCCCGCGTAAATCTTGGCGGGTGGAAAGGCGTTGTTCGACGAGTGGTAGTTGTGCATGGCCAGGCCGATCTGTTTGAGGTTGTTCGTGCACTGAGACCGGCGGGCCGCCTCGCGGGCCGACTGCACCGCGGGCAGCAAGAGCGCAATCAAGACCGCGATGATCGCGATGACCACGAGTAGCTCGATCAGTGTGAAGCCGCGACGATTGGGCATCGTTCAACTCCTCAAAGGTGACACTTCCAAACGAATGTGATCAGAATGAGATCGGTGTCTCGAACCTGGCCCGTGGTTCTAGGGCACCCCCAATCGGGAGCGGAGCGGAAACCCAGGAATGGGCTGTGCCCGACGGGGTGGCCGGACCGTCTCTGGGGAGTCGCCTCCTGAGCCGGAGCGGGAGAGGGAGGAAGAAGTCAGGATGTTTTATACTCTCGACTCAGGCCGAGATCAATCAGATTTCGGATTTTTTTTTGAGAAAAACCAGCGGTGAGCCTGATCGAGGAGTTCGTGCCGTCCACGGTGGCACAGGGGGGCCTTGGGCCGGCGGTCTCGGTTCGGCTCAGAGGCCGTGAAACAATTCAAGGACAAGTGTCAGATGAAGCGGACGAAGGCGCATGATAAAATGGTAGGATCGGCCCCTAAATCCTGCTTCCGCAGACGGTAACGCCGATTCTA
>JAJPJC010000549.1 GCA_021324445.1 Isosphaeraceae bacterium
ATTCATTCGCTTCAACCAGTTCTACAAGGTGTTCGTCCAGGCCAAGCCGGAGTTCCGGCGCTACCCGGAGGATCTGGACAACCTCTTCGTCAAGAACGACAAAGGGGAAATGGTCCCCTACTCCGCGTTCATGACGATCAAGAAGAAACAGGGCTTGAATGAGATCACCCGGTATAACCTTTACACCTCCGCCGCCATTCAGTGCGCGCCGGCTTTCGGCTACAGCACCGGTCAAGCCATCCAGGCGATCAAGGAGGTCGGCGTCAAGACGCTGCCTCCGGGTTTCGACGTCGGCTGGTCGGGTCTCTCATACGACGAGTCAAGAAAGGGGAATGAGGCCGTTTATATCTTCCTCATCGTCGTCGCCTTCGTCTATCTCGTACTGGTCGGGCAATACGAGAGCTTTATCCTGCCGCTGGCCGTGATCCTGTCGCTGCCGGTCGGGCTTTTCGGTTCGTTCCTATTCCTGCAGGCCATGGGTTTGGCGAACGACGTGTATGCCCAGATTGGTCTGGTCATGCTGGTCGGTCTGCTGGGCAAGAACGCGATCTTGATCGTGGAATTCGCGGTCCAACGGCGGCTGGAGGGCGTGTCGCTTCACGAGGCTGCCGTGGAAGGCGCCAAACTGCGGTTCCGGCCGATTCAGATGACCTCCTTCGCCTTCATCGCGGGTCTGCTGCCGTTGGTGGTGGCCACCGGCGCCGGGGCGATCGGCAACCGCACCATCGGCACGACGGGGGCCGGCGGCATGCTCGTCGGCACGGTGATCGGAGTCCTGGTCATTCCCGGCCTTTATTATTTATTCGGCCGGCTGGACGGCGGGCGCAAACTCCTCAAGGACGAGACGCATTCCCCTCTCAGTGAGGTATTTGAGCACAACGCGGAGGACGGACACAACGAACACGAGTCATGAGAAGCACCGAATCACCGTGTCTCTTTGTCGGCGGCCGTACTGCCTGCTGGTCGCGACGAAATCTACACAAGCTTGCGAATCTTCATGACTCTCGGCAATGTCGGCATCGCCCGGAAGTCCATTCTCCACCGTTTACATTCGTTTGCATTTCCGCTCTGTTTCTCGCTCGTTCGCGCGGGAGCTTTCGAAATTGTCGGCAAAACCGATAAAGTTTACCCCCCTTCTCGGTCGAACGAACTAGCAGGAGCGTTCGCTTACGGCATCCTGCTGCTTCTGCCGTCCTGAGGAATCCCCAAACTCCGTCAGGCGGATCGGGGACCAGACTTGCCGGGAGGCTTCCCTGGAGCGACCGGCACGGAAAACGGATCTCCGATCGGGATCGAAGCGTTTTCGTCGGGGTACCCGAACCCGAGCGAATTCGAGTAACGATGGTTGGATGCGCGGCATGCTGTTTGCCCGTCTCGTTTTCCATCAACTGGCCATGGGCGCGCCCAACTCGAGGGGCGCACCTAGGATGACCGCCTGTCCAAACACATGAAGAATCGACTAATCAACCCCTTCCGCCAGTACCAAGCGACGGAGCGGAGGAAAGGTGGGTAACCGCTCAGTAACTCACCCGGAGGGTCGTGACGCCCGAGAGTTGGTGGTCGTTTCAGCTTCCGCCGGCGGATGGCCGAAGACCCTTTCGCTGGGGAACTTACAAGGACGGGGCGGATGAACCTCTCGGTGAGATTGTCCATGACCAAGCATAAGAAGCGCGCTATTGCGACCGCGATGGCTTGCAGCTTCCTGCTGGGACTGCCGTCCTGCATCCCCAGTCTCCGTCCCCCGGCGCCGGGACCAAAACTGCCGGAGAGCTTCGATGGAACGAGCGACTCGGAAAACTCATCCCAGGTCAGGATCGAAGAGTTTTTCAATGATCCGATGCTCACGGGCTTGATCTACCAGGCACTGGTCGGCAACCAGGAGCTGAGGATCCTGGCTGAGGAAGTCCAGATCGCCAGCAACGAGATTCTGGCGCGGCAAGGGGCGTACCTTCCCTTCGTCTACCTCGGGGCCACCGCGGGGCTGACGAGATACAGCGTCTACTCGCTTGAGCATGCAAGCATTCGAGACGATCCGTATCTCCCCGGGAAGCTCTTACCCAATCCGCTGCCGAATTTCCTGTTAGGCCCCACCTTCCTCTGGACGCCGGACATCTGGGGGATGCTGCATAATGCCAAAGACGCGGCAGCGATGCGCTACTTCGCCGCCGGTGAGGGGCGGAACTACGTCGTGACCCGGGTGATCTCAGAGATTGCCGATAATTATTACGAGCTCATGTCCCTCGATAAACGGCTCGAGAACCTGAATAATATCATTGAGCTTCAGGAGGGAAGCCTCGAGATCGCCAGGGCCAAGATGCAAGCAGCCCGCGGCACCCTGCTGGCTGTCCAGCGGTTCCAGGCCGAGGTTCGCAAGAACCAGGCCGAACGGTTGATCGTGAATCAGAATATCATCCAGGTCGGGAACCGGATCAACTTCCTCGCCGGTCGCTTCCCCCAGCCGGTCGAACGCAGGTCTGGGGAATCCATCGACGAATTCATTAATCTGGAATTACATGCATTGAGCCTGGGACTGCCCGCGCAGCTCCTTCAGAACCGGCCCGACGTCCGCCAAGCCGAGCGCGAACTGGCGGCAGCCGGGCTCGACGTGAAGGTCGCCCGGAAACGCTTCTATCCTCAGGGGCTCATCACCGCCGGCGTTGGCTACCAGGCTTTCAACCCAAGGTATCTGTTCATTACTCCGGAAGCCATTGCGGGTAATGTCGCCGGCAACCTGCTCACGCCGTTCATCAACAGGAAAGCGATCAAGGCCGATTACTTCAGCGCGAACGCCCGGCAATTGCAGAGCGTCTACAACTACCAGCGCGTCGTCCTCAACGCCTTCACCGAGGTGATCACCCGCGTGAACAAGGTGGAGAACTACCGCAGGAGCATCGAGATCAAAAAGCAGCAGGTGGAAGCGCTCGCCGACTCAGTCCTGGCCGCCACCAATCTTTATCAGTTTCCCCGTGCCGGGGTTGACATCGACTACCTGGACGTGCTCCTCGCCCAGAATGCCCTCTTCGAGGCGAGAAAGGAATTGATCGAAACCAAACAGCAGCAACTGTCTGCCGTCGTAAACACCTATCAAGCCCTCGGCGGCGGCGCCTATTTGTCGCCGATTCTCATGCCGCAACCGCTGCAAGCGCACCATTGGTGGAAGCATTCAAGAGACTCCCATGCGAGCCAGGCGGCGGGAAGGGGACCGCTACCGCCTCCGACACCGGCGGCGGAAGGGCCTCCGGAACCGCTGCCGACACCGGCGGAAGGGCCTCCGGAACCGCTGCCGACACCGGCGGCAGAAAGGGGCGGCGGAACGGGGTCCGGAACCGGTTCCAACACCAAGGATCCTCCGGGTTGATCCGATCCTGGAGTACTGACCGTTTTGCGACCTTCCCACGCTGACCCAGGATGTCGCGGTCAGCAGCCTTGGGTGGCGCCGGCCTCACCGGGCAGGCCGGGGGCCTCAAGGCATGGGGGCATGGTGGGGCGGATTGGCGGGTGGCGCATCGGGGCGACTGGGGGGCTCGAGCAGGGCCGTCCCGGCCATCACGAGGAATCCGGCCAGGAGGGCGGTGGAGAGCTTGAACCGGTCATGCGAGTGGAATTGGAGTTCGGGCAAGAGGTCGCTGAGTGCGATGCAGAGGAACGTGCCGGCGGAGAAGGCCAGGGCGCCGGCCGTCCAGGCTCCGGGAGCGAAGGCGCCCGACCCGGCGGTGCCGGCAAAGAAGAGGGCGACGCCCGCCGGGATCATCAGGGCGAATCCCAGGTTGAGCAGGTGGGTAGACCACCGCCCGGATCCCGATCGGACCATCAGCGAGGTGATCGTCAGGGCGTCCGCCGGCTTGTGGACGAGGGTGGCGACGAAGACCCCCAACCCGGCCCCGGAGCCGCCGCGGCCCACGCGGTAATCGGCCACCACGGCACTGGCCAGCGCGATGCCTCCCACCAATGAGTGGATCGCCAGGCCGAACGCCGCCGAGCCCCAGGGCAGGACCGTCGCTCCCGTCGCCGCGCCGACCGGCGGCTCCGCGACCTGGCCGTGTGGGGCCGGCTGATCGCTGCCGGCCGCGGCCCGAGTCGTCTTTCCCGGCCCCGAAGCCGGCGCCTCGTGGTGATGGAACGAGAAGAACCGTTCCAGGAAAAACAGCGCGAGCAAGCCCACGGCGGACCAGCGCACCGTCTCGGCCGATCCGACCCGCACCGCCTCGGGGAGCATGTGAAAAAACGCCGCGCCGAGCATCGTGCCCGCCGAAAGACTGAGATAGACTTGCAACCGGGTGTGATTCAGGACCGTCGCCAGCGGCAGGATTCCCCCCAGGACGCTGACGATCACGATGGCTGTGCAGAAGGTGCTGAGCGTGATCGTCATCGGGCGTTCCCCCGCAGAACCAAGGCGATCGACCCTTGTGGCGGATATCCCGAGACGAAATACTAATTGTTTGAAGTCAGGTTGTCAGGTCTTTGCTTGCCGGACGTCCCAACCCGTTCGAGCCAAGTCCTGTTCGAGGTGGTCTCATGTCCAAGTTCAATGAAGCGGAAATCCTCGCGCGGCTGCCGATGGCCAAGGGCTGGGAACGACACGGCGATATGCTGGTGCGGACCTGGCAGTTCCCGTCGTTCCGCCGGGCCATGGAATTCGTCAACCTGGTTGCCGGCCTGATCGAGAAGACCGACCACCACCCGGAGATCATCGTGAGTTATCGTACGGTCCGGATCGAGATGTCCACTCACGATGTCGGCGGCTTGACCGAGCGGGATTTCGCGCTGATCGCCGAGATCAACGAGATCCCCACCGATCGCTAGGGCCCGCCGCCGCGCACCATGGACAGGCGCAGGGGAGAGCCTTGGGTCGGAGCGGAGGACGAACGCTTCGGGGCGGCAACCCGATCGATCGCCGTGTGCTTGGGGCACTCCGACGGCGGGAGGCTCAAGGCCGCGATCAGCCCGAGGTGTCGGGCCGCTTGGGGCCGGATTGTCCGGCCGCCAGGCGCCGGAACTTGGTCTTGGGGAGATTGTAGATCCCCGCCTCGGGGCGCCAGCGCTCATCGTCTTGCAGCACGGCCAACCGTTCCGCCCGGGTCAGGACGTTCCGCGCCCGGGCCAGGGTCCCACCCTTCTTCAAGCTCTTATCCAGCGACATCGTGGCCTCGCATCCTCAAGTCGATCCCCGTGGAAGTTCCCCTGATGGTACTCGCTGCCGGACCGCGACGCAAGCGATCGATCGCCAGCGCCCCGATCGGGAACGCTAAACCCGGGACATGACCAGCGAGGCATTCTGACCGCCGAAGCCGAAGCTGTTGGACAAGGCCGTCTGGAGCGGGATCTCGCGGGAGGTGTTCGGCACGTAATCCAGGTCGCACTCGGGGTCGGGTGTCGCCAGGTTGATGGTGGGCGGGACCACGCCGCGATGGAGCGACAGCGCCGTCGCCGCGGCCTCGACCGCCCCCGAGGCGCCGATCAGGTGCCCGATCATCGACTTCTGCGAGCTCATCGGAATCGACGCGGCCCGATGCCCGAAGACTCGCTTGACGGCGAGGGTTTCCATCAGGTCGTTGAGCCTGGTACTGGTACCGTGCGCATTGATATAGTCGACGTCAGCCGGGTCGACGCGGGCTTCCCTCAGTGCGGCCGACATCGCCAGGGCCGCCCCCTTCCCCTCGGGCTCCGGCCGGGTGATGCCGAAGGCGTCGAACGACGAGCCGTAGCCAGTCACCTCGGCATAGATCGGAGCGCCGCGCCGTTTGGCGCGCTGGTACTCCTCCAGGACCAGGACGGCCGCCCCTTCCCCCAGGACGAACCCGTCGCGCTCGGCGTCGAAGGGCCGGGAGACCTCCGCCGGCGGCCGCACCGAGAGGCTGACCGCCTTCATCGCGGCATAGGCCACCAGGAGCTGCGGGTCCATCCGACTGTCGCAGCCGCCGGCGAGCATCACGTCGGCATCGCCGCGCGCGATCAGCCGGAAGGCCTCGCCCACCGCCTGCGTTCCCGCCGCGCAGGCGGTCACGATCGTGTTGT
Organism: Isosphaeraceae bacterium; assembly: GCA_021324445.1. Lineage (GTDB taxonomy): Bacteria > Planctomycetota > Planctomycetia > Isosphaerales > Isosphaeraceae > JAJPJC01. The sequence goes on from JAJPJC010000549.1 coordinate 6,016, forward strand.
TCGGACCCATGGCGTGCTGGAGGATCGAGATGTGCGCCGCCGCCATGTTGGGGAGGTGTTGGAACAGCCACAGGGGGAAGATCGACTCCGACCGCGCCTGGGCGAACCGGCCCACGTCCAAGGTCCCATCCGCGCCCACGCTCCGCAGGATCGGCTCGACCAGCTCGCCGACGTCCACAGGGGTGATCCCCGCCCCCATGCAGACCCCGAACCGCGCCGGGTCCAGCTCACAGGGCTCCAGGCCCGCGTCTGCGACCGCCATCGCGGCGGCACCCACGGCGAACCGCACCGCACGGCTCATCAGTTTCGCATTCTTCTTATGATCACCCAGGAAGGGAAGGACGTCGAAGCCCTTGACTTCGCCCGCAATCTTGATCGTTAACCCACTACTATCAAAGCTCTGGATATAATCCACGCCGGAACGCCCCTCGAAGATGGCCTCGCAAAACTCGCGACGGCCAATCCCGTTGGGCGCGACCACGCCGATGCCGGTCACGACCACGCGGTGCATTGGTTCCCCCACGCTCAATCGTTGCAAATCGTCCGGTGCTGGGTGTGGGCCGGTTCCTGCTCGTCCCTCCCTGGCTTCCGGGTCTCGACCTCTCCACTGGGCCGCCGGGATCCACCCGGGAGCTGCCGCTCTCGCCGCCGCAACCGCTCAGCGGCGGGAAACCCCCCTGAGTGCCCGGTCCGGCGTCTTGGCCTCCAGAGACTTTCGCGATCGCGATCCGCCCATTCCGCTCCCTGCGTCGCTTGCGTGACCCGCCCGAACCGCTTACTCGAACCAAAATCGGGTATCCGCAGACATTACCTTGTTAACTTACTCTACCGCGCCCCGACAATTCTAGCAAACGATTTAAGTGGCTTGGGTAAAATACGGGGAAACGGCAACTTCGGAGGTTTGCCGCGGGAACTGGAGACTCATCGCGCCGTTGCCGGCCCGCGCCGCTGTGGGGGAAGGGGTGGCGGTCTTGGTTCCGCGGCGCGGCACGACGGCCAGAGCTCACGGAGGGTCATACCCGCCGGGGTTCCAGGGGTGGCAGCGCGCGACCCGTCGCAGGCCCCTGGCCAGCCCCTGGAACAACCCGTACTTCCGCAGGCATTCGACCATGTAGCGGCTACAGCTCGGCTCGAAGCGACAGGCCGGGCCGAGCCAGGGACTGAGGGTCATCTGGTACAGCCGGATCGCTCCGATCACGAGGGCGATCACCAGCCGTCCGGGCCATCGCAACACCGTTGCCAGCACGGTCCAGGCCATGACGGACCTGCCTACGGGGGAGACTCGACTCGGGGCTCAACCGGGGATGGGGAGGAGAGCCTCCGCCGGCTGTTCGTCAGCCGGTGGGCGAGGCGGCGGGCCAAGGTCACCAGCGACTGTCTTACCGTGGCGAAACTGGGGTCGTGGGCGCGGGGCACGACGACCAGGTCGATCCCCGGCGGGAGGTCGGCCTTGCTGAGCCGGAACGCCTCGCGGATCCGCCGCTTGAGGCGGTTGCGCGCACTGGCCGCGCGGACCTTCCGCCGCGACACCGAGATCCCCAGTCGCGACCAGTCGCGACCATTCGCAATGCCGTAGACCGCCAGCACCCGGTCGGACTCCCCTTGCCGTCGTTCAAAGGCCAGGCGGAATGCCGCGGGATCCTTGAGGCGCTCATGCGGTCGAAGCCGCGTCGTGATCTGGGTCATGACCGGTCACCTCAGGGCCGGGGAATTCGGGGATCCGGACGATGCGGGGTGGACTCAACCGCTCGCGGATCAGCCGGCCCCGGCGCACCAGGTGCCAGATGACCAGCGCCCCGATCGCGCCCAGGGCGACCAGTGCGATCGCCAGCAGGCTGGCGACGGCGCGGCTGAGGCGGGACCGCGCCTCGGGTCGCTCCTGGAGGATTTGACGCAGCCGGCTGGGCCGCGGTTCGGTTCGCGCCCCGGGTGCCGCGCCGGCACCCGACCGCTCCTGGTCAGTCATGGAAATCCGGAGGGGTAGGGGAGTCGAATTCCTCGAGCTCGAGCAGATCCCGGAGCTCGTCCGCCAGAGCCTGCACCCGATGGTGGACCTCCGCCAGGTGGTCGGAGAGCCGGAGGATCAGCTCGACGCCCGCCAGGTTGATGCCCAGGTCGCGCTGGAAGCTCACGATGGTCCAGAGCCGCCGAATCTGCGCCGGCTCATAGCCGACCTGCGCGCCTTCGGAAACGGCTCGGACCAGCCCCAGGCTCTCATAGCGATCAAGCAGCCGGGAGGAGACGGCCAGCTCGTGGGCGACCCGGTCGCGTGGGATGATCCGTCGAGTCATGGTCGAGACACGCCCTGTCGAAACGCTACCAGAGGCCGGCACGCGGGTTGTAGGGGTTGCGCCGGGAGAACTCCTCGATCAGCCGTCGGCCGGCCTCGTCGACGTGCTTGGGCACGACGATCTTCACCACGACGAACAGGTCGCCGGCGGGCTTGCCCCCCGCGGCCGGGATCCCCTGGCCCTTGAGCCGGAGCTTCAAGCCGCTGGAACTCCCCGGGGGAACGGACAGCGACTTGGTGCCCTCGAGGGTGGGGACGTCGATCCGGGCCCCCAGGATGGCCTCGGCGACGGTGACCGGCACCTCGACCAGGAGGTTGCGTCCCTCGCGCTGGAAGTACGGGTGGGGCTCGACGGTGATGTGGATCGTCAAGTCGCCCGCGGGGGCACCCTTGGCGCCGGGCTCGCCGCGGCCCTTGAGCCGCAGCTTGGACCCGGTCTCGACACCCGGCGGGATCTTCACGACCAGGCTGTCGGACTTCCCCGGGCCGCGCTGGATTTCGATGGTCGTCTCGCCGCCGCGGACGGCGGTCAGGAACGGGATTCTGAGGTGGGCCTCCGTCGAGCGACCGGTGCGCGCCCGGGTGGTCCGGCCGGCTCGCATCCGGCCCAGCAGGTCGTCGAAGATCCCGGCGCCGCCGGCCGGCTCGTCCTCGGTCGCCTGCGCGCCGGCCATCGGCCCGAAGAACTGGGAGAAATCGACGGTCTCGAATCCCGGCTCGCCGAACCGGAAGGTGAAATCCTGGGCGCCGGTCCGTGGCCCGGCCGCGGCCATCCCCTCGAACGCGGCATTGCCGTAGCGGTCATAGCGCGCCCGCTTCTCCGAGTCCGAGAGGATATCGTAGGCCTGCTGCACCTCCTTGAACCGCGCCTCCGCCTTCTTGTCCCCGGGATTGACGTCGGGATGATACTTCCGCGCCAACACCCGATAGGCCCTCTTGATGGCCTCGGGCGTGGCGTCGCGCGCCACTCCCAGGATCTCGTAATAATCGCGTTCGGGCATCGTGCGGCCGACCTCGTGCGCAGGAGCCGGCGCCGCCCGGTGGTGCCGGCGGGCTGCACGACTCCCCTGGAGGGGCCTGGTGGCCAGTCCGCCCGCATCGCACGCGGGAAGGGCCGCTGGCGACCCGGACCCGAGGGAATTGTACCCGCGAATCGTTCCGCGAGACAAGCGATCGTGCCGCGCCCTGACAGGCCCGGGCGGGAACGGGGACTGGCTCCGTGCCCCTGGCGTCTCCCCCTTCCTGTCAGGCCCGCTCAACTCTTGACCGTCATCACCGGTTGCGATGTCGCATGGCGCCGCGGTTCCGGGTCGAACTGCGGGTGGCAATTCGCGCCGCAGAAGGAGTACCTCTGGCCCTGGTATTCACTCCGCCCGGCGGCCGGCTCGGGCTGGACGTCCATCCCGCAAACAGGATCCTGGGCCATGGTGGATTCTCCCTGGAGGAACCGACGATCCCGCGGCGGCGCCAGCTTGATTCGGGAGCACGCCGTCCGCATCGGCTGAGGCGCGGCGGCCTACCAACGCGCCCTCCGCAACCACGCCAGTCCCAGGCCGGACGCGCGCGGCCGGACTCCATTCGGCTGCGACTTCTCGGAGGACAGGTGGACAAGGGCCGCAACTGCCAGGCCCACGCGCGGGGCGCGCCGGGAGACCGACCAGCCTGCGATCACCCCCAATGAGCCGGCAGGTGGTCCGGCGGTCGCCGGGCGTCAGCGCCCGGCGCAACTTTGCCGTCGATCAACTGATCAATTGACGCAACGTCTTGATGTACTTGGGGATCGCCTTCATGGGGTCCGCGGCGGCCTCGTATTCGAGCACGACATAACCCGAATAGCGGGCCTCGCGGAGGATGCCGATGACCCGCGCCAGGTCGGCCTCCTCCGTGTCGTGGGAGCCGCCGCGGTGCAGCTCGGTCTTGACTTGAACGTTGAAGGCGTAGGGCGCGAGCTGGGCGTACTGGTCGTACTGGTCGTTGCCGTGGAAGTTGCCGGTGTCCAGGTTCACGCCGAAGTTGGGCGCGTCAACCGCCTTGACCAGCTTCAAGATCTGCTCAGGTGTGCCGGTGATGCCGCCGTGGTTCTCCAGGGCCAGCACGATCCCGCGCTGGGCGGCGTGCGGCAGGACGGCTTTGATCCCCTCGATGGCCCAGCCGACGGCCTGTTCCTCGGTCGCGCCCCTGGGGACGCTGCCGGCGAAGATGCGGATGACCGGGGCGTCCAGCTCGGCCGCGCGGTCGATCCAGAGCCGCGTCTTCGCGATCTCGGCGTCGCGCCTGGGACCGGGCGGGAAACAGAAGTTGTTGCCCACGGCGGTCCCGGAGATATCCAGCCCCAGGGTGAAGGCATGGACCTTCAGCCGGTGCAGGTAATCGGTCGTGACGTCGGGGGGGAAGTAGTAGGAGGTGGGCTCGACGCCGTCGAGGGCCAGGTCCGCGGCCAGGTTGACGAAATCGAACAGATCGATCTTGGGCGGTCGGCCCGTGAGGTACTGCCGGTAGGAATACGCGGCGATGCTGAGCTTGAGGTGGCTGGGCCGGGTCCGGCCGATGGGCGGGATCGCCCGCGCGGGGCGGGGACTGGCCAGGGCTCCGCAGCCGACGGTCATGGCCGCGGCTGCCTGTTGCAGCAGGCCCCGTCTCGTCAGGTGTCGCATCGTTCGGTCGCTCCGCTTGGGGCCGTGGTGCAGAACCGGCCCGCGCTGCCGCTGGTTTGGTGTCGCCTCCAGAGGAGTTCCACGATCTTACAACGCATCGGCGCGCGGTTCCATGCCCAGCCGGACCGAGTCGGGACTCGGACGACCCCGGGGCCTGGCGGCCCGGCGCGACCCAGTGCCGACTCAGTCATCCAGCTCGGCGAGGAGCTCGTTGACCTCATGGTTGAGGAATCGCAGGGAGGGATCCTGCACGGCCCGGGCGCGGGCCGCCACCGTATGGTCCGAGCCGGTGCCGTTGCCACCGGCGTGGGCAAACGCTTCGGAACGATCCGGGCCGTCGGAGTACAACCGGCCGCCCGGATCTTGCGGCTTGCGGGACCGGAGGTAGAGCTTGATCGGGACGTCGTGGAAGGGAAGCTTCTGGCGAAAGACGTTGAGCAGGTACCGCTGATAGGTCGGGTCGAACAAGCGGGTGCTGTTGACGAACAGCACGATCGTCGGGGGCGCGACGTCCACCTGGGTGGCGTAGTAGATCCGCGGGGTGCGATTCTCCCGCGCCGCCGGCGGATGCGCCTCGACGGCCTCGCGGAGCACGCGGTTGAGCGTACCCGTGCCCACCCGCCGGAGCGACTGCTTGTACAGGGCTTGCGACAGGTTCAGCAGGGCCTTGACGTTCTTGCCCGTCTTGGCCGTGATGAACGCCATCGGCATGTAGCTCATCGAGCGGAAGGCATGCTGGACCAGATTGGCATACCGGCCCAGGTTGCCTTGCGACGGGTCACTGGGATCGCTCATCATGAGGTCCCACTTGTTGATCGTGAAGATGCACGGCTTGTATTGCTGGGCAATATAGTCGGCCAGTTGCTTGTCCAGCCGGGTGATGCCCTGGGTGGGGTCGAGGAACAAGAGGACGACGTCGGCGCGGCGGATCGACCGCTCGGCGCGGTGGATCGAGTAGAAGTCCAGGCTGTCGCGGATCCGGGCCTTGCGTTTGACGCCGGCGGTGTCGATGGCCAGGAACGTCACGCCGTCCAGCTCGAAGTGGACGTCGACCGCGTCGCGGGTCGTCCCCGGCCGCTCGGAAACGATCATCCGCTCGGTGCGTGCCAGGGTGTTGATCAGGGTCGACTTGCCCGTATTGGGGCGGCCCACCACGGCGATCTTCATCTCGGCGTTGGCCGGCCGGGCCGCCTCGGCCGGCGGGAGCATCTCCTCGATCATCCGCAACAACAGCCGCTTGTTGCGGTTCTGGTGGGTCGACACCGCGATCGGCTTGCCCCGGCCCAGCTTGTAGAATTCGCCGCCGCCCTCGTCCAGGCCGGGGTGGTCGGCCTTGTTCATGACCAGGATGACCGGCGTCTTCAAATACCGCAGCCGCTGGGCGACCTCTTCGTCCAGGGGCATCAACCCCTCGCGGATGTCCACCACGAAGAGAATCAGGTCGGCTTCGTCCATCGCGGTGTCGATCTGCCGCTCGACGTCCTCGCTGAGGTCGTCGCGGTCCACCATCCCGATTCCCCCGGTGTCGACCAGCTCGATGAACCGCGGATCGATGTCCTCGCCCAGCGGCAGCAGGGTCCCGACCCGGTCGCGCGTGACCCCCGCCATGCCGTCGACGATGGCGATCTTCCGGCCCGCCAGCCAGTTGAACAACGAGGACTTGCCGACGTTCGGTCGGCCCACGATCACGACGTTGGGCAGTGCCATCTCAATCCCCCGCCCGAAGGCGCCAGAAGGCGGCCCGGCCGGTGAAGGGAGGAATTATTAGGAATGACGACCGCGACAACTATCCAGTCGCGCAGGACTGGCAAGTTCCCTCGCTCGCAAGACGGCCTTCGCAAACCCGGACCGGGTCCATGCCTCTGGGCACTATTATACGCCCACAAGCGCCGAGCCGGCAAATTTCTGCTGGCAAGTCGCCCGTGGGGAGTCGCTAGAATAAAGCATAAGCGCTCGCCGTGGGCAACCGGAGCTTCGTGAACCTGAAGGACAGGACATCGGCCTCGAGTCGAGACCGTGCGCGACCCGCCAGGACCGCGGCCGAGGGCATGCTTGCATGGATCGAATTGACACGGGTGGTGGCTTCAGCGTCCTGGACGGTGCGGCGCTGGTCATGGGGTCCGCGATTGCGTCGATTCACACCCTGCGTGTGATGAGGAGCGATCTGACCGGTGCCGGCTGGATCATGATCTGGATCACCTTTGCCTGGGTCGCGGTGACCGCTGCGGGACCGTTTCTCTTCCTGGGGCGTCGGTTCGCCCGCCGGCTGCCCGATTACCCCAAGATTGGCGATCGGCTCTGGGCCCTGCTGGGCATCCCCTGGCTGGCCAGCGCCCTGGTCCAGTCGGCCGCGCCGGATCGGGAGCCACACCAGAACTCCTTGTTCACCACGAGCTTGGGTGTTGGCCTGGCCGTCACTTGCCTGATCACCCTGGGCGTGATCTGGAACACCTGGGTGGTCGTGCCTCCCGAGCAGGCCGCACGGGTCGAGGCCTCGCCCTGGACCAATCGCGTCGGCTTGATCCTCGCCATTGCCTGGCCGATCCAATGCGGGCTGGGGATGGTCGTTCTGAGTTAGAGTTGATCCCAGTTGGGGCGTTTGTAGGGTGGGTGTAACTACCCCCTCCAACATGCAAAATCGTTATAACCAAACTCTTGATGCCATGTGGCTTGCGCCTCAACCCGCCCGCGGCCGGCGCTCCCCCGCGGCTTCATCCAGCA
>JAJPJC010000515.1 GCA_021324445.1 Isosphaeraceae bacterium
CGTGCGATCTGGGCGAAGCCGACGTGCCCGATCAATGGGGCGGGCGGGCGGAGGACGCGATAGGCGTTGCTCGCCAGGTCGGCCAGATGGGGGAGCAGGCCCCGGATCCCGTGGTCCTCGTCCGTCAGCGGGCCGGCGATGACGACGTCGGCGCCCCGGATCGCGGCGGCCATCCGGGCCAGGATTTCGGCGCTGGCGCCCTGGGCCTCCTCCTCGAGGAGCAGATTGCGGATCCCCGACGGATTCGGGGGCAAGTCCTCCGCCCGGCCGGTCGTATTCACGATCGACTCGGCCGTCCGTCCAGCGCCGCGGAGCCGGCGCGCTTCCCGCCGACAGACGGCCGCGGAGATGCCGACCAGATGCGCCGCGATCCGCGTGTAGCGAACCGCCGTTGATCCCACACGCAAGGAACCTTCCCGGATCAGATCGATCGATCCCCCAGGCTGGCTGCCGGCACCGACCCGGGTTAACCGGGGCTGGCTCGAGACGCAGACGAGACTGGGCTGATTCATGGCCTCCCGGCGAGCGTCGCCGGTCTCCGAATCGGGTCCGAGTGGTCCCTGGCCGGGTCCTCGTCCCTTCCTCTACGAATTGGTCCGTTTGCCCTCGACGACAGCCGGCGACTCTAGATCGTCATGGGCCCGGCCGACCCTGGAGAGGAGATGATCGGGGATAGCCCCGACCCGACATCTTTTTCTTGCGACCGGATCAGCGTCAAGGTGCCGATCAAATGACCATTAGAGAGATGTCTCATCGGTCTCGAGGGACGATTGTACCGTTCCGACCGCCGATCGGCGTCGGTCAGGATGCTCCACCCGGGTGGTCCCGAAGATCAGAGCGTACGATGTACACCCGATTGGATTCTGGCCGCCATCCATGTTACAATCGGCCTTTCACGAAGACTGAATCGTCCGGCCATCCTCTGTCATTAGATCATGTCAGATTCGCAGGCGGACCGGAGTGGCAGACATGGGTGGAATCCCGGCCTCGGACTGGAGCTTGATCAACGCCACGGCCGATGGGTTCGAGCGGGCCTGGAAGGAAGAATCGCGGCCGCGGATCGAGGATTACCTGGCCAAGGCGGACGAATCGCGACGGCCGTGGCTCCTGGAAGAGCTGCTGCGGGTCGAATGGGAGCTGCGCCAAGAGGGCGGCGAGCGCCCGACCGCGGAGGAGTATCTCCGCCGGTTTCCCCAGCACCGGGACGCGGTTGCGGCCGTCCTCGACGGGTCGCCAGCCGCGTCGGAAGTCTCGGTGGGGGCTGGGCCCTCGCCGCCCCAGATGGATTCCTCGCCGCGCGACCGCAGGGCGATGCCCTCGCTCCCCCTGGAGCTGGCCGATCACCCCGAATACCGGGTCGTCCGCGAGCTCGGCCGCGGTGGTATGGGCGTGGTCTACCTCGCCCATAACCGCCTCATGGCGCGGGACGAGGTCCTCAAAGTCATGGGCCGGCACATCGTCGAGCAGCCGGGGGTGATGGACCGGTTCCTGCACGAGATCCGCGCGGTCGCCAGGCTGCGCCACCCTAACATCGTCAGCGCCTACACCGCATTCCGATGTGGCGACGACCTCGTCTTGGCGATGGAATACGTGGCCGGTCTCAACCTGGCGCAGGTGGTCCAGGCCAAGGGGGCCATCGCGGTCCGCCAGGCGTGCAGCTACGTCCACCAGGCCGCCCTGGGCCTGCAGTACGCCCACGAAGAAGGAATGGTGCATCGCGACATCAAGCCCGCCAACTTGATGCTCTCGCACCAGAGGGACCGGGCCCTGATCAAGCTGCTGGATTTCGGGCTGTCGAAGGCCGCCAGCGAGCAGAACGCCGGCGAGCTGGGGATCCTCATGGCGATCGATTCCTACGACTTCGGCACGCACCTGACCTGCACGGGCGACATGCTCGGTACGCCCGATTTCATCGCGCCCGAACAGATCGCCGCCTCGCGCCAGGCCGACATCCGCGCCGACATCTACAGCCTCGGCTGCACGCTCTATTACCTGCTGAGCGGTCGGGTACCATTCCCGAATCTGACCCTCCGGGAGGTGTTGAAGGCTCATCGGTCGCTCGACGCGCGGCCGCTCGACCAGGTGCGTGCCGAGGTGCCCGCCGATCTATCGGCCATCGTGGCCCGGATGATGGCCAAGGAGCCCGGCCGCCGATTCCAGACCCCGAGCCAGGTCGCCGCGGAGCTGGTCCCCTTCTTCAAGAAGCCGGCCGTCGCGCCGCGGAGCTCCCCCGCCGCGGCCGGGGCGACCCGGCCCGCATCCGAGGCCGTCGCCGCTCCCATCGCCAAGACGGGTGCCGGGATGCAGCCGAGCCTCATCGCGATCAAGCAGCCCGAAGACGAGGAGGATGCCGCAGACATCGGCGTGAAACCGGCGCGCCGGCAAGCCCGATGGCTGTGGCCGGCGGCCGCCGGAGTGCTCCTGCTCGCTCTGATCGTCGCGCGGCAGTCGGGAGTCTTCAAGGCCAGGTCCGGTGACAACGAGCGGCCCGTCGCGCCCGTGCCCAAGACACCCGCCGCCGTCCCGCGTGCGCCGGCGAAAGAAGTCCCATCCCCCTCGCCGAGCGCGCCGCCACCGATGGCGCTCGCACCTACGGCCGGAGTTCCGACGGCGGCTCAAGAGACGCCGCCGGTCGTGACCGCGCCGGCGCCCGAGGTCCGGAAGACCCCGGCCCCCACACCTCCCATGGTCACCGAGACCCCTGGGGACGCCGCTAAGGCCGCCGATGACCTGTCTCCGGAGAAGATCCTCGAGGGTCGCGGACTCAAGCGCTCCGGCATGCTCTATGTCGTCGATACGGAGGCGGACTTCATCCCGCAGGTGACCAAATTGCAGCCGGCCTACCGGCAGTTGAAAGCGGCCTACGACAAGCTGGCCTCGGTCATGCTGAACCAGGCCGAGTACGACCAGCTCAATGATGAATGGACGCTGGTCAACGAGCGGCTCCGCAACGTCCAGGCCCAGATCGATACTCACCCCCCGCTGAATAACAACGAGCTGCGGCA
>JAJPJC010000050.1 GCA_021324445.1 Isosphaeraceae bacterium
CGGGAGCGGAGGTATTCGGCGGCGACCTTCTGGACCGTGTCGGTCTGGTCGGGCAGCAGCAGCTCGCGGAAGATCCGATCCCAGGTGGCGTTGGCGCCGACGGCCTTGACCAGGTAGTCGCGCAGGCTCCCTTTCTGCCCGGCCATGAGCAGGGTGTCCAGCTCGGCCGCCTGGTGCCGCACGAAGCCGGACGACGCCAGCAAGCGATCGACGAGCCGGGTCCGCTTCTCGCAGTCGGTCGATTCGAAGTACGCACGGGCCTCGGCTGCCGTGGGAATCCGCCCGGCCAGGTCGAGCGTCAGCCGGCGAACCAGGGTGGCCTCGTCGGCGAGCGGGGCCGGCTTGACCTTTTCTTTACCGAGGGTCACATCGATGTAATGATCGACGGCCTCGGCGATTGGACGACCAGGTGGGAGCAGGTCGGCAGCGCTGGCTGCTGGTCGGCCGATCAGGAGTACGCTGGCGATCGCAAGGGCCGGGCGAAGCATCCGCATCGGGGACTCCTCGGCTCATCATTCATCGGGCGGGCAGGGATGATTGGGCCGGGAGGGGAGTCCCGGCGGATGGTCTTTTGTAGTCCTATTCCATCGGCTCCGTGGACAACATTTGTTAAACTACCCGGCTCAGGGCTGCGATGCCACATCTTTTTTGAGTGAGTGACTCAGAATTCAGGTTGAGCTTGGCAGGTAACTCGGGTATCCTCTAGACTAGTCTAAACCAGTTTGAAAGGGGGGGAGGATGGAAACGGTTGGGTCATTCGAAGCCAAGACCCATCTTCCTGAACTGCTCCGGCGAGTGGAGCAGGGGGAGAGCATCATCATCACCAAGCACGGTAGGCCCGTTGCCCGGCTTGTACCTGTCACGCCGGCCAAACCCCAGCCCGACGTGAAGCAGGCGGTCGAGGCCATGCTTGCGTTCCGCGACCGCGAAGGCCCGACCCTGGGAGAAGGTTTGACCATTCGGGAATTAATTGAGGAAGGCCGGCGGTAACGCCGATCTTCCAGGACCGGCCGAAAGGATTCGACATGAGGAGCCAGCCAGGATTCGTTCTTGATGGTTCGGTTGCCCTCGCCTGGTATTTCGCCGATGAGGCCGATGCCTATGCCGATGAAGTCGGTCGGCAACTCCCCGCGGTGGAAGCCATCGTGCCGACGATCTGGCCGTTGGAGGTGGCCAACGCCGTCCGGATGGGCGAGCGTCGGAAGCGCTCGACTCCCGCACAGGCCGCGACCTGGATCAGCCACCTTCTGACTCTGCCGATCACGGTCGACAACGAGACGTCGGCTCACGCGTTCGGCGCCGTTCTCAACCTGGGCCGGATGCAAGGCCTGTCGGCTTACGATGCCGCTTACCTCGAACTGGCCATGCGTCGGGGCCTCCCACTCGCCACCCTCGATGACCCGCTCAAAGCCGCTGCCGCCGCTGTCGGCGTACCGCTTTATGCGCCCCCAACCCCACCGACGACCGGCAAGCCATGAGCGCTGAAAAAGGGCGTCGAACAGGGGAAGCCGGTCTCGCCGCTCCCACGAACTCCGGCAGGATGCCGAAGCCTCTGGTGTCCCAGGCGCGCTGAGCCAGGGATCGGCTCTCCGAGCGGGCACCTATTGGACAATCATCTCCCCGTTCATGACCATCCAGTGGCCGGGGAACGTGCAGAGATAAGGATACCGTCCCGGCGTCGCGGGGGCGCGGAACGAGATCGCGAACTGATCCTGCGGGCCGACGATGTCGGTGTAGAGGAGCACGTCGTCGGTGCGGGGGATGTAGTGGCGGGTAGCGGCGTCGGGCTCGGCGATGATCTTGTTCACGAGGTCGCCGACGCGCGACAGGGTCCCGGGCTTGATCAGCGCCCAGTTGTGCGGCACGACGTCCGGGTTGAGGAACGTCAGCTTGAGCGGCTCGCCGGCGCGGACGGTGAACGATCGGACCGTGAAGCTCAGGTTCTTGCCGGCCTCGATGGTGATGGCCCGGGCGCCGCGGAGGTCGCGACGCCAGGGGTTCGGCGCCGGCTTGTGCGCCAGCGCGGCCAGGTCGGCGAGGATCGGGTGGGCGGCGATCGTCTTGGAGGCCGGTCGATAGCCCGGGAATCCCGTGAACGGCGCCGCCAGCCGATGCACCGTGGCGAACAGGTCCTGCGGAGGGCCCTCGTCCGGGCGCAGGTGCAGGTGGAGCTGGTTGACCGGCTGGAGGTCGGGGATCTCGAGGAACAGCGTGCGGCCGTCGGCCAGGACATGGGCCGAGCGGATCGCCAGCGGATCATGACCGGGCTGTCCCGGGTGGCGCGGGGCGAACTCGGGCGAGCCGTAGCCCGGGCTGTATCGGTAGTTCCAGGCCTGGGCGAAGTGATGGTCCGGCCGCTCGGCAAGACCGCGGTCCAGCGGCTGGACGAACGTCACCAGTACTCCGTTCTCATGCGCGTGGAATTCCCGGGGCAGTTGGACGGGATCCCCCGTGTAGCGCACGCGCTGGAAGCAACCATCCGCTGAAGTATACGTGCCCCACCCGGCCATCCCCGAGACGTAGAGCCGTCCGTCTCGGGGATTGAAGCGGCCTCGGTGCACTCCGGAGAGGAACTCGCCGGGCATTGGCACGACCGCTCCCTGGGGCTGCTCGCCCACCTTCTCGCGCAGCAGGAGGAAATACGTCCCGGCGCCGAAGGAGAGGTGCAGCATCTGGCCCCGGAGCGGGCCGAACCGGTCGTCCGGGACCGTGACCTGGGCACTGCTGGAGTTGTCCAGCCCGCGCGGGAGGTAGACCAACGGCAGGTCGGGAGGCTGTGCGGCCCGCGGTCCGAGAGAGCCGTAGTGACCGCCCGGCCGCACTTCACAGACCATCGACGCGGGAGTCCACTCCCCTTCGGACGCCGGGACGGTGAGCGTGCCGTCGGGGGCCAGCCCCAGGCCATCCGGGTTGCGGAAGCCGGTCGCCACGACCTCGACCTGACGGCCGTCGGCTGCGATCCGCAGCAGGCCCTGCTTGCCCGAGGCCGTGTAGAATCGCCCGGACGCGTCGCGCTGGAGTCCGCTGATGAAGTCATGGCCGGCGGGTGAAGTCAAGAAGCCGTTGCAGAAACACTCGTGGAAGTCGGCCTCGCCGTCGCCGTTCAGGTCGTGGAGCCGTGTGACCTGGTCGCGGCCAAGGACATAGACTTTCCCCTCGGCGACGACCAGCCCCAGCGCCTGGTGCAGCCCTGATGCGTACCGCCGCCAGCGGACCTGTTGCAGTGTCTCATCCAGCCCGTCGACGCGCCAGACATCGCCCTGGATCGTGCAGAGCATCGCCGTGCCGTCAGGGAAGAAGTCGTGGTCGCCGAAGAAGAGCAGGGCCCTCCACGGGTTCTCAAACGGCGGCTGGATGGTGTCGATGGCATAGGGTCCCTGGCGGCCGAGCGTCCCTCGGGTCGTGAGCACCTGGGGCCATCGCCGCGGCCCGCCACCGCGCGTCAGGTGGGCGAGCGGATGGGTGTCCGCCGGCGCGACGAGCCGGGTGAACCGACCGCCTTCGGCCCAGGGTGCGTCGAGCAGTTCGACCTCGCCGATGCGGTAGGCGAAGATGATCCGGTTGCCGTGCCGGTAGAAGCCGTGGTAGACGAAGGGTTGCTCCGGCCGCCGTCCTTCGGGGCGGGGCAGGGGAGTGCCATCGAGAATCACGCCGTCGAGCAACCCGTGGCGCGTGGCTGAGAAGCGGAGGAAGCCGCCGCTCCAGACCGCCTCGTAACACAGTGTCTCGGGGTTGAAGCAGGCCGCCAGCTCGCCCCGATCTCCCAGCCGGACGCAGACGCCCTTGGGGACCGTCACGCCCGCGCCGTGGAAGACACCGCAAAGGACGTTCCCGAGATCGGTCCGGTTCCAGCGGTCGTCGGACCAGGTCGCTTCGTTCTGATTTCCCCAATGGCCTTGCTTCCCGCCGTCGAGACCAGGGAACGCCGGCAGGAGCGCGGGCATGGCCGGCTGTTTCCTGAAGAACTCGGCCTCCTTCGCGTAGAAGTCGTAGACGCGATCCCGGTTGACGGCGAGCCGCCAGTTCGGCCAATGTTCCGGATGCAGTGGGGCCCGGTCGTACGAGAATGCGGCCGGCACCTGGGAATGACCGCGCACGTGATCAGCCGATGACAGCCCCGGTCGCCCGAGCTCGAGCAAGAAACGGATCAGGTCGCGGCGCTGCGTGGGACTCATCGCCGCGGCCAGCCCGTCGGGCATCAGGGTGCCCTCAGAGCGGTTCTCCACGATCTCCGTCTTCAGGATGCGGATCGTTTGGCCGGTAGCTGGGTCGCGGAGCAACCGCTCCAGGCCGGTCTCGCCCTGGTCGTACCCCTGGTGGACCGTGCCGTCGGCCGTGGCCACGGTGATCGCCGCATACCCCGGCTTGACCTGCCGCCGGGGCCAGAGGACCGATTCCACGATCTCTTCGGGCTTGAGGCAGACCCCGACGGTCGTCAGGTCGGGACCGACCGACCCGCCCTGGTCGCCGATGCGGTGGCAGGAGAGGCAGGCGAACTTTGGTGAGGCGAAGACGGCAGCCCCGCGCTGAGGATCACCCTCCCTGCGCGCGCTGCCGAGCAACTCGACGACCAGCGCGGGATCGAACGGCGCAGTCGAGCTGGAAGGACCGGCAGGAACAGGAGGCACGGGCGTCCGCGGCCTGGGCCGCGGGCCGGGGGGCTTGCCGTCGAGCTGCGGCACCAGCCAGTCCAGGCCATCGAGATTGTCGCGCAGCCGAGCCTCGGCATCGTCCACCGTATGGCCCAGGATGCCGATCGGGCCGCGATAGCCGCTGTCCCGGATGATCCGCAGCAGCTTCAGGTCCAGCGCGCCCTGGCCCAGCGGCAGGATCTTCCTCCCGATCCGGTCGCCGGCCGGATCCATGCCGTTGAGGTTCAGCGCCACGAGATAGGGCTTCATCTTGGCGAGCCGCGCGGCGAAGCCGTCGAGATGGTCGTGGCCGTGGTGAAGGTTGTAGACCATCCCGACGTTCGTCACGCCCCGCCGCTTCAATTGTTCGATGATTGCGATCTGGTTCTCCGGCTCGCCGAACCAGCCCCCGTGGTTGTACAGGGCCAGCGAGCAGCCGATCGTCGCGGCCGCCTCGGCCAGCGGGCGGAGCTTGGCCGCGGCCCGCTCGACCCGTCGCTGTTGCTCCTCCCCGCCCACGCGATCGGACCCCAGGTCGAGGAGCACCCAGAGCTGGGCCTTGACCCCGTGGCGCTTGAGCGTCTCGAGGATGAGGCGCGACTCGCGGTTCAGCTCGCCCGGCGCGACCCAGAAGGCATCCAGCGCGATGCCGTGCCGCTTCAGGGCCTCGAGCTCGGCGTCGAAGGTGGGGATGTGCTCGGCGCGCCAGTCGTAGGCAAAGTGGCGGAATCCCAGGCGCTGGAGCATCGTCGCGCGCTCTTCCGGCCCTCGTTTCTTGCTGTCAAAAGGGACAATGCACCAGGCTACCAGATTGTCGCGGGCGAAGAGCCGATCCGGCCCGGCCGGCGCGCCCGTCGTGCGGGGCGGTGGGTCCGCGTCCCGTCCCGGAGGCGCGGCATCGGCGCCGGCCAGGAGCGCGCCGCACAGGTACACGATGCCGAGCCTGCCAGCAGGAGCAATCAAATTGAGAATGCTTTGGATGTAAGAATCCATCATGGATCATACTTCCGAGAATATCAGTAAATGGACTCGATCCGACCGGCTTGACAGTCGCGGCAACGAGCTCTACATTCGGACCTTTACGAGCGTAGGGCCTGCTGGGCCCCCCGTCAACCACCCGCGACGGGATGTGCGGATCGAGGCGCCATCCCGATCCTCACCTCAATTCGATGAGGCTCCCGCCATGAAGACCGCCCCAGGGGTGACGCTGATCGCCAACGGCCAGCTTGTGGACGGGACGGGGAGACCGGCCGTCGCCGATGCGGCGGTGGTGATCCGGGAGGGCACGATCGCCTACGCCGGGCCGGCCCGCGGTGCGCCTGAGGTCCCGCCGGAGGTGCGTCGCCTCGACGCCCGGGGCGGGACCATCTTGCCGGGCCTGGTCGAGGCGCACTTCCACCCGACGTATTTCGACGTCGCCGAGCTGGCCGACCTGGACATCAAGTATCCGGTCGAGTATGTCACCATCCTGGCGGCGTGCAACGCCCGGCTGGCGCTGGAATGCGGCTACACGGCGGCGCGCAGCGGCGGCAGCCTGCATAACATCGACGTCTGGCTCAAGAAGGCGATCGAGGAGGACCTGATCCCCGGCCCGCGGCTGGCGGCCAGCGGCCGCGAGATCTGCGGCGCCGGCGGCCTGATGGACTGGAACCCCGACCATCTCAAGCTCGGCATGGAGGGCCTGATCCTGCTGATCAACGGGCCCGACGAGGCGCGCAAGGCGGTGCGGAAGCTGGTCAAGGACGGCGTGGAGTGGATCAAGACCTATCCGACCGGCGATGCCGCCGCACCCGACACGGCCGACCATCACACCCTCTGCATGACCTTCGAGGAAATGGCCGCCGTGGTCTCCGAGGCGCACAACTACCGCCGCAAGGTGACCGGCCATTGCCGCGCGACCCAGGGGATCAAGAACGCGCTTCGCGCCGGCTTCGACTGCCTGGAGCACGGCACCTTCATGGACGGGGAAGCGCTCGACCTGCTGCTGGAGCGGAATACGCCCGTCGTGCCGGCGCTGCAATTCGAGCGGGCGAGTATCGAGAAGGGTCCGGCATTCGGGATGCCGCAGGCCGTGGTGGACGGGCACAAGGAGACGCTCGAGGGGGGCGCCGAGAGTGCCCGGATGATCCTCAAGGCCGGCGGCCGGCTCGGCATGGGCGGCGATTACGGCTTCGCCTGGAATCCGCATGGCGACTACGCGAAGGAGCTGACCTTCTTCGTCCGCGACGTCGGGTTCTCGCCGCTGGAAACGATCACCTGCGCGACGAAGACCGGCGGCGAGATCATGGGCCGCGGCCACGAAATCGGCACCGTCGAGCCGGGCAAGCTGGCCGACCTGCTGGTCGTCGACGGCGATGTCCTCGCCGAGATCGCCCTGCTGGAGGACCGCGCGCGGTTCCTCGCGGTGATCCAGGGGGGCGCGATCAAGGCCGGCCAGCTCGCGGCCGGATCGCGATCGACCGCACGTCCGGAGGCCGGGCGTTAAGACCGCCTGGGCTCCGCGGAGCGGGGAAGTCGACTTGGGGGAGGAGTCGGTTATGCACCGGCAGACCGGGTCCGCGGGCTTCACGGCGATCGAGCTCCTGGTGGTCGTGGCGATTATCGGTATCCTGGTGGCGCTTGTGCTGCCGGCTGTGCAGATGGCGCGCGAGGCGGCCCGGCGCACCTGGTGCGCCGGCAACCTGCATCAGCTCGGGGTCGCCCTCAACAACCACGCCACCCGTGCGCAAGCCTTGCCCCGCCGGCTCTCCGGCCTCTTGAGGGAGATCGAGCAAACCGCGCTGGCCGGGCTTTCGCTCGACACGACGACGGCGACACCCGCCGGACAGACCGCGCGGTCGACCACGATCGCTGTCTTCTTGTGCCCTTCGGATCAGGCACTCCCGGGGCTGGAGGGGGGTACCAATTACGCCGGCAACGCCGGTGTCGGGTTCACCCCGTCCGGACGAGTGAGGAACGGGGCGTTCGGCGCCGCGATTCGCGATTTCGCCGACGGCCTGAGCAACACGGCCGCCATCTCGGAGTGGCTCCGCGGCAACGGTAATCCCCAGGTTCGAGACCCCAAGCGGGCTGTCTTCGCGACCCCCGACCGCTTGATTGGTCAGGCGGACCTCGGGCCATTCAGCTCAGAGTGTCATGGCCTGGACCCCCTGCTCGCACAGCTCGAAAGCCTGGGCAAGGGTCTGGACTGGACGCGCGACGGGTTCGGCTACTCGCTGTACAACCACGTACTTGGAATCAACGATCACACCTGTACCAATGCCGGGCTCGTTCAGCAGGGCGCCTGGACCGCAGGGAGCGCACACTCCTCGGGGGCCAATACCCTCTTCGCCGACGGGCACGTGGCCTTCGTGAAAGACTCCATCTCCCTGCAAACCTGGCGGGCCCTGGGCACTCGAAACGGGGGAGAACCGATCTCGGAGGGCACGCCTTGGTGATGGGGAGAGATTCTCCCAGGGGAAAACCTGGGCCGGGAACGCGGCGATGACGGATACCACGGTCATCTCGACGGGTCTGAGCCGGTCGGGTGGTGCGGTGGAGGCGGGGAGGGATTCGGTGGGGGGAGGACGGCGCGGCCATCGGTCCGGGTGAGTTCGGCGGCGCGCTGGGCGTCGGCCTGGTAGCGTGCCAGATCGCCGAGCTTGAGGTAAACCCGCGCGCGGGCCGCGTAACTGCGGGCATTGCTGGGATCGAGTCGGATCGCCTCGGTGTAGTCGGCGATGGCCCGATCGAGCTGGTTCAGGAGCGCATAACCAACCCCCCGGTTGTGATACAGGCTCGAGGATGCGCCCGATTCCATGGCCCGAGTGAGCGCCGCGATGGCCTCCGCGGGCCGGCCGCAGGCCAGCAGGGCGAAGCCCCGGTTCTCCAGCTCTCGCGGCGGTTGGGCGGACACCTGGAGCCGGATCGTGGCCTCGGCCTGCCGGGAGCCGGCCCGGGCGATCATCCTCAAGGGCACTGTGGCGGCGGTCGCGTCCGGCCGCGCCACGGCCCGGGTCTCAGCCCGGCTCCGGCCCGCGGGGATCGTCAGGTCCGGCAGAGTGACACCTGGAGGAAGGCCCTCGAAATGGAGGGTCACCGGCCCCGAGTAGCCGCCGCGGGTCAACTCGATCGGCACCGGCACGCTCCGGCCGGCAGCCAGGCGTAACGTCTCCGGCAGAGTGAGCCGGAGATCCCCAGCGGACTTGGTCGCGGCGACCTCGGACCGCGACGGAGGTCCGGGCAGCGCGGGCAGGCCCGATCCGGCCGCCGGCAACGACGGCCCCAGCTCCGAGCTGCGCGGCGGAGGCGGCGTTGCTGGGAGGGACGGCCGCCTCTGGGCCCTCGGGGCCAGGTTTCCCGCTCCGGGTTCCGGCGGGCGCCGCCGGGCGGACCCCTGGTGGGCGATCCAGTCGTAACCGACGGTCCAAGCTCGGCGGATCAGAGGCGTCCAGAGGGCGAGACACCGTTCCAACGACGAGAACCGGGTGGGGAATCGGTCGGAACTCCTCGGCTCGGCCGGCTTCGAAGGGCCCAACAGCGGCGGTGGCGTCGGCAGCGGGGGCCGGACGGTCGCGCCCGGGGCGGACGGAGCGATGAGCCCCCGGGAGGACCGGGCCGCCACGGCTGCGGGGGCCGGCCTGCCGGACGCCGGGTCGAGGCGGACCGGCTCCGGGACGCGGATCTCGGCCACCGGCTCGGCGCGCCGCGGCGCGACGGCCGCCCGGCTGGCCATCTTCCACGACCAGAGGGCCACGCCCGCCGCCAGGATCGAAATCGCCACCAGGATCAGGCGGGGCACGCGTCTCGTGGCGGGGACGACCGTGCTCGCGGGGACCACCAGGGTGGGTGTGCATGAGGACTCGCCCATGGCCTGGTCCGACGCTTCGGCGAGCCCGAGCACCGCATCCCGAGAGAAAACGCTCACCGCGTCGACGGACAGGGACTCGGCCGAGATCGGTGTGGACTCCGCGCCGGGCTCGGCCAGGGGTGGGACCAGGACCGAGCCCGAGTCGGATGCGTCGTCCAGGACGTCCGCCCACATGGCCGCGAGCGACTGGGGCGAACCCCGAGCGGCTTCGGCCAGAGCCTGGATGAATGCCTGGCAGCTCGGCCAGCGCTGGGAGGGCGTCTTGGCCAGGGCCCGCGCCACGATCGGCCGCTCGGCCTCCGGGAGCAAGGCGAGATTGGGCGCGCCGAAGAGGTGCCCGTGCATCACGGCTGCCGCGGACCCTACGAACGGCAGCCGGCCGGTCCGGAGCTGGCAGTACGTCACCGCCAGCGAGTATTGGTCCGACGCGGCCGAAGTCTGGCGGTGGAACACTTCGGGTGCGGCGTAGGCGAAGGTCAAGCCGGCCGTGGGCCGCGACGCGCCGGACTGATCGCTCAGGCACGACAGGCCGAAATCGGCCACCTTCACACCCTGGCCGATGAGCATGATGTTCTGCGGCTTGATGTCGCGATGGCGGATCGCGACCCCGGATCGCCCCTCGAGCTGGTGCCGCGGCTCGTTGACAAAGTCGATCACCTGGGCCGCCTCGCCCAGGACTTCGAGCAACTCGCCCAGGGGAATCCCCGCCAGACCCTGGCTGGTTGCCTCCACGTAGCGATCCCAGAGCGAGCGATCCGCCAGCTCCATGCCGATGATCAGCCGGTCGTCGGACTGCCAGGCGCCGAAGTACGCCAGCAGGTTGGGGTGGCGGATTGCGCGGAGGACCCGCAGGCTGTTCCGCTCGCGCTGACCCAGTCCCCCGACCAGCGGGACGAGCTTCAGCGCCACCCGCAGCCCGCCCGGCGCCTCGGCACTCCAGACCTCCCCGGCTCCGCCCAGCCCAATCCGCTCCAGCAGACGATATCCAGGCACCGGCTCCGAACCGGGTCGGTCGCGCACGTGCCTCGGAGCCGACGCTGTACACGCTCTCATGGTCGACCTCTGCCTTGCAGCAGTCATGAGCCAGTGGTCGGTCGTCAGTGCCGATCACTGAAGGACCGACCAGAGGTCTGTGAGGAGGCTCCGGCCCGGGGCGCTCCGGCTCCTGGCAGCTCCTGGGTGCGGTCAGCGCCTTCAGTCTCCCTCCACCCCAAATCCCGGCGCGACCCCCGTGCTCTCCCGGCGTGTCTGGCTATTCCTGAATCTGGGGAGCCAATGCACATCTCGTACCGCCGGGATTCACCTCGTGGCGCGGCTGGTTCCGACCTGAGCGATCGCCTCCATCTCGGGACGAGATCAGGCGCCGCGTTTGCTCATCCTCCGCGGGTAATTATTATCTACGATCGAAGTGGGTGCCTGGGTGCGCAACGGCCGGACCGAACGATCCATGAGGAAGGGAGTCGGCTCTTGTAGGAATCCGGCTGTGATGCCATGATCGCAGGAGGGGCCGTGGGCGGAGCGCGGGGGTGTATCGATGGCAAGCGAGCTGAAGCTCAACAAACCATGGTTGGTCGCGGTCTGGCCCGGGATGGGGAACGTGGCCATCAGCGCCGGCTACTACCTGGTGACGAAGCTCGAAATGCACATCCTGGCCGAGTTTTCGGCGCACGAGTTATTCGACGTGGAGCACGTCGAGGTCAAGGCGGGTCTGATCCGCACCGGCCGCTTGCCGCGCAGCCGGTTCTTCGTCTGGAAGGATCCCAAGGGGAAGCACGACCTGGTCGTGTTCATCGGCGAGGCCCAGCCGCCCAAGGGGCGGTATCCGTTCTGCCACCGGCTGATCGAGTTCGCGCGGCAGCTCGGCATCGAGCGCGTCTACACGTTCGCGGCCATGGCGACTTCGATGCATCCACAGCACCCCGCGCGCGTCTTCGGCGCGGCGACCGACGAGGAGAGCCTCGCCGAGTTGAAGCGGCTGGAGCTGGAGATCCTCGAAGACGGTCAGATCGGCGGGCTCAACGGCGTGCTCCTGGGCGTCGCGGCCGAGAGCGGCCTGCGCGGCGCCTGCCTGCTGGGAGAGATGCCCCACATCTTCACCCAGTTCCCGTTCCCCAAAGCCTCGATGGCCGTGCTGGAAGCGTTCGCGAGGATTGCGCATCTCGAGATCGACCTGGGCGAGCTGGCCGAGCAAGCCCAGGAGGTCGAGCACAAGCTGGGTGAGTTGCTGGAGAAGGTCGAGGAGGCCCTGGAACAGCAACAGTCGGCCTCTGAGGACGAGGCGACCCATGAAGACGAGGCGACCCAGCTCGAGGCGACCGAGGCGGAAGGCCCCAGTCCGGAGGATCAGCGTCGCATCGATCATCTCTTCGCCCAGGCCCGGCAGGACCGCTCCAAGGCCTACGAGCTGAAACGCGAACTCGACCGCCTCAACCTGTACAAGGATTACGAGGATCGATTCCTCGACCTCTTCAAGAAGCCGGGATGAAGCCTTGCCAACCTCGTCACTCCTGCGGATCAACCGCGACCGAAGCTGGTGATGCCCTGGAGACCGACTTCCGCAAGCCCAGCGGAGCGCTCATGAGGGAGATTCACGTCCTCACCGGGCTGATCGTCGTCCTGGCCGTTCCCTTCCTCGCCGAGGCGATGCGCCGGGGACTCGGTCGCGCCCTGGCCGCGACGGCGGTCATGGCCACCTGGCTGGGGGTCACTCTCTCCGCGATCCGGCGATCCGCCAACCCCTGGAGTGCCGGCGAGGGAGCCCGCGACTATGCCCTGGTCATGACCCTGGTGCTGGTCCTCTATTTCCAGGGCAGGACCTGGTTCGCCAGGCGCGATCGTCCCGTCGCCGCCCCCGAAGCGCGATCCCTCGTCCCGGATCGGTAATCCCTCCCGCTGTCGACCCCGAGCGATTCTCCGGTCTCCACCATCCGATCGAGCTTTCCCAAACACCGGGATCGATGCCAGCCCGGCGGCCGTGACCTGAGGTCATCAGGAATTTCCTGGTGCTTTAATAAGGATAATACCACTTGAATGGCGGAGATATTGTCCTAACATGGCGAACAGACCTCGTTGCAATGGTGCAAGGGTCATGCGTTGGCGGCCTGTTGGAACCGCAGTGGGAACGAGCCGGGGCAGCGAGCGGGTCGGCCGTCCGAGGGATGGCCGGGGCTCTGTTCGGGAAACCGAAGATCGATCCGGACCTTGGAGACTCCACCCGGGATCATCGGTGAGGACCGGGTCTCTGCTCGAATCCTCAGGCGACCGTCGACGGGCAGGATTGCCGCATCTCGTGAGGTTGAATCGTGGACTGATATCGTCGCTTGGGAGCTGACTCCATGATCCGTCTTATTGAGGCTGAAGCATCGCGGTTTGAGTGCGGGCTGAAGGCGACGGGAGACCTACCGCGTCGATCGGGGCTCTCCGGCGCGGAAGAGCGCGGGCTGGCGGCCCGGATCGCCACCGGCGATCGGGAGGCCCGCAACACATTGGTGCAGGCGAACCTGGGCCTGGTGCCCCTGGTGGCGCGCGGTTACTTGGGACTCGGTTTAATGTGGGAGGACCTGGTGGGGGAGGGGAACCTCGGCCTGATCCGAGCGGCCGAGGCGTTCGTACCCAGCTTCGGCACCCGCTTCAGCACCTATGCGACCTATTGGATCATGGATGCGATCCTGGCGGCCTTGCACAACACGACGTCGACGATCCGGGTGCCGGCCCACATGGTCCGGCTGCTGTCCAGGTGGCGGCGGGCGGAGCACGCGCTGAGCAGCGCGGCGGGGCGCCCACCGAGCTTCGACGAGGTCGCCGCGGCGCTGGGGCTCAGCGAGGAGCAGAAGAGCCTGGTCGCCAAGGCCCGCCATGCCGGTGGGGTCCGGCTGGAGAGTGGCCTGGCCGCGGGAGCGCACCCCGGATCGGCCGAGAACGCGGTCGACGACCACGACGGGCCGGACGCCCTGCTCGAGGCGGTGGAGGAGCGCGAAGCGCTGCGGCGGCGGCTCGATCGCCTGGATAGCCGCGCCCGGACGATCCTCACCTGGCGTTACGGCCTGGAGGGCGAGCCGCCGATGACCCTCAAGGAGATCGGGCGCCGGCTGGGGCTGACCAAGGAGTGGGTGCGCAAGATCGCCCGCGACGCCCTCGACAAGCTCGTCCTGAGCACGGACCCCGGCGGCGCCGCGATCGCACCCCGAGGGCCCTGCCCGGCCCGCCACCGCACCGCAACGCCGACGCCGCCGGCTCCAACCGGTCCGTCCACGTTCCCTCGACCCGAGCTGCCGGGCGATCCAACCAGAGCGCTGCCGCACTCCACGGGTTGCCGCCGCGAGTCGGGCTCGATCCCGCCTCAGCCGGGCTACCTCGCCCGCTGCGGCTGATCGCCGGCCGGCGCGGGCGCCGCGCCCGCCTCGACTCTCCCGCCAGGGCCCACACCCCATCTCGGGGACGCGCACCGCCGCTCCAGGACAGCCCCCACATCCTGTGCGCGTCCCTCACATTCTCCCTCAGCCCGGGCCCGCCGCGCCGCCAGGCCGGCCCGGTGGCCACTCCCGGGTGGTCAGAGCCTGGCCCACCGTCGTGGGCCCGATTTGTAGCCTAATAAGGCCAAAATGCGAGGATCGAGGAGAAGGGGGCCCACCCCGTGCGGCACTGCGGTTATGCGCGCGCAACCCAGGGGCGTTGGACGAAATCCACCGGGTTTCCTCCGAAATCTCGACTTTCGAGAACCACAGGATCCGCTCCTCGACGCCTGGCAACCAGCAGTCACCGTACGTTGCGTTGGCGGTTCCTCAAACGAACAAGGAAGCGCCGGGGGCATCTTGCTTTTAATTGCATTATGGCTTAATCTAGTGCGATTCCCACTCCATCCCTCCCGCCCGGGAAGGCGGGTGCCGTTTTGAGCCCATCGTTGAAGAGATGGAGACCGGCTCGCGCAGGCGAGGTCCGCATCATGGCGACGATCCTGGTGCTTGATGATCGGCGCTGCCACCGCGAGCGGCTCGCGGACGTGTTGGGGTCCGCCGGCCACGCGCTGCACCAGGCCTGTGACGGCGCCGCGGCCCTGACGATGGCGCGGCGGGAGCGTCCCGACCTGGTGATTGCCGGTGTCCTGATGCCGACGAGGGATGGCACCGAGTTCGTGGGGCAATTGCGGAGCGATCCCGCGATCGCCGCGACGCCGGTGATCTTCTATACGGTCGCCGATGCGAACCGCGAGACCCGGGCGTGGGCCGGCCAGTGGGGCGTCCAGCATCTGCTGAGCTGGCCGGCCGAGCCGGCGGAGATCCTCCGGGCCGTCGAGGAGGTCCTGGGTCGGGGCCGGCTTCGGGCTCCCGTGGCGCCGCCGCCGGAGATGGACCCTGACCCGCTCCGTCTGGTGAGGGACACCCTGTCGGCGAGAGTGTGGCAGCTGGAGGAAGCCCAGCGGCGGCTCACGGCGCTGAGCGAGCTGGGCCGTTCGCTGGCGCTGGAGCGCGATCCCGTGCGCCTGCTCGACCGGTCTTGCCGGGCGGGCCGCGAGATGATCGGCGCGCGGCAGGCCGTCGTGGCGGTCCTGGAAGAGCCTGGGCCGGTCTTCCGCCACATCGTCACCGATGGTCTGGATGCCGGTCTCACAGGCCGGACGGCGCCGCCGGCGGCGGGCGCGGGACTGATCGGTCAGGTCCTGGCGGCTGGGGTGCCCCAGCGGATCGCCGCCGGCGCCGGACGACCGCCGCGGGAGATCCTGCCGGGCTACCAGGCGGCCGGCTCCCTCCTGGCTGTCCCCGTAGGCACCCCCGCGCACCGTTACGGCGTGCTGGCCTTCGTCGACAAGCTGGGCTTGGAGGAGTTCTCGGTCGAGGACGAGGGGCTGGCGGTGAGCCTGGCGGCGCTGCTGGCACTGGCCTACGAGGACGCCCAGCGGCAGGCGGAGATCGAGCAGCACGCCGCGCGGCTGGAGCGGTATGAGGAGCGGATGGCCGTGCTGCGGCGGATCGATCGGGCGATCCTGGCGGCCCACCGGCCGCGCGAGCTGGCCACGGCCGCCTTGCGGCACCTCCGCCAACTGATCGCCTACTGGTGTGGCGGGATCTGGGTGTTCGACTGGACGCGGCAGATCGCCGAGATGCTGGCTGCCGAAGGTGGCGGCCTGCCGTTCTTCCCCCCGGGCACGGAGGTGTCCCTGGAGGCGTTCGGCGCCCAGGATCTGGCGGCGATCCGCGCCGAGCAGGTCCAGACCGTGGACGACGTGGCGCGGCTGGCCGAGCCATCGACCATCCTCCGAACCCTGCACGGGGCCGGCCTGCGCTCGTACCTCGGCTTGCCGCTGGCCTCTGAGGGTCAGGTCATTGGTTGGCTCCTCCTTGGCTCGGACCGCGTGGGCGTCTTCCACGCCGAACAGGTGGAGATCGCCGGCCAGGTGGCCGATCAACTTGCGATCGCGATCCGGCATGCCTTGCTCTTCGATCAGGTTCGCGCGGGGCGCGAGCGGCTCCAGAGCTTGTCCCGACAGCTCCTCAAGGCGCAGGAGGAGGAACGCCGCCGGATCGCCCGCGAGCTGCATGACGAAATCGGCCAGTCGCTGACCGCGGTGCGGATCAACCTCCAGCGCGCCATGGCCAGTGCCGAGGCAGCGACGCTCCTGCCCTACCTCAAGGAGAGCGACGGGCTGGTCGATCGCGTCCTCCAGCAGGTGCGCCATCTGTCGCTGGACCTGCGGCCGGCGGTGCTCGACGACCTGGGACTGGTGGCCGCCGTGCGGTGGTCGCACGATCGCACCTGCCGCCGCGCGGGATTCCTGGGCCAGGTCACGGCCGATCCGCCGGAGATCCTCCTGCCGTCGGAGCTTGCCACCACGTGCTTCCGGATCGTGCAGGAGGCGCTGACCAACGTGGTGCGCCACGCCGGAGCCCACCGGGTGGAGGTCTCCTTGTCGCAGTCCGGCGGCCACCTGGAGCTGCTGGTGCGCGACGATGGAACGGGGTTCGACGTGGCCGCCGAGCGGCAGCGCGCCCTGCGCGGCGGCAGCCTCGGCCTGCTGGGGATGCAGGAGCGGGTCGCGCTCTTGGGCGGCCGGATCGCGATTGAATCCGCTCCCGCACAGGGGACCACGGTCTTGGTCCGGCTCCCCCTGACTTTGTCCGAATCCGTGCCGCCGCTGGAGTGCCGGGAGGAACCCTGATGGCCCTGACCCGCGTCTTGATTGCCGACGACCACACCCTGCTGCGGGCCGGCATCCGCGCCCTGCTGGAGGACCTCGCCGAGGTCGCCGTCGTCGCCGAGGCCGGCGATGGCCAGGCGGCCTTCGCCGCCATCCTGGCGACGCGCCCCGACGTGGTCCTGACCGACATCGCCATGCCGGGCATGAATGGCCTGGAGCTGGCCACCCGGATCAGTCGGGAGCTCCCCGAGATCAAGACGATCATCCTCTCGATGCATGCCGACGAGGAATACGTCTGCCAGGCCCTCCGGGCCGGCGCGGCCGGCTACCTGCTGAAGGACTCCGGCACGGCCGAGCTCCACCTGGCGATCCAGGCCGTGGTCCGCGGGGAGTCCTACCTCAGCCCGGCGGTTTCCAAGCAGGTGATCGCCGACTACCTGCGCCGCACCGGCAGCGAGGCCCGGACTCCCGAGCTGCTCACCCCCCGACAGCGGGAGATCCTCCGCCTCATCGCCCTGGGGCGGACCACCAAGGCCATCGCGCACAGCTTGGGGATCAGCGCCAAGACGGTCGAGACCCACCGCGCCCAACTGATGGAGCGCCTCGACATCTACGACGTCGCGGGCCTGGTCCGCTACGCCATCCGCACCGGGCTGGCCCCGCTCGATGCCTGACGGCCGCGGATCCGCTCCCCAGGTCGGGTCGCGAGATGAGGGATTTCCTGATGGGCCGCTCAGGAAGCTCCCCACGGCCAGCCGAGTCGTCCTGTACCAGAATCTTCCTGGGAGCGGGCGGTCCAGGCTCCGTCCGCCCGACGGATGCCACTGAGCAGCGCCTCAGGTCACGATGGCGCCTCCTCCCCTCGGTCGGGAGCAGCCGAGGTCCCTCGGTGCCATGACGAAAGTGATGATTCCATGAATGATACTCCAGCGCGCAGGCCACGGCCTCGGGCTACGTTGCCGTTCCCCCAGCGATCGGTCCCGACCGCGCCGCGCGGGTTCTCGCGGCCCCGGCCTGGGCCGGAGGAT
Organism: Isosphaeraceae bacterium; assembly: GCA_021324445.1. GTDB lineage: Bacteria > Planctomycetota > Planctomycetia > Isosphaerales > Isosphaeraceae > JAJPJC01. The sequence continues at coordinate 17,641 of JAJPJC010000050.1, forward strand.
TTCCAGGTCCACCCGGCCCGGGCGGGGCACTCTCCCGGATCGAGCCTGACCACCCGGGAGTCGCTGCTGCTGGAGCTCCACGCTCTGGCGCTGGACTGCGAACGGGCGCGAGCCTACCTCTCCCGACCTGGGTGCAACGTCCTGCTGGGACAGGCTCAATTGTCGCGAACCATGGTCAAGCGGTCGCGGATTCTCCGGTTTCTCCGCGCGGCGGACCGCCCGGTCGATCCGTTCCGGCTCCCAGCCCGCGGAGCCCGGCGATGGGCCACGCGCGGAAACCGATCATGAGCGTCCTGGGTACCGCTTGGCGTCGGGTCGCGACGACCGCTGTGGTCGGGCCGCCGTCCACGACCGTCGCCTCATGAGCCGCGCGGCCACCGCGCGAGAGGCGGATTGCATGCACCACTGCCGGATTCTCCTGGCGGACGGCCATGCCTTGCTTCTGGGTGTCCTCGGCCGGTTCCTGTCCGAGGTCCCCGGGATTCAGGTGGTGGCGCGGGCGCGCACCGGGAGCCAGGCGATGTCGCTGGTGCACCGCCACCGGCCCGACCTCCTGCTGATGAACCTGGTTCTGCCCGACGTGAGCGGCCTGGAGGTGACCCGCCGCCTGGCCGCGGCGCCGTGGGCACCGCGGATCGTCCTGATGTCCTTGCACGACGAGCCGGAGTACCGCCGCGCCGTCGCCGACGCCGGCGCCGATGGATTCATCCTCAAGCAGGAGCTGGGCACAACACTCCTCCCCCTGATCCGATCGCTGCTGGAGACGACCCACCCGACGCGCCCGCGCGGATCCGGTGCGCTTCCCCACGCGGGCGCTTCGGATTAGGCGATCACTGGGCCTGGCAAGGGAACCTGCCCTGCTCAGTTGGACCCCCGATCCGTATCCGATGGGGGCCGGGACATGTCCATCTCCCAATGCGAAATCGCCTCATAATCCTCGAGGCGGAACACCCAGACGGGGTTGCGGCCCAGGACGTTGTAGCGGACGAGGCGGGGCTCGACCTCGTTTTCCAGGCGGAGGCGGACGGTGAATTGACGAGCGTTCTCGACCTCGGACCGGCCCAGGACCTCGAACGACAGGAGCCGCTGACCGGGCCGGCGCCGCCTGTCGACGAACGTCACCGCGGGCGAATCGAACGAGGCCGGCAGGGGGGAAGGTGCGTCCCGCCAGGCCGCCAGAGCCGATTCGAGGGCCTGCCGTGCCTCGGCCCATCCTGGCAGATAGCCCGGACTGGTTCCCTCGTCGTTCCGGCCATCACAGCCGGTCGGACCGGCGGCCAGCAGCAGTCCGTAGACCAGGATGTCGAGCCGGCTCCGCAGCCCACCCGGACGGCGTCGTCTCGCGATCGAGTTCATCCCGATTCCTCAACGGAGCAGCCCCCGCCAGTCGTCGGTCAGGCTGTAGCCTGACAGAATCAAAGGTCAGGCTACAGCCTGACCTACGTTCTGACCAGCGTCATGCCTTCCTGCATACCGTCTCTTGAGGCAGCGTCAAGAGGGGTTCGGATCGGACCAACCCCTCGCGAACAAATTCCGCGCACCGGCTTGCGATTCTCCGCGAGCCAGGATAAATTTGAAAGATTGAGACGCCCAGCCAACTTCCGAACGAGATCGTACGTTTTTCCGTTTCTTGTCTGGGATCATCCCGGTTTACCGGGCCCGGATCGTCGAGACGATCGATCGCAATGAGGCGCTTCTTCCGCTGGCGATGGGCAGAGTCCGGAGGCATGGCCTGGCTGGCCGTGGCGGTCACCGGCATGCTCGGGTGCGCGGAGGCTCGTGCCGGCTGTGACCATCCCTGGGTGCAACGCGCGGTTCACTCCGGGATCCGCATTCCTCCGCTGGTCCTCGAGCCGAGCCAACTGCTGGAGGCCCCCGATTCGGAGCTTCCTCAGCAGCCCCAACGCCGGTCCCCCTGCGCCCGGGGAGCATGCTCCCGAACGCCCGAGCTGCCCGGGAGCTCCACCGGCTCGACGACCCCTCGGGTCGAGCTCTGGGGCGCGCTGCCGGCTGGCGCCCCGCCCCTCGTTCCCGGCTCCGATCCACTCGCCCCCGACCCCGAGAGCCGACGGCCCGTTCGGCTCGGCATTCCCATCGAGCGTCCACCCCGCATCCCATCCACTGCCTGATCGACACTGGTCGGGAGGGTCGGAGAGGGACCGGCGTTCTTGCCTCGGAAACGTTGGCAAACCGAATGGTCCGCGCCGCCCTCGAGTCGTCCTCATGGTCAGCGCGGTTCTGCGCCGGGCATTACAGCGGCCGTCGCCGCTCCAGGAGCGGTCGCGCCGCCTCCAATCAGGCAGCGGTCGGACCAGGCTGCTTGTCCGCCGCACGTTTTCCCACGGAGCACCCGGTTCGTCGACCGGGGAAGCCGCCGGGCCAAGTCATCATCCCCATCGTAGGCGATTTCCAGCGAGGGAGGTCCGTAATGAGGAACCAGCACAGGGGTTTCACGCTGATTGAATTACTGGTTGTCATTGCCATCATCGCGGTCTTGATCGCTCTGTTGCTCCCGGCGGTCCAGTCCGCCCGCGAAGCGTCGCGGCGGGCGCAGTGCACCAACAACTTGAAGCAGATCGGACTGGCGATCGCCAACTATGAAGGTGGGTTCAAGCTCTATCCCTTCGGCAAGGGCCTGACCTACACGGGGTCCGTCCCCGGTGCGGCCGGCTACGCGCGCTGGTCGACGCACAGCCAGTTGCTGATGTTCATCGAGCAGGGGACGCTGTTCAACAGCATCAACTTCAACTTGCCGCCCGAGACGCCCGGCATGGCCGGCGCGGTGCCGTTCATGCCGGCCTATCAGAACCCCAACCGCGAGAACATGACGGCCTCCCAGACCCAGGTCGCGGTCTTTCTCTGCCCCTCGGATATTCCACCGATCACCGGCTGGCCGGGGGGGAACAACTACCTGGGCAATCAGCAGACCTGGGCCTGCGACCTGAGCGAGAATTTCCCCAGCGCGATCGCCCCCACCGAGGTGCCGCGCGGAATCTTCTATTACAACAGCTCGGTCAAGGTGGCGGCGGTGACCGACGGCCTGAGCAACACGGCCTATTTCAGCGAGAAGATCCGCGGCACCGGCGTGCCCAATCCCCAGACGGACATGTTCGTGTTTCCCAACCAGACGACGGTCGACGACACCTATCTGAACTGCCAGGCACTCAACACGATGACCGCTCCGCCCCTGACCAGCCGGGAAGGGATGAGCTGGGTCATGGGGGAAATGTGCTGCTCCACCTACAACCACGTGGCGCCGCCGAATCAGAACACCTGCGCCGCCCCCAACTTCACGGGCACCATGGCCAACATGGCGATGCAGGTCCCCCCTTCGAGCCGCCATCCCGGCGGGGCCAACCTGATGATGGGCGACGGCTCCGTTCGCTTCATCAAAAACAGCGTGAACCTTCAAACCTGGCGGGCCCTGGGGACGCGTAATGGCGGCGAGGTGATCTCCTCCGATTCCTATTAAGCCCAGCCGCAAAGATCGGGGAAAGGCGAATCGATCATGATGCGACAGTTGAGATCCCGGCGGTGGTGGCGGCTCGCCGCCGCGCCCGGTCTGTTCCTGCTCGCCGGCTGCGGCGCCACCGGCCAGACGCGGTTCAGCCCCGGCGAGGACCAGGCCCGTTCCGCGCTCGAGGCCGCCTTGACCGCCTGGCGGGATGGACAGCCCTACGGTCCCATCGAGGCGACTCCCCCGGTTCGGGTCGCCGACTCCCTCCGGCAAGGCGGCCAGGCCATCGAGGCGTTCCAGATCAGGGACGAGCAGTCCAGCGACGATGGGACCAAGCGATTTGCTGTCAAGCTAACGATCAAGAAGACAAAGGCGGTCCAGGATGTCCGCTATGTCGTCTATGGTCGCGACCCGGTCTGGGTCTTCAGCGAGACGGATTATCAGCGGATGATCGACATGGGCAACGGTCCCGAGACCTCCCACGGTCGGACCCCGAAAGGGCGGCCGTCGCGGCGGTAGCGCCGCCGATGCCTGAGAATCAACCGACGTAGGAGCTCGGCGCCGGGCACAGATGTCAGGGATTCCAAATTCCAGATTTCCGATTCCAGATGGGTGGTTCCCACGATCTGGGATTCTGGAATCTGGAATCCTGGAATCTGGGATTCCCAATCCCTCTCGGCTGGAGACTGAAGGAAGCGCCCGGCAAGGGGAGCGAAACAGGGGGTGGGCATTCTCTTGGAAGTGGTCCGTCAGTGGGGGTCAGCCTGGGGCCGGGTGCGTTCGGCCGTCCGTTTGGCCGAGGTCCGGCTCCGCGTCCCGATCGTGCTGGTGATTGCCGCCGTGGTGGTGGGTCGCTGGGACGTGATCCGCAACTACTGGGATCGGCTGACGCATCGGGCACCGGTGGAGAGCGTCGCCGGGCGCGCCGTCTCCAGCAACACCGAGTATTTTTGTCCGATGGACCCGGGCGTCGTGTCGGAGTGGCCAGGGCGGTGCGGGGTCTGCAACATGGCGTTGGTCCGGCGCCGCCGCGGCGAGGCGATCCTGCTGCCCGACGGCGTCCTCGCGCGGATGCAGCTCTCGCCCTACCGCATCCAGCTTGCGGGGATCCAGACCGCACCGGTGGACTACCGGCCGCTCCAGAAAGAGTGGGCGGCCTCGGGCGTGCTCGTCCGCCAGGACGAGACTGCGACGATCCTGGTCGAGATCCCGACGCGCCAGGCGCCGTGGGTCGACCCGGGGCAAGTGGTGGACGTGGCGTGCCCGGACCTGCCGGGGCAGGACTGGATCCCCGGCCGCGTTCGATCGCTGGAGCGCCACCGGGAGGGCCCTTGGGAGTTCGCCCGCGCGACGATCGTGATCGAGGATCCCCCGCGCGCGCTGCGTGGCGGCATGATCGGCACCGTCCGATTTCGAGTCGCCGTGGCCACACTCGAGCCGTTCCGCTCGATGCCTCGCGACCCGCCACCCGTGGTGCCGGGCGAGCCGAGGACTCAATATGTGTGCCCCGACCACCCCGCGGCGATCGCCCTCGAGCCGGAGCGGTGTCCGATCGACGGCAATGAGAAGGAGCCCCGTCCCCTGGCCGCGCGGGAGCGAATCCGGTGGTGGTGTCCGATGCATCCGTCGGTCACGGCCGAGAAGCGTGGGGCGGTCTGCCGGGCCTGTGGGGGGATGGCGTTGCAGCCCCGCGTGATTGGGTATGCCCCCGCGGGCCAAGTCCTGGTCGTGCCCCAATCGGCCGTCGTCGACACCGGAGCGCGAACGACGGTCTTCGTCGAGAGCATGCCGGGGATGTTTGACGGCGTGGAGGTCGTCCTGGGCCCGCGCTGCGGCGACGTTTACCCGGTCATCCGGGGCCTGGAGCCGGGCCGGCGGGTTGCGATCGCCGGAGCCTTCCTCCTGGACGCCGAGACCCGGCTGAATCCGAGCCTCGCGGCGGGGTACTTCGGCGCCGGCCGGGGCGATCGCCCGGCAGTGGCGGCGCAGCCCGGGGCCGCCGGTGAGGGCGGCGCCGGCCCCGCGGCCGCGAGCACCGAGGCACTTCGAGAGCTCGCACCCGAGGATCGCAGGCTCGCCGAAGATCAGAAGCGTTGCCCCGTGACCGGAATGCCACTGGGCTCGATGGGTCTGCCCAAGCGTCTGGTCGTCTCCGGCCGAGTCGTCTTCCTGTGCTGCGGCGGCTGTGCGGCCCAGCTGCTGCGGGAGCCGGCCAAATACCTGGCCCAGCTGCCTCGGCCTTGACCTGAGGGCGGGACGTCTCGAACACCTCGAGCCGAGACGGGAGAGACGCACGCTCCTCCTCGGTTCTCGACTCCGGATGGAGGCACTACGGGCCGGCGAGCCGGCTCCAGCCGTCGGCGGCACGGGACCAGCCGAGGGTCTGGCAGATCGAGGCCAGTCGCCTGATGGACGCCAGCAGCTCGGGGCTGTCATTGGGGAGGCTCTTCTGGGCCTCGAAGTACGCGCCGAAGGCCTGGCGCAGCGCACTGCGCGCCTCGTGCAGCTCCTGCCAGCGCTTGCGGTGCGCGGCGGCCTCGATCGAGTGGCCGAGGCGACCCTCGATGTTGGCCAGGCGGTAGTGGGCGTTGAGCAGGTTGGGGTTGAGCTCCAGGGCCCGGCGATAGTGCGCCGCGGCGGTGGTCCAGTCGCCGGCGCGTTCCCGCGCCTGAGCGCGGAAGATCCAGAGATCGGGCTCGGTCTCCGCAAGGGCCGGCACCCGGTCCAGGACCGCATTGAAGTCATCGACCTCGCCCAGGGACTGGAGCATGGTCAAGTAGTCGCGCCAGAGGCGGGGATCCTCGGGCCGGGCGTCGAGGCAGTCGCGGAGATCGCGAAGGGCCTCGGCGCGCTGGCCCAGCGCCAGCTCGGCGTTGGCCAGGGCGCGGCGTGCCTCCCAGTCGTCGGGATCCGCGGCCACGTAACGCCTCAGCAGCTTGGTCGACTCGGTCGGGGCGATCCGCTCCAGCTCGGACTGGATGCGCATCGCCAGCACGGTCGGCCGGTCCTCCGGCGGCGACCGATCGTAGACCTTCCACAGGATGACGTGCGCGTCGTCCCAGCGATCCTCGGTGGCATAGAGCGAGAGCAGCTCCTGGCTGGCGTCGTGGAAGATGGCCGGATCCGCCGGATGCAGCGGGTCGGCATCGATGACCGCCAGCAAGGCCGCTTCCGCATCCCTGGCCCGGTTCAACATGAGATAGGCCTGCCCCTGGCGGTAAAGCGCCTCGTCCTTCTTCGGCCACCAGGTCGGGACCTGTTGGAGCTCGCGGATACAACCGGTGAGGTTGCCGCGCGCCGCCAGCACCCGCGCCAGCATGATCCGGGCCGCGCCGTCGTGCGGAGCGCGCCTCAGGTGCTCCCCCAGCTCCTTCCTGGCATCGCCGTATTCCCGGTTGCCGATCCAGATCTCGATCTTGCGGAGGTCGGCCAGGGGTCGCGTGTCCCGCCAGTACCACCAGGCGTTGTAGGCGAACCCGCCGAGGATCAGGCCGGTCATCAGGAACAGCCGCAGCGGGGCGGTGCGCCGTCGCGCGCCGGAATCCGGGGCGGGGCTCGCTCGGCCGGCCGGTCCGCCACGGTCAGGCGGCGCGGCCAGGACGGGATCGGGGATCATGGCAGATTGATGGCTGAGACCAGGGGCCGGCCGGCCCGGGACCGCGCCGGGTTCATCGGGCGGGCCGCGTGCGGCCTGGTTCCATGTTACTTGAGGCGTTCGAGGGCCGCCAGGCTGACCGAATCGCCCGGGACGTCGCGGAGCACCAGCCGATGCCAGGCGCGCGCCTCGTCGGTCCGGCCGAGCCGCTCTCGCAGGTCGGCCAGGCGCCGGTACAGATCGGGGTGGGGCTGGAGCCCGAGGGTCGGGATGGTGATGGCCTCATAGTAGACCCCGCGCCGTTTCCCCAGCTCGTCCGGGCGGGCCGCGGTCTGCCCGGCAGCCGGGTCCATCTCGAGGTAGGACCCGCGCAACTGGAGGTAGGCCTCCTTGTAGCGGGCGTAGACCCGGTCAATTCGCGCGAACTCGGCCGTCTCACCGGCCTGGCGGAGGACGAACCAGAAGCGGTAGAGGACGCCCTGATCGAACGGCTCCAACGCGTAGGCGCTGCGATAGGCCCGGACCGCTCGGGCCCAGTCCCGGGCGTTCTGCGCGATCCGCCCCTCGTGCTTGGCGAACCGCGGATCCGCGGCGATCGTCCTGGGCAAATGGTCGAATTCCGCGGCCAGCCGGTCGAACTCCGACGCCTCGTACAGGCCGGTCAGCCAGGTATCCCAGATCTCCGGCGATTCGGGATGGCGGCGCAGGGTGTCGCGGAGGATTTCCAGGCCCGACTCACCGCGATTCGCGCGGATCAACGCCAGGCCGACGACCAGGGCCAGTGGGGCGTTCTCAGGATGCTGGCGGACCAGTGGCTCGAACAACGGGAGCTGCGAACCCGGTGCGACCTTTTCGATGTCGAGCCGCGCGACTTCCAGGAGGATGCGGACCCGGTCGCGCGGATCCGGCTCGAGCTCATGCAGATGCATGCCCAGGCGATGGGCCTCCTCCACGCGCCCTTCCTTATCCAGGAGGTCGAGCAAGGCCCAGCCCGCTTCGGGGACGAGCGGATCCAACCGCAGCGCCTCCCGCCAGGAGACTTCCGCCAGGTCGTACCGGCCCTTTTGGTACTGGGCCTTGCCCTCGAAGAACCGCAGGCGTGCCGCTTCCTGGGTTGTCTCGGGCCGCAGGGCGCGAAGCTCCCCCAGAGCCAGCTCCGGCGCGGGATTCGGCGGTTCCGTGGCGAGCTGGGCCATCAGCAGGTGGCCACGCCGGTCGCCGGGATGGGCCTGGAGGTAGCCCGCCAGCAGCGATCGAGCCTCGTCGAAGCGGCGTGCCCGCGCGCGGGCGCGGACCTCGTTGAGGCTGGCAATCGGCCCGCCGGGGCGCGTGCGCCGGTAGCCCAGCGCGGCGATCCCGCCGGCGAGCGCGACCAGGGTCAGAACGATCAAGATTCCGTGAACCAGGCGACGTTCCATGCGGATTCGTCAACGTCTTGCGGGACCTTCACCTTGAGACCGGCGACTGGGCTATTGTCGCAAATCGCTCGGCCCGACGAGAATACCCTGAGAGAAACGCGCCGGCACACGGGTCGAACCGAACCCGCGCCCAGTGCGGAGATCCCTGCCGGCCGGGCTGTCGTCCCGCAACGACGTCGGCACCCGGACTCGCGTCGCGACACCAGCACCTGGGCCGATCTGCCAGCCAAGATGCCGTCCTGGTCGGATGACGTCCGCTCGACGGGGCCCCCGAGGAGGATCGATCGGAATCATGTCTTCAGCGAGGTCGTCCGTCGAGAGCCCTACTCGCCATCGGCCGAGGACCATCGCGGTCATCGTCGTGCTGGTCCTGACGATCGCCGCTGGATGGTTCTGGTTGCGGGGCCGCCTCGCCGTGGAGCGCGAGGCGCGGTTGGCCCGCGGCGCCCTGGCGGCCGGGCGGCTCGAGGAGGCCGCCGAGGCGCTGGAGCGCTGGCTCCGTTCGGCTCCCCAATCGGGCGAGGCGCACTATCGCAAGGCGCGACTGGCCTGGGCCCGCAACGACCTGGCCACGCTGGACCGGGAGCTGGCCCGCGCGCGGGCGCTGGGCTATCCCCGGGAGCCGTTGGCCCGGCTGCGGGGACTGGCCCTGGCCCGCACCAATCAGGCGTCCCAGGCCGAGCCGCTGCTGCGTCAGGCGTTCGAGGCGTCCCCCACGGCCGATCCCGAGGTCGCCGAGGCCCTGGCTCGCCTCTACCTGGGGACGTTCCGGCTGGCCGCGGCCGCCTCGGTCCTCGACCGCTGGATCCGCGACGCGCCCGACGACGCCCGACCGTACCTCTTGCGCACCGAGATCGACAGCCGCCGGGCGGTCGAGCCGGAGGTCCTCATCGCCGGGTATCACGCCGCGCTCCAGCGCGATCCGAACCTGGACCAGGCGCGGCTGGGCCTGGCCGACCAGCTCCGGGCTGCCCACCGCAATGCCGAGGCGAGCACCGAGTATGCCGCTTACCTCGCGCGCAAGCCCGCGGATCCGATCGGCTACCTGGGCGCCGGGCAGAATGCCCTGGAGATGGGCGACGTGGCGGAGGCCGGCCGCCTGCTCGATCGTGCCCTGGCGCTGGCGCCGCGCGATGCCGTGGCGCTGGCCGCCCGCGCGACGATCGAGCTCAACCAGGGTCGTTATGAAGCCGCCCTCGACTATTTCGATCGGGCGGTCCAGTCCGACCCCTTCGACGCCGCCAACCGTTATCAGCGCATGCTGCTCTTTCTCCGGCTGGGAAAGAAGGCCCAGGCCGACGCCGAGCTCCAGGCCGTGGAGCGAATCCGCAAGGAGCAGGCGGAGTTCGGCCGGATCAGCCGCGAGCTGCACCGCTCCCCGGAGGACCCGAAGCTCCGCAGCGCCGCGGCGCGTTGGCTGATGGATCATGGTCATGAAGACGAGGCCGTCGAGTGGGCGAGCCTGGTCCTCCGCGCCGATCCCGCCCATCCGGGAATGAATCGCCTGCTCGCCGATCATTACCGCAAGAAAGGCCAGCTCGGCCTGGCCAACTTCTACCAAGCCCAGGCCGGCCCGCCCCCGGACCACCCCGCCACGGCTCCATGAGGGTGGTCCGAGGAATCATCACCATGCCCAGCTTCCAAGCGGTTCGCACTCCGCCTGAACTGCGCGAACAACCCCCTTGCAACGGTGCTGAGGCGCGATCTAAGCTCCACATCGCGAGTCACCCGAGAGCCCTGCGAGGCCGGGCCAGAGGATCGTGTCGTGCGGCCTGATGGCGGCGCCGGCGGGCGCCACGCCCGCGATTGCGCGGCCCCGCGACGGCAGCGAGGTGTCGCGATGAATTCGCCCCACCCGGATGAGACCACGACCGTCGTGGTCCTGCGGTTCGACCAGGGGCAAGTCGTCGAGATTCATGAGCTGGTCCGTCGCCATTGGGCACGGATGCTCGCCCTGGCAAAGGCGTTCCGCCGCCGGCACCGCGGCCGCGAGGTGGACTACGCGGACGACGATGCCGCCAACGATGCCGCCTTCGCGCTGGGCGAGCAAGCGAAAGCCGGGCGGCTCGCGTCGATCGGGGACGAGATCCGCTTGTGGCGGCGATCCGCATCGATCCTGGAACGGACGGTCCTGCTGGCGAAGCATCGCACGATGCGGCGCAGGCGTGGGGGCGCGGGTGTGCACCGGGCCGGTCTGAAAGCTCCCCTGGTCAAAGAGTGGCAGTAATTTGTCGAGGTACTTGAGTCCCTGGAGTTTATGTCCAGGAATCGGCTTGTCGGATGGCTCCGCCACGAGACGTCTCCGCCAGAATGGCAGTCACTTTGTCTGGCAGAGCAAATCGCGCAAATCTTGTGCCGAACAGGCGTGCGATGTCCTCCTTTTTTCCATTCGGATCGACCGGCAGGTGAGGACGATGAGCGGCCGTGAAGGATCTCGACCAGTCGATTCTCATCCCATCACGGTCGGCAGGACGTAGGGTCCCTTGGGGATGACGGCGACCTGGGCGCCGGGTCCATAGTCGGCGATCGACTCGGCCAGCGCCGACTCCACGCTCGAGGCCGGCTCGACGAAGCACGCGGAGAGGACATCCGCAGGCAGCCCGTCCGAGACGAGCTTGACTCGCGCCTTGCGCCGAACCTTGGCCAGCTCCTCGACCTGCCACTGGTCCATCACGAAGTAATCCTTCCCCAGGATCCGCTCCATGAACACTTCGAGCGAGGGATGGTCCCGCAGCGCCGACTGGAACTCGGGACTGCCCAATCCCTCCGTCAGGCTGGCGGCCAGGATGATCGTCCCACCCTGCTTGACGATCGGCAGGCAGCCGGTCAGTCCCTTCACCGCCTGGTAGAACGTGGTGTCCAGGGGATATCCCGCCGAGCTGGTCACCACGATCTCGACCGGCCGCCGGACCGCCGCGCGGCAGATCCCATCCATGAAGCGGACCCCCTCCAGGAAGGCCAGCTCCATGTCGCCGGCCACGACCGAGGTGACCTGCCGGCGGCTGTCGAGCGTGACGTTGACGATGAAGTCGCAGCCGGCCATGCGGGCGATCTGGGTGTTCTCCTCGTGGACCGGGTTGCCTTCGAGAATCCCACAGTCGGCGTTGGGGTGCTCCAGCAGTTCGGGCCCGTGCCAGCGCCGGACCGTTTCCAGCGCGGCGACCCCCGGGCAGATCAGCTTGCGGCCTCCGGAATAGCCGGCCATCAGGTGGGGCTCGATCAACCCGGTGGCGATCTTCAGGTCGGCCCGGACGTACCGGCTGTCGATCCAGCCCGGGATGCCGCGCGCCGTGGTCCCGACCAGCGTGTGCTCCTGCAAGCGGGTGCCATGGTGGTCCTCGACGCGATAGCCGGCGACGATCTCCGCGCCGAGCATCTCCTCCTTCTCGGCGGGCGTGCTGGGCCGGTGCAGCCCGGTGGCGATCAGGAGCAAGGTTCGCTCCCGGGGGACGCCCGCCTCGTGCAGGACCTTCAACAGGGGCCGGAGGATCGTCCGATTGGGGACCGGCCGCGTGATATCGCAGATCAAGATGCAGGCGTCGCTCCGCCCCTGGGCGATCTGCCGCAGCGCGGGCGCGCCGATGGGCGACTCGATCGCGGCCGCAACGGCCTGCTCGGGGTGCTCCAGCGCCGGCACGTCGCGGATCGCCAGCGGACCCACCACCCGATCCGCCGGCAGCTCCACGGTCAAGCCGGTCCGGCCGTAATCCAGCGTCACTGTCAAGGTCTTCATCGCGCGGTTGATCCTCTCGTGGTTTCCTGCAAAGGTCGGATCAGAAGGTTCCGGTAGGCCACCGGTCCATGGTCGCCCTGGAGGAGGATAGGGCCGGGGCGGTCGGGGCCATCGAGCCCGGAGCGCGTGCCCCCCTCGCCGAAGTAACCGAGGTAGCGGCCGTTCTCCTCCCGCAGTTTGACGCGCAAGGCTGCCGGCTTGTGCGCATTTTCATGGTTGAGCCGTTCGAACGCCTCGCGGTCGGTCTCGCCATGGCGGATGTCGTAATCCTGGTACACGGGCTTGCCATTCCAGACCAGGGTCAGCTTCTTCCCCTGGAACGTGATGTCGAACGACTGCCAATGCCCCGGCGGCTTGGCGAGGTTCTCGCGGGGGAAGGCCCGCTCGTAGAGGGCGCCACAGTCATGAACGCCGAGCTTCGGCTTGCCGTAACTGTCGAAGACCTGGATTTCGAACAGCCCGCGGTTGTAGACTCCGGAGTTGCTCCCCTTGGGGACGTTGAACTCGAGGTGGAGCTGGTAGTCGGAGAAGGTCTCGGTCGTCAGGAGGTCGGAGCCGCGTCCATCCTCGCCGCAGAGCAGGACGGCGCCCGGCGACCCACCCTGACCAATCGGCAGCAGCCGAGCAGGGTCCGCCGGGTCGAGCCGGACCTGGTCGCAAACCACCCAGACCTTCTTGGCGCGGGGATTGCGGTACGTCCAGCCGGACAAGTCCTTGCCGTTGAACAACGGCTTCCAGCCGTCTTCGGGCCGGAACCGTCCTGCGGACGCGTTCTCTTGCAGCGGTTCCCTCCCCGCCGCGGGCATGCTCACCAGCACCGTCCAGGCCAGAGTCACGATGATCAGGACGTGGATCGAAGGTCGAGCCGGAATCCTCATGGAAGGAACGCTCCAGGATGGCGCAGGGAATGCAGGCGAATCCGGGGAAGGGAATGGACCGCGCACAATCTCCCCGTTGTTTCAGAGTAGCAACTTCGCGTCGCATTGTCCCGAGGGTCCCGGTGACGAAGTCGGCCGGATCGTCGGCGGCTCCCAGCGTCGGAGGCCCCGAATGACCAAGGTTTGCGACCGGACCACCCAGGAGAGACGACCATGACCAGCCCGAGTCCGAATCGCCGTGGATTCCTCCAGGCCACCGCCGCCGGGTTCGCGGCGGCCTCGATTCCCGAGTCGGCCGAGGCCCAGCGGCTCGGCCGCCAGCCGATCAACGCCGGCGGCATCCCGCTGCGCCCGCTGGGCAAGACCGGCCAGATGGTCAGCCTGCTCTGCCTCGGCGGCCACGCCAGCACCAACCCCCAGAAACTTTCCGAGAAGCAGAGCCTCCGGCTCATCCAGCGGGCCGTCGATGAGGGGATCACCTTCCTGGACAACTGCTGGGACTACGTGCGCCGCTTTGCGGCTTGAGTTGATCCCCGAGCAACTCGGGAAGGGTTGAGCGTGATACCCTTGGGCCACCGGACCTACCTGAAGGCGAAAGCTAGAGGGGAAAGCAGCATGTTCGGAAAGGCTGGATACAGCGAAACCACCAAGCTGTATGCCGGTCGAGGCCCGGACGGTATGGTGAATGCTACACTGCATGAACCCAAGTATCCACACTCGAAACAGCAGGGCTTGGACACGGTGGTTGACGTCCAAGAGCTTCCGAGACATCCAGCAGAGGATGAAGGCTGGCAAGGGGATGGCTTGGTAGTCGCCATTCCTAACACGCTCCGAGGAAGCTGGGTTGCAACAGGCAACCTCAAGGATACGAAATGGGCACCTACAGCCGTCCTGAACGTCACTCAAGCACGAAATGCGGGATCGCCTACGGGGCGAGAGCCCTATGGCGACGGAGCCTCCGTAGTAGTCGGAGCCAGGGAAAGCCTGGTACATGGCGAAGGGAGGCAGGTGAGTCGGGTGGGAGCCTGTGGAGGTACGTGTGATGCGTAACGCCGACACGGTGCTGACCATCCATCAGGATCGAGGGTCCAGGGGTCTCCCCCTGGAGCGTGTCTACAAGCATCTGTTCGACCCGGAGTTCTTCCTTCGTGCCTACGGTAAGATTTACCGGAATGCCGGAGCGATGACGAAGGGGTCCACCTCCGAAACGGTGGATAGTATGAGCCTCCAGAAGATCCACGACATCATCGCCCTGCTCCGACAGGAACGGTATGTCTGGACGCCGGTTCGCCGGACGGAAATTCCGAAAGCGAACGGGAAGATGCGACCGCTCGGAATTCCTACATGGAGCGACAAGCTCGTGCAGGAAGCCTTGCGGACGCTCCTGGAACCCTACTACGAACAGCGGTTCAGCGACCACTCGCACGGCTTTCGACCAAACAGAGGACCACACACGGCCCTCCAGGAGGTCCGCAAGACGTGGAAGGGGACGGCCTGGTTCATCGAAGGTGATATCAAAGGATGCTTCGACAATATCGACCATTCGGTCTTATTGGAGATTATCCAGCGAGACATCCACGATGGCCGGCTCATTCGGCTGATCGACGGCCTGCTCAAGGCTGGGTACATGGAGGACTGGAAGCGGCGAGATACCTTCAGCGGAACTCCGCAGGGTGGTATCATCAGCCCACTCCTGTCCAATATCTACCTGAACGACCTTGATCGGTTTGTCGAGGACACGCTCATCCCGGCGTATACGAAAGGGGCGTCACGACGGACCAATCCGGCATACAATCGGATCAACAACGAGTTGCAACGGGCACGCAAGGCGAACGATGTCGAAGCCATCGGACGACTGAAGCGAGCCATGTACAACACGATGTCCATGGACTCGATGGACCCGGATTACCGCCGCTTACGCTACGTTCGATACGCCGACGACTTTCTCTTGGGATTCGCTGGTCCAAAGAAGGAGGCTGAGGCCATTCGAGATCGACTCTCGGAGTTCTTGAACGAAAAGCTCAAGCTCCAGTTGTCGATCGAAAAGACCCTCATCACCCATGCGGTCGATGAGAAGGCCAAGTTCCTGGGCTACGAGATCACAGTGTCGAGGGCGAACACCCTCATCACCAAAGACGGGAGACGACGGTCAAACGGGTGCATCGCACTTCTGATGCCCCGACCGACCATCGCTAAAGTCCTCGGTCGTTACAGCAGTGGAGGCCAGATTCTCCATCGCCCGGAACTGGAACCAGATGATGATTACACGATCATCATGCGATACCAATCTGTGCTCCAGGGAATCTACAACTACCACTGCATGGCAACCAACGTTGCCAGACGTATGGCCCACATCAAGCACATCCTGGAAATCTCTCTGACTAAGACGCTTGCTCACAAGCATCGCATCAGCGTCACGGAGGTCTACAGGAAATACAGGTTTATCGATCGAGTCGATAACCGTATGTCGCTTAGGGTCATCGTGCAACGACCGAACAAAGATCCGCTCCTGGCGATCTTTGGAGGATTCCCGCTTGAGAGAAAGCCGGACGGGTTGGGAGGCAAGGATTTCGACTTCGACGCATCATGGTTCCAAGCAGGCAACAACCGCTCTGAGATCGTCCAAAGGATGCTAGCTGAAAAATGCGAGCTATGCGGTGCCGAAGGCCCTGTCCAGATGCACCATGTTCGCAAGCTAGCTGATCTGGATCGAGCAGGACGGGCTACGAAAGCTACTTGGGCAAAGATCATGATCGCTCGAAAGCGAAAGTCCCTGGCGGTCTGTACGGATTGTCACAAAGACATCCATGCCGGTCGCTACGATAGACCATCACCTGCGAAGCTCACTGGAGAGCCGGGTGCGGTGAAAGTCGCAAGCCCGGTTCGGGGAGGGGCGATTGGAAAAGGAGCCGTAAGATGACAACCATCTACGGCCACCTCGCTGGTCGCCTACTCTACCACAACGGCCTCGCCGAGGAGCGGATGGGGAAAGCCCTGGCCGAGGGCGGACGCCGCGACAAGGTCTTCCTCATGACCAAGGTCTGCGGCCGGACCGCCAAGGAGGCCCAGACCGACCTCGAGGACAGCCTCCGCAGGCTCAAGACCGATCGCATCGATCTGTGGCAATTTCACGAAATCGTTTACGATAATGACCCCGACTGGATCTTCGCCCCGGACGGAGCCTTCCAGACTGGGCTGAAGGCGCTGAGGGAGGGGAAGGTCCGCTACCTGGGCTTCACCGGGCACAAGGATCCGATCATCCATCTGAAGATGCTGAGCATGCCCTACGAGTGGGCCAGCGTGCAGATGCCGCTCAACGTGATGGACGTCCACTACCGGAGCTTCCAGCGGAACGTCCTGCCGGTCTTGCTCCAGCGCAACATCGGCGTCCTGGCGATGAAGAGCCTGGGGGGCACCGGCGTGATCGTGAAGGAGGCGGGAATCCCCGTCGCGGATGCGCTGCGCTACGTGCTCTCCTTGCCGATCTCGACCCTGGTCTCGGGCATCGATTCGGAGACGGTGCTCGAGCAGAACCTGAAGATCGTGCGCGAGTTCCGGCCGATGACTCCCCCGGAGCGGGCCGCCCTGGAGGGCCGGACGCTGGCGATGGCCGGCGATGGCCGGTACGAGCTGTTCAAGTCGTCGAAGCTGTTCGACGGCCCGGTCCATCGCCGGCAGCACGGGTTCTCGACTCAAGTGGGGTGAGCCGAGCGTGATCCGCACGCCGCGACGGTGATCCTCACCGGCCCCAGGGTCCGACCTGATCGGGGTCGGCGCCGACGGCGGTTGAGGCCGAGCCCAGGTCGGCAATCGCGAAGTCGCGCGGCCGGAGCGGATCGGCCCGCGCGGCGGGGTCGGTGCGGTAGACCAGCGTGGTGCGGATGGGTTGGCTCTCGCGCGCGGCGACCTTGGACCAGCTCTCCAGATCGGTCACATCGGTCGGGGACGTGGCCGTGACGGGCCCCGATCCGGCCGCGGGGACGATCCAGGCTCGGCCGCGGATGTCGTACTGGTTGCCCTCGCCGAACCAACGGACCTGGCCGGTGGCCAGCGGGTTGCGCTTCCAGGCCACCAGCGCGGCGGTGCGGATGGCGCAGTGCTTGACTTCGACCTCCAGGTCGGGTGGGGAGGGTCCGCCGGCCAGGTCCAGCAGGCCCGCCGCTTCGACCGTGCAGTGATCGAGGATCAGGCGCTGGGGCGTCCTGGTCCCCGCCCCCCCGCTGCCGAGGGCCTTGACTGTCACGCTCCAACCGCCCATCGTGAGCGGCCGCGCGGGAGCCGGGACAATCATCGTCTGGTGGATCCGTGCAAGGGCGCCGAGGTAGGCCGAGACCTCGATGGCCCGGTCGAACCCCTGCAACCAGCACCGATTGACGAGGAGCGATCCGCCGTCGGCCACGATCGCACAGGAATCGTGGCACCCGGCCCGGCCCGCCACCGCGAAGGCGCACCGCTCGATCTTGGTCCGCTTGCCGGCCGAGCGGATCACCGGCGGCGGGGCCGGGGCGGAGCCCGCCCCCGATCGGGGATAGCGGACCAGGATCGTCAAGCCGGACAGCTCCACGGACACATTGGATCCGGTCGTCACCAGGGGCCGGGAGCCATTCAGCTCGATGTCGAGAACCGGCGTGCATCCCCGGGCAGCGCGGATGATGAGGGACCCCGAGGCAGATTCGAAGTTGAGGGTTTGACCCGGGGGCAGGCGCAGCGGCTCGCGGTTCCGCAGTTCGACATAACGACCGCTGGAGATGGCCGTCCGAATGGCCTGGATGGGGTCCTCGGCGGGGATCCCCTCCTCGGCGGGGTCCTCCTCCCGACCCGGGGTGCGCAGGAGGATGGCCGGCGGGGCACCCCCGGACCGACTGGGGCGGTCGGCGGCAGCGGCCCGGGCCCGGTCCGATCCCGCCTCATGCCGAGTCCTCGACTCGGGGGCGACCGGCGCGGTCGGGCGCAGCGCTCCGGCCAGCCCGTAGAGGACGATGACGACGGTGGCCAGCGCCGCCAGCACGATCAGCCCCCACAGCCATCCGGCCGCCGGCCACCACGCGGGTCCTTCGGCGGTCGAGGAGTTCGACCCCGGCTCGCCCGGCAGGAACACCGATCCGGTGCCCAGCGGGAACACACTGAGGAATCGCGGCTTGGATCGCGCCATCCCGGCGCTCAGCGAGGGCTCTGGGCCCAGGTCGACATTCAGGGGCACGTCCTGGCTCGTCGCGTCGGTCTCGTCGATCGGGGTGAGCAGGGGGACCGCCGGCTCATCGACCGGGGTCAGCAGGGGAACCTCCGGCTGGTCGAGACCCGCACCGCCGGGGGACAGCGCCGCGCTGTGGGGCAGGTCGCCCCCCGAGCGTGGGAGGATCCCAGCCGCGGCCGCGATCCGAGGCGCGGCCCCGGCTTCGATTTCCTCCGAGCGCGGCGCCGGCGAGGCCGACGAGTGCACCGTCGGTGCGCCGGCAAGGGCCGCTCCGCTCGGATCGCCGGGCTCGGTCTCCGGCCGCGGCCCCGGCAGGGGCCGCCCGGCGTCGGCTCGACCACTGATCGCGGCATACTCGTCGGTGTAGGGCTCCAGCGCCTGCGCCAGGAGGGTCGGCGTCGCATACCGTTCGTCTGGCCCCTTCCGCATCATCCGGCGGACCACCTCGGCCAGACCCTCGGGCAAGCCCGGCACGAGCTGGTCCAGCGGCGTCGGCTCCAGGGCCTGATGCGCGAAGAGCTTCTCGGGCAGGCTGGGACTGGGGAACGGCACCTGACCGGCAAGCATATGATACAGCGTACAACCCAGCGAGTAGATGTCGCTGCGGATGTCGGCAGCGTGGGAATGCCGCGCCTGCTCGGGGGCGACGTAATCGAAGGTGCCGACCGTGGCCCCCTCGCGCGTGACCCGATCCGATTCGGTCAAGTCGATCGCCAGTCCCAGGTCGGCCAGCTTGGCGATCCCATCGTGGGTGACCAGGATGTTGTACGGGTTGACGTCGCGATGGATCAGCCCCTTGCGGTGGGCATGCCCCAACCCCAGCGCGACCTGCCGGACCAGCCGCGCCGCCGTGGCCGGCGGCATCGGCCCCTGCTCGGCGATCAAGGTCCCGATCGTCTTGCCCTCGATGTACTCCATCACCAGGTAGTAGCGGCCGTTGGACTCGCCGAAATCGTAGACCCGCACCAGGTTCTCGTGCTGAAGCTGCGCCCCGACCCGCGCCTCGCGCTGGAACCGGGCGATCGCCCGTGGATTGTTGATCCGCTCGGGGGAGAGGATCTTCAGCGCCACCCGGCGGTTCAGCCGGGTATCCCGCGCCAGGTACACCCGCCCCATCCCCCCTTGACCGATCAGGTCCAGCAGCAGGTACCGGTCGACCTTGAAGCCGCTGGTGCGCCCCGCCAGCAGTTGCTGCGCCTGCCAGAGGGTCAGCGCCTTGGACAGCACCGCCTGCCGCGCCAACCGACGATCGAGATGCTCGGGTGCTCGGCGCTTCGCCGGCGGGAGGGCATCCCAGCAGGCGGTCAGCCCCTCGACGTCCATCAGCCCGCTGAGGAGGGCCGCCTGCCAGAATCGCGACGCCTGGGGGTCAAGCATGGAACATCCCGAAACGACGACACCCCGACCCATCATCCGCCACCGCACCGGGACCGACCACCGTCAGTCTACCATCTCCGCAAACGACCCTCAATCAGTCCATAACCATTAGCGCGCCAATGACATCAGCAACCAACTCCCCTTCGCCGCGCCGCCGCAGCGACCCCGGCAGACTCCCATCTGGAGATCGCCGCTTCCCCAATTTCCCCCACCTCCCCAGGCCATACATGCACACACGCGAAACCGCGGCTCAGATTCCGCGTTCGTTGTCCCTCAGCGGTGGCGTTTCGAACCCGCGCTGCTTGGCGCGGTCCCGCCGAGCCGGGACAATCATGCCCGGGAACAGATCGTCCCACGACGTCTTCCCTTCGCAATCATGATCCCCTCTGATCTGGCGTCCGATAAATGGATCTTTGGACAGTTTCGATCAGCAAGAGACGAACGGGCTCGCCGCCGCCAGAAGCAGTGAGAGAGGTCGGCGAGGCACTCTAGCTGACGGCGGATCCCACCGCGCTTGCCCCGGATGGCACGTTGTGCTAGCCTGCATGATGTCAATGAGGATTCTGAGCGTGATTGCAACCCCGCGTGAGTGATGGCGAAGGCATCCGTGTATCCTTCCAGGGGACTGATTTCGATGATCCGCGTGGTCTGCGCCTGCGGTCGGGTGTTCAAAGCGGAGGACCGTCACGCCGGGAAACGGACCAAGTGTCCGGTGTGTGGGGCGATGCTGACCATTGGCCGGACGCCGGTCTCCAGCTCCAGCGGAGGGGACGTGGACGAGGTCCCGTCGTGGTGGTATCCGAGTGATCCCCAGGGTCCGGTCGACGGCTCAGGATTACCACCGCGCGGTGGCAGCGATCCGGAAGCGATCCCCACGGCGATCCTTCCTCCGGGAGGCGATGTGCAACTGGCCGCCCAGCGCGCGCATCCGTCGCGGCGGCCGGCCTTGGCCTCGGGCGCCCGGCGGCCGGCCCCGGCGCGGCCCTTGTCGCGGGTGCGACGACTGTGGATCCTCTCGGTCGGTACCGCCGTGCTGGCGGTCTCGGCCCTGGGGTCTCTCGTCGTGATGCGGTCGGTGGCTCCTGAGCGCAGGACCGCACCCGCGGCGGCGAAGGACCTTGCCGCTCCGCCGGCCCAGTCGCGCCCTCCCGGTGGCGACGCGCCGGCACAGCCACCGCCGGAGCCGGGGCGCGGGGCCCAGCAGCCCTCGTCCTTGACTCCGACGGCCAACGCTCCCTCCAGGGCCGCGGCACCCTCCGGGCCTGCGCCTGAGCCCACGGGACCTGGCCGGCCCGGGGAGAAGGGAAGTGCCGCCCCGGAACCCTCGGCACGGATGGCCCGGAGGCTCCGACTCCTCGTGCCTGCCTATATTTACCCCAGTGGCGCGGGTCGCAAGCAGTGGCAGAAACTGATCGAGGCCGCTGCCAAGGTCGAGGTCGTGGCCATCGCCAACCCCAGCACGGGACCCGGCCGGGAGCGCAATCCCGATTACGCCGGCATCTTCACCGAGGCGGCCAATCAAGGGGTCAAGCTGGTCGGTTATGTCAACACGCAGTATGCCGGACGATCGCGAGCGGAGGTCAAGCAGGACATCGATGCCTGGGTCCGGTATTATCCTCAGATTGCCGGCTTCTTCTTCGACCAGCAACCCCGCGAGGCCGAGTATCACCACCTGGACTACTATGCCGAGCTCCGCAGGTATGCCCAGGCGAAGCTCCGCGATCCCCTGGTGATCACCAATCCGGGAATCGCCTGCGATGCCGCTTTTCTCGCCCCGGCCGTCTCGGACGCGACCTGCGTCTTCGCCAACTATGAGGGCTTTGCCGAGTTCGAACTCCCCGCGCCGCTTCGGTCTCATGACGCCTCGCGGTTCGCCGCGCTGGTGTACAACATCGCCGACGTCGACGCGATGCGCGCGGTGGTCACGGACGCGATTGTCAAGAAGATCGGCTACATCTATGTCTCCGACGAGAAGCCGCCCGTTCAGTGGGGCCGGCTGCCGCTCTACTGGGAGACCGAGGTCGTGGCCGTCTCCCGCGTCCAGTAGCGTCGCCCAGCCTGACCCGGTCGTGGATCCCGGCCGGAACGCGGTCCCGGCCCGCCCGCCTGCCGGTCGGCACCCGCGCTGCTTCCGAGCGACGCGCGGGGCTTTTGCGCGCCGGTGCCGTCACCGCGGAAGCGTCGCCGCGTTAGACGAATGACGGAACCGCGGCCCGCTCGGGTCGCGAGAGCCACCACTTCTCTGCTGGCGGATGAACCACGACGATGATGTTGTCCTTCGACGCCGACCGTCCGCTCGAGGCGGTCCTCCTGGATCGTCCCCAACTCCTGTCCCCAAGGCGGGAGGGCTGATCCCGATGACGCGACCTCGATTGATCCTCCCGCGCGCCGATTCGGCCTGCGGCAAGACGTTCTACAGCGACCGCCGCACCGCGGAGGCGCATCGCATCGGGCTGGAATTCTGGAACCAGGCCACCGGTCGAACCCGCGAGGGCTATCGCCTGGCCGTCTTCCGCTGCAAGCGCTGCGGCGGGTTCCACATCGGCCAGAGACCGATCGACCGCCTGCCGGCTCGCACCGAGCCGCGCACCGAGGACCCACCCGACCCGGAGGCCGACTCCCACTTCGAGCCGCGCGTGCGGCGAGTCTGCTGGTTCGGTGATTGACGTTGGCGATGGCTTTGTCCGCCGGTCGCGTGGTCCGCGGCCGCTGGGAGGCGGACGGTGAATCGCTGAAGCTGTCCGCCCCTGGTGTCATCGCTTCAGGAGGCATCCGAGCCCTCCGCGGTGACGATGGCCACTTCGTCCATCCTCTTTAGGAAACGAGTCAAGCGGTCGTAGGCCTTTTCGGGTGTGACGGAGTCAGGTTCTGGGCCGCGCCGCCCGTGAGCCACCCGGTTCCGATATCGGCGTACCTGATTTACTTCCTCGACCAGGTTCGGATCGATCCCGCGAAAAGCTCGGGTTACCTTGCCGAAACTACCGACTCCAATGTCCTTCTTCAGCACCTCGACCGCATGCTCCACGGCGGGATGCAGTCGGGTCGGTAAGGAATTCTCAACATCGATCCGGGCCTGGTCGCGGACCATGGCCTCCAATACCGAAAGCAGCAGGAGCACGGCGAGGTCATCCAGATCATCCGAGATCGTCTTGGCACTGTCTTGGAGATCGATCGCCCTGACGGACCGAAAGCGGTTGTCGCGACCCAAGGCTTCCGCCCATTCTTGGCGGTTCCAGAATCGCTCACCGAGCCGATCCATGTCCCGAGCGAGCGTACGCACGCATTGGTACCATGCCCAAGCGTCATCCAGAGATGAAATCATGACATGAGATCCATCAGGATCTCCTGCAAGCGTTCCTTGGTGAACGGAGTGACCCCATACCGCTCATCATCGACCGCGTACCAGACGTCCTGACCGTCCTGGATGGTTCGATAGAGGACGTATTTCCGTACGCCGCATTTGAGATCGACGCGCCCCGCCGCTCGAAACTCGCCACCGCTCGGGGGAGTAACGGATCCCACGACGTTGCGGCCCATCGGCACGACGTGGACGGAGGAATCACCGATCTCGATCCGAAGACCTTCGATATCGTACGTCCCCAATCCGCGCTCGTTCCGCTGGACCCACTCGCTATGAATCGGGATCCGCTCCGGGTCATCCTCCTCACGAAGCCAGGAGCGGATCTTTTCCTTGAGTCCCTCATAAGCCCGGAGCCAGTCCGCACGCCGCCGTCCTCTCTGGCTGTCCCGGGCCTCCTCCATCTTCCTGTCTACCCATTCCTTGAAGCTCAATTCAGGCATGGCCTATCCCCTTGTCAAACCGACACCCAGTCTCGGCCCTGGCCTTCGACCAAAGAGAGCAGGAGCGAGCGGTCCTTGCTGCGGGATTCGCCGATGGCGGTGACATACACGGCCGGGTCGTCCTTGACGGGGCACTCGTGCTCGCAGATGCCGCAGCCGATGCACTTGACGGGATCGATGTACGGCCGCTTGAGCTGGATGGTCGCGCCCCAGCGGTCGGTGACCTCGACGTTGCGGGTGAAGATGGCCTTGGGGCTGACCGGGCAGACCTCCTCGCAGACCACGCAACTGGTGTCCATCGCCCAGGGGAGGCACCGGCCCTGGTTGTAGAAGGCCGTGCCGGTCTTGACCGGCCCCTTCCCCTCGAACGGCCCGATGCCCAGCTTCTCGGCGATCGAGATCTCGCGGATGGCACCGGTGGGACAGACCTGGCTGCACAAGGTGCAATTCAGCTCGCACCAGCCCATCTTCGAGATCATGATCGGCGTCCAGAGCCCCTCGACGCCGGCTTCAAAGAGCGCCGGCTGCAAGACGTTGGTCGGGCAGACGCGGATGCACTGGTCGCACTTGATGCAACGCCTGAGGAACTCGTCCTCGGCGACCGAGCCGGGCGGCCGGATCACGCCCCGCTGGAAGTTCTTGCGCACCCCGCCCGAGAGCCGGGCCATCGGGAAGAAGAACAAGCCGAAGAGGCCCGCCAGCACCAGCTCGCGACGGCCCACCGCCGGGTTGGTCACCTCGCTGGCCTTGCGGGGGAGGAACCGGAACGACAAGGCGTCGTGCGGGCAGTCCTCGATGCAGTTCAGACAGACGAAGCACTCGCTCTTGCGCAGGTCGGCCTGCGGGTCGGAGGCCCCCTCGCAGCTCTTGAGGCACAGGTCGCAGTCGGTGCAGCGCACCGGGTCGCGGTCGATCCGCCAGATCGCGAACCGGCTGAAAACCCCCAGCAACGCGCCCAGCGGGCAGATCGCCCGGCAGAAGAACCGGGGAATCCACCAGTTGGCCACCAGGAAGCCGATGAAGATCAAGCCCACGATCCAGGCCTGCCAGTACTCGCGGGGTTCGGTGTAGATGCTCTCGGTCGCGTTGTGCACCGTCGGCAGCACGCTCGTGGTCATCGAGCGCACCGTCAGCGCGATCGGGTCCAGCAGACCGATCTGGAGCGAGCTGTTGCCCCGCTTGTGCTCCTCGGCCGCCCGGGCGATGCCCGTCTCGATCGCGGCGAAGACCCGGGAGACCCCGGCCTGCCGCAGCTCAGCCCCGCGGTAGGCATGCCAGATCTGGCCCGGGGCCGAGAAGGCCGTCGGGATGATCCAGAGCGCCGCCATCGCGAGCATGACCGCCAGGATGTAGTACTTCAGCGCGTAGATCTTGCGATAGCGGTTGACCTCGATCATCTGCTTGGTATTGCGCCGGTTGCCGATCCAGCCGAAGAAATGGTGCAGGATGCCGAAGGGGCACATCCAGTTGCACCAGACCCGGCCCAGCATCATGGTGATGGCGATGATCACCAGGCCCCAGACCAGGTTGCGGTAGATCGTATGGGTCGTCAGCGCCGTGGCCACGGCCACCAGCGGCGTGGCTTCCAGGAACAGCGACACCGGCCACCCTTTGAGATAGCGCAGGTCGGTGATCACCAGGAAGAAGAGGAAGAGTCCCAGGAACAGGACTTCATAGGCGCGTCGGATCTTAACCATTGGTCCCTCCGGCGGGGGGCGTGTGAGGTCGCTTCGGGCGGCCCTTTTTTCGTTCCCACTGATCGGCTAGGGCAAGAAGTCTGGAGAGCGGCAGGACGAACCCAGGGAGGAGGTCGGTCTGATACGGCTGGTCTTCGGTCACGATCTCGAAGGTTGGCCCGGCGATCCCTTTGCGGTAGACCGTCATGATCCGGCGGAAACGGTCGATGACCCAGTATTGCTGCACGCCGGCGTCGCGGTACTCATCGCGCTTGACCTCGTAGTCGCGGAGCACGTCACGGCGCCGTTTCGAGACGAATTCGATGACGATCGAAGGGATATCCTTTTCCTCGTCCGGGACCCGGCCGAGTCCCGTCCAGACCACGCGGGCGGCACAGCGACGGTTCGTTGTCGGGACAATCTGTTGCGGCGCGGTCTCATCGACGACAGTGCCATTCGGATGGGTATTGCGATAGAGCCGGATGAGGTATCCCAGTTCATCGTTCGGGTTACGCTCGCCGATCCCAGGACGTGGAGACACGACCAGCACTCCGTTGATAATCTGGTAACGATAGCCCCGCTCGAACGGCTCCGGCTGCCGCGCGTCGAACTGCTCCGGAGTCATCAATTGGCCCGTCGAGCCGGGGCCGAGCGTGACAAGGCGTTTCTTGGTCGCGATCTGGCTCATGATCGTGATCTCGCGTGCTGAATGACGGCCGCGGCGCGTGGTTCGACCATTCCTCTCCCGATCGAAAGACCTCAAGCTCAGACCGTGATCTCCCGCGTCCACTGGGGCCGCCAGTCCTGGCCGAGCCCGCGCGCGATCACCTTGTCGAGGTAAATGATCTGGTCGCGGGGCTTCTCCAGCAGCTTGGTGACGCACCAGCTATCGACCGAGGTGTGGTCGGTGCCGATGACCATGGTGTCGCCCCGCTTGACATCGTTGAGACTCCCGCCGGTCGGGCCGTTGCGCATCAAGAGCTTGCGGCCGTCGGCGATCACCAGGGTGGGCTTCATCATCAAGGCGAAGTCGGAGATGATCCCGTGGATGTTCTGGTGGAACTGGTTGCGGGGGTTGCCCAGAAGGCCGTACCAGTTCTTCATCGTGACGGTGGCCTTGCAGAGGTTGTGGTCCTTCACCGGCGAGATGCCGATGACCTTGGTCGCCTCGCGGAAGGGGCGGTAGAACATCCGCCAGGTGTTGGTGATCGTCTCGCCGCCGACGTAGAGCGTCTCGAAATAGCTGTCCTTGGGCAGCATCAGCTCGGCCCCGGCGCGGATGGCGGCCTCGCCGACCTTGGTCTTGTAGAAGCAGCTCTCGGGGTTGTTGATCGGGTTGTCGGCGACGATGACCTTGCGCGCGCCGGCGCCCAGGCAGAGCCGGGTCACGGCCGCGACCGTGTCGGGCTGGGTGGTGGCGGCCAGGTCGGGGTTCTTGTCGAAGGCCACATTCGGCTTGATGACGACGACGTCCCCCTTCTGGATGAAATGGCCGACGCCTCCCATGGTCTCGAGCGCGGCCTTGACCATGGCGAGGGCTTGCTCCTCCCGGGCCTTCAGTTCATCCTCCCGGGAGGCATGGTCGTCGGCGCGGACCGGACGCGAGCGCACCACCACGACGTTGGGCTTGCCCGCCGCGAGCGCGACTGCGTAGTTCTTCAGCCGCACCGGCGGCGGCGGCTTGACGCCTTCCATCCCCCAACGGTCGCGGAGCAGCAAGCCGCCGGCGACCGACCCGCCGGCCACCAGGGCGTAGCCGCCAACCTGGGCGGCGAACTGCCGCCGCGAGAACGGCTGGTCCGCCGGGTTCACACCGCCGAACTTCTCCAGGTTCTTCTGCTGGGTCCGGGTCAGTTTTTCGCCGCTCATGGTGAACCTCGGTTGAGGGTTTGGGAGTCGACGCCGGTGTGCTGAGTTAGTGGCCGGCACCGAGCGCGGGCACATTCGCCGGCAGGCTTTTGGCCAGCGCACGGGCGAAGGCCTCCGCCTGCGCGGGCTGGGTGGCGCCGTTGGCCCCAGCCAGGGTGTTCCCCTTCCGGAAGACCACGTCGACCAGCCCGATGTTGTTGCTGAGGATCGTCTCATCGGCGCCGTCGACGGCGAGGGACTTGACCTCGGCACCGTCCTTCTTGACGCCGGCGATGTACTTCTCGAACATCGCCTTGGCCTCCTGGGCATCGCGGTAGGGCCGCAGGAAGCCCTGCCAGGCCACGGCTCCGTCTTTATAGTCGGCCATGAAGACGTCGGAGAGGAAGCTGTAGCCGAAGACATCCTGGGCGACGTACTTGGGATCTCCCTGCCGGTGGGCCGCCGGCAGGAAGGCGAAGAGCGTCGCGGGCGAGACGTCGGCGGCCGCCGGCGGGTTCGCCGCGGGCGCTGGAGCTTTTGCCGGCTGGGTCTCGGCGGTCTCGGGCGTGGGCGTGCCGGCAGCGGGATGGGGCGAGGCCGCAAGAGCCGGCGGCGCGGGTGGCGATGCCGGGGCACCGCCCGGCTTCTGGCGGGCGGCCACGCGCCGGGCCAGCTCCAGCGCCAGGGCGGCGAACTTGGGATCGTCCTGGGTCGAGACGATCTGAGTGTAATACCGCCCCGCGTAGAAGAGGGTGCTGCCGGCACTGGTGTAGCCCTGGTCGCCGATGGTGACCGGCTGGGCCTCCTCGGGCTTCTCCGAGCCGTACTTGCCCAGCGCCTTGAGCGGATCGGCCATCTCGAAGATGTAGAGCTGCAGCTCGTTGGACGGGTCGCCGGCCGGGTGGTAGAAGGCGTAGGCCATCCCCTTGACGCCGTACTGGAGGAAGCTCTCGGCGCGGCCGTCGATCTTCTCGTAGAGGTTCTCGGCGTTGAAGGTCTCGAGATGGCGCTCGCCTGACTTGCCCACGGTCCAGCCCGGCGGCAGATCCGACAGCGGCAGCATGGCGGCAAGGGCGCGCTGGGGCTCGGGAACACTGGCTAGCTCGGACGCCACCTCGGCCGGACTCAACCCCTGGCCGGCCGGCGCCGGAGTGGGGGCGGCTGCGGGTGCGGCGGCGATCGCCGGACTGGCGACCGTGCTGGACCCGGTCGGGGCCGTGGCCATCGCCCGCAGGTCGACCGGCGGCGCGGTGAAGTCCATCAACTGCTGCGGGCCATCCAGCCCGATGCTCTTGCGCACGCCGGCCAGCGACTGCAACACGCCGGGGAAGCGCTGCGCCACCATGGGCGAGGTGCCGGCCACGCCCCGCAGGGCCAGCATCGCCTCATCCAGCTTCTTGACGTTGTCGACCAGGTTCTTCCGCTCCAGCGCCAGCCGCTCCATTTCCTGCTTGACGGCGGCATCGGCCTCCTTGAGGCTCTGGTATCCCCGGCCTTGCTCCAGCACCGACCAGGTCCGGTTCGGGTCGAATTCGTAGCGGTTCTTATCGAACGAGCGGCTCTTGAGCACCAGCGCCGCGAAGATGGCCGGAATCCCCATCACCAGGAGCATCCCCACCACGATCGACGAGAACGCGGGCCGCTGCAACACGCGCCCCCGCCGGGCCTGGAACCAATCCAGCCGGCCCAGGACCGCGAAGGCAATCGGCGTCGTCGCCAGGGCGACCAAGGCCGCCGACAGCCCCAGGACCAGCAGCGGGTCGCTGGCCAGCTCGTCACGATACTGGGCCCAAAGATTCGCCAGGCTCATCGTGCCCCCGTCGTTGGTCCGGGAAGAAGGAAGGCGTCACGCTCGGGCGCAAAGGTCGCAAGGGAGGGAAGGAAAACAAGATCCGATCTTCGACCATCGTGGGAGCGCCCGCTGGAAATTATAACGGCGCGGGGGAGTCACCGGCAACGCGTTCGAGGCGCCGACGGTGCTTTCTGACCACCAGCATGCAATCAATTGCCCCGGGCGGGGAACCGCCTCCGTCGAAGAGCGAGTCGTCAAGGATATCGGCGTCAAAGGGTGGGAGGTCGTCCAGGGCCTCGCCAGCGCCCAGTCAGCTTGAGGCCTCACTGGGCGATGGGCCCTCGGGTCGGGGCGGGAACAATCCGAAGAGTTCTTCCGCCTGGCGGATCAGCAACCGGCGTGAATGGTTCAAGTCCAAGGCGGATGCTGTTGCCCGTCCCACGGGCGTCTTGCCGATGAGCAAATAGCCCTCCCACCGAAAATGCTCAGACCAGCGGTCTGAGCGGGGATGGAAGAGCGGGACGATGTCCCCTGAGTCAGGGTCACGCACCTCGATCCGGTCGGATTTCCTCAGGTTGCAGCCCGGGCAGGACCAGGC
Source organism: Isosphaeraceae bacterium (assembly GCA_021324445.1). Classification (GTDB taxonomy): domain Bacteria; phylum Planctomycetota; class Planctomycetia; order Isosphaerales; family Isosphaeraceae; genus JAJPJC01. The sequence goes on from JAJPJC010000050.1 coordinate 47,008, forward strand.
CAGGTTCTCCAAGGTGGAAGGCCCGCCCCGGGAGCTCGGTATGATGTGCTCGACGTGGAATGTACCGCCCTGAAGTGTCTGGTGCATGCGACAGTATTCATTCGCAACGGTCTCCCGGGCGGACTTGCACTTGGCCGACGATGTCGGACCAAGAGCTCATTGGGGCGTCCGCCCAAGGACATGGAGCGCCTGGGCCCGCACGATGGCGATCGTCTCGCTCAGCTCCACCAGGGCCTCCAGGTCCTCCCGTTCCTCCGGGGTCAAGCTGCCGTCGTTGTTGCGATCCATCAGATCCTGCAAGCGCCGGTCGGTTTTCGGCGGCAGGTGGAGCTGAGCCACGGTCTCCACCATTTCCCGCGGTGTCTCGATCACGGCCGACATGAGCCAAGCCTCCCCTGATCCTCACGGAGCCAGTTCTCGAAGCGGGCGGAACTCGCGCTCATCCCGATCATGACTCCCCGAAGGTAACGGCGTCAACGGGTTGGAGATCGTCCGAACTCCCGCGCCGGAGAGCTTGACTGGCGAGTTTCCAATTCTCTCGAAGAACACCTCTGGCCGGGGTCGACTGGGTGCTCGTCGAACTGCTGGGCATCGGCGGCTTCGGCGAGGTCTGGAAGGCCCGCAACGCCCACGTCGACTCGTTTGATCCGGTCGCCTTGAAGTTCTGCACGGATCCCCTGGCTCGACAACGGCTGCTGCGTCATGAGGCCAAGGTGCTGGATCGAGTCCGGCGGCAGGGCCAGCATCGGGGAATCGTCCAGTTGCGAGCCACGTACCTCAGCGCCGATCCGCCCTGCCTGGAGTATGAATACGTCGAGGGGGGCGACCTCGGTGGACTGATCCAGGACTGGTATCGACAGGCCGAGAAGCCTTTAAGTGGGTTCAGTTCCCAAAGATTACCTGGTGATCGCCGGGTTTCGACCAGACCGATGATCATCCGGTGGTGAACGTGAGCTGGAATGATGCTCCGGCGTTCAGCGACTGGCTCAGCCGGCAAGAGGGCCAGAAGTACCGGCCTCCGACCGAGGCGGAATGGGAGTATGCCTGCCGGGCGGGGACCACGCCGCGGTTTTCGTTCGGCGACGATGAGAGCGCATGGGGCCGATATGCCTGGTATGCCGCGAACTCGAACCGCCAGACGCACCCGGTCGGGGGGAAGAAGGCGAACGGCTTCGGCCTCTACTGATATGCATGGGAACGTCTGGGAGTGGTGTTCGGACGCGTTCGATGCCGATTATTCCAAGCAGTCGCCGGCGGACGATCCGCAGGGGTCCCGGGCGGCCGCGCCCCGGGTGCTCCGGGGCGGGAGCTGGATCAACGACCCGCAGCGCGCGCGGTCGGCGTCCCGGGGCAGGGCCACGCCGGAGGACCGGGGCAGCGACCTGGGCTTCCGTCTGGCCCGAGGGCAATCCGACCATTGAGCTGAGTGGCTCAGGCTTTCAGCCTGACGCGGAAAAGAGTCAGGCTGAGACTGACCTACGTGGACGCTCGGCCTGTCGAATTGGCGGTTGCGAGCGGGCGCGGTAGAATCAATGCTGGTGGGCGATCCCGACCGGCCGCGCACCGGGTGATCCGGGTGAGAACGTTCCCGAGCGGACTGCGTGCTTCGCTCCCAGATCCCCGCCGGGTTCCTGCGTGGCGCCGCAACCGATCAGGAGGGCGTGATGTCAACCGACTCTCAGCGAGGCGTCGCTGCGATCGGAGAGGCCGTCTCCAATTCCGCAATGTCCTCGACAGAAGTTGAGTATGATCCCGAGATGGCTCGCCTGCTCCGAGAACGCGAGGCAGAGGTCCAGCGGATCGTGGCTCAACGGAAGCCCGAGCTCATCCAGCAAGGCCTCGAAGCCTACTTGCGCGATCTGCCGCGGCTCCTCGCGGAGAAACGATCCGGGCAGCTGGTTGCCTACCGGGGGAATGAGCTGGTCGTCTTCGGGGCCTCGTACCGGCAGCTTCGAAGACGGCTCGCCAAGAAGGGCCTCACGGACTGGGGTGAGCTGTACGTCAACTGCATCGCGCCCCTGGAGATCGATGAAGATGATGAACCCGATCGCTAACTCTCTTACCTCAACCTTCCCGTCGTGATCACAATCCTCCGCGGTTCATTCTGCCACAGTCCAGAGATCGAAGTCCCATCGGGCCGCCTCGATCTCCGTCCGCCCAAGATCATCGTTGGGATCAGCCTGACGCTCGTCGGAGAGGGAGATTCCCTTTCCCAAGGCGTGATCACGCTGCCCGCGATCCTTGATACGGGCTTCAATCGAACCCTGGAGATCGACGAGCGGCACCTGATCCGCTGGGCGGGCCTCCACAAGGAGCACCTGGCACCGGTCCCGAAGGAGAAGTCCCATGAGGGGCGGAAGTACGATCTCTGCGAGGCCAATCTCGTTTTCGAATCTACAAATCTCTAAGATCGACTATATCTGACCTGTATGGGGAGTTCCTGATCTAGCCGCGAAGGACTCCCGACCGGCGGACCAGGTACTCATTGGGGCGTCCGCCCAAGGACCTGGAGTGCCTGGGCCCGCACGATGGCGATCGTCTCGCTCAGTTCCACCAGCGCCTCCAGGTCATCCCGTTCCTGCGCGGTGAGGCTGCCGTTATGGTTGCGATCCATCAAATCCTGCAAGCGCCGGTCGGTTTTCGGCGGCAGGCGAAGCCGCGCCACCGTCTCCACCATTTCCCGCGGTGTCTCGATCACGGCCGAGATCAGCCAAGCCTCCCTTGTTCCTCGCGGAGCCACACCCCGAGGCGGGCGGGACTCGCGCTCATCCAAATAAGGACTCGACGAAGGTCTCGGCGTCAAAGGGCTGGAGGTCGTCCAGGGCCTCGCCGACGCCGATGAACTTGACCGGGAGGTTCATGGTCTGGCGGACGGCGACGACGACGCCCCCCTTGGCGGTGCCGTCGAGCTTGGTGAGGATCACCCCGGTGCAGCCGATGCTCTTGGTGAAGACCTCGGCCTGGCGGATGGCGTTCTGGCCGTTGGTGGCGTCGATGACGAGGAGAACCTCATGGGGAGCGCCGGGGATCACGCGCTGGACCACGCCGCGGATCTTCTCGAGCTCGCGCATCAGATGGGTCTGGGTGTGCAGGCGGCCGGCGGTGTCGACGATCAGGACGTCGACATGCCGGGCCAGGGCCCGCTGGCAGGCGTCGTGGGCCACGCTGGCCGGATCGGCGCCCGGCGCCCCCCGGACGAGCTCGCAGCCGGCGCGACCCGCCCAGATCGCGAGCTGGTCGGCCGCCGCGGCGCGGAACGTGTCGCAGGCAGCCAGGAGGATCGTCTTGCCCTGGTCTTTGAGCCGCTGCGCCAGCTTGGCGATCGAGGTCGTCTTCCCCGAGCCGTTGACCCCGGCGATCAAGTAGACGCTCGGCGGCTTGGGGGCGACCACCAGCGTTCCCGGCCGGGGATCCTCCAGCAAGCTCCTCAGCTCGCCCTTGACGACGGTGAGCAGGCCCTCGTCGGCCGTCTGGTCGGCGTACGACGCGCGGACCCGCTCGATGATCCGGCCCGTCGCCGCGACCCCCACGTCCGCCTGGATGAGCTGGGCCTCCAGGTCGTCGAGGAACGACTGGTTGACCTTGCGGCCGAACCAGGAGCGGACGTTGAAGAGCTGGGCCGTCTTGGCCAGGCCTTTCTTGAACTTCGCCAGCAAGCCCATTGGTCGGTGGTCCTCTTGTCCGTGGTCCGTGGTCCGTGGTTCGTGGTTCGCTTCGCGGGCTGACGAGCCTGGTCCGGGAGAGACAAGGCACTCGCAGAGAGCGGAGAAGGCGCACCGGAGCGGTAGCTCCCACAACGGACCACGGACCACGGACCAATTACAGGGTTTCTTCCGGTGCAGGCTCCGACGGCGGCCGGGGAGCCGGAGCCGGCACCTGTCCTTGGAGCACGCGGTCGAGGATGCCGTTGACGAACCGGCTCGACTGGGCGGTGCTGTACCGCTTGGCCAGCTCCAGCGCCTCGTTGAGGGCGACCCGGGCCGGCACCTCCGGGCAGTACAGCATCTCGTAGGCTCCCAGCCGCAAGATGTTGCGGTCGATGGCCGCCATGCGATCGAGCCGCCAGTTCTCGGCGACCTCGGAGATCACCGCATCGATCCGCGGCTGATGCTCCTTGACCCCGGCGATCAGTCCCTCGGTGAACTCGCTGAGCTTGCGATCGCCCAGCAGCCGGCGCTGGATGAACCGGCGGACTTCCTCGGGAGGAACTCCGGGGTTTTGCTCGACCTGGTACAGGACCTGAAGGGCGACTTCACGGCCTCGGGATCGTCGCGTCATGGTGGGTTGGTCTCACGGCTGGGGCTTGCGGCGCCGGCGCCGGCTCGGCTCGCGCCGCCCAACGCGATCGGACAGCCTCGGCCGGCCAAGATGAAGTCGTCCGCGCGGTCCTGTCCTGCGCTCGGTTCCGTTCGATTCGGTCGGGGCCGGATGGGACCGTGATGCCCACTCCAATTACATTTCCCGCGATGGTCTCCCTTTGCCGAATCATACGCAAAGCCAGGGCGAGCCGGAAAGAGGGCGCAGGCCAAGTGGTTCGGGGCCGGCCTCAGGATTTCCTCCAGGGCCGAGCCCTCGATGGCCACAGCCGGACCACTCCGGGTATCGTGTCGGAAGGCGGAAGGCTTCGGAAGGCGGAGGGCGGAAGAATGAGGGCTTCAAGAAAGGCGGAAGGCGGAAGGGTGCGGGCGGAACAGGGATTCCGGATTCCGCCTTCCGCCTTCGGCCTTCCGCCTTACCTGGCTGCCCGCCACTGCCTCGCGGCTGCGCTGCTGGTGGTCCTCGGCGGCGCGCTGCTGGTGGCCTGGGACTGGCTCGTCGCGTGGGACCCGCTGGCCCTGCTGCGGCGGGCGACCATCGGCGTCCTGGGCACCCTCTTGCCGGCCTACCCGGCCGTCCTGTCAGCGGCCGTCGTGGGGGTGGTGATCTCGGGATGGATGACCTGGCGAGCCGGTCGGGCCGTCGCCTCCAGTCCCGCCGGGCGAATCCCGCGGCCGTCGCGCGCGACCGCCGCGCGGGGCCTGCTCCTGTGCGTCTCAACCATCCTGGGGCTGGGCCTGGCCGAGGCGGGCGCCGCCGCCTGGCTGGGTTGGATCCATCGCCTGCCGGACTGGACGACCCGATTCGCCACCACGGCCGGCCCGGGAGAGGAAATCTTGCTCGTGGTCATCGGCGGCTCGAGCGCCCTGGGAGTCCCTTACGAGGGGTGGCTCTCCATCGGCACCATCGTCGGCAGAGAGCTGGGCCGGGCGGTCCCAGCGCGTCGGGTCCGCGTCGAGGTCCTGGCCGAGAAAGGGGCGACCCTGGAAGCCATGCACCAGAAGCTCGCCGGGCTGTCCCGCCGGCCCGACGTGCTGATCGTCTACTCCGGGCACAACGAGTTCGTCACGCGGTTCTCCTGGCTGCACCGGGCGGCCTATTACCCCGATGAGCCTTCGCCCAGCCGCCATTGGGACACGCTCCAGCGCCTGGCCCGCGCCTCACCCTTGTTCCGGCTGGTCCAGGAGAACCTGGAGAAGCAGCGGGTGGGGCTGATCCCGACGCGGTTGTTGGGTCCCCGGGAGACGCTCGTCGGCCGCCCGGTCTGCACGGTCGAGGAGTCGGCGGCCATCGTGGCCGACTTCCACCGCCGGCTGGCCGCGATCGTCGCCGACTGCCAGCGGATCGGCTGCCTGCCCATCCTGATCATCCCCCCGGGAAATGACACCTGGGACCCAAACCAATCCTACGCGGCGGCCACGACCCGGCGCGAGGAGCGCGAGGCCCTGTTCCGGCGCCTGACGGCGGCGCGCGCCCGCGCGGCCAGCGACGCGGCCGGCGCCGTCGCGGCCTACCAGCAGATCCTCGCCGAGCAGCCGACCCTGGCCGAGGCCCATCATCGTCTGGCGCGGCTGCTCGAGGCCGCCGGATCGTTCGCCGAGGCCCGCCGCCACTACCTCCTGGCCCGCGATCACGACGGCCTGCCGATGCGGTGCATCACGCCGCTGGAAGCCGCCTACCGCGCCGTGGCGCGGCAGGCCCCGCAGGCGGTGCTGGTCGATGGCCCGGCGATCCTGAGCGACCGGTCGCGGCATGGGATCCTCGACGAGCGCTTCTTCCACGACAACGTCCACCCAACCCTGGCCGCCCAGGTCGCCCTGGCCGAAGCCGTGCTGGGCCAGCTCAAGGCCCGCGGGGCCTTCGGCTGGCCGGAGTCGACCCCCGCGCCGACGCTTGACCCGCACCGCCTCGCCGACGAGTTCGGCATCGATGCCACCGCCTGGGCCACTGTCTGCCAGCGTACCGGTGACCAGCTCAACCTGATCGCGTACGTCCCGTACGATCCCGCCGCGCGAATCCGGCTCCGCGATCGTTACACCATCGCCGCCCAGCGGATTCGCGCCGGCGCTCGACCGCAAGACGTCGGCATCCCCGGAGTCGGACCCGATCCGCCGGAGTCCGGCATGGTTTCTGCAAAAGCGCATTCCGAGTAAAATTGGGTAAGGTAGGATCAGAACTCGAAGCGTAGGAGTCACTCCGATGAAGGTTCGGGATCGACGGAAGCTCGCCGGGTGCCTGCTGGTTGTGGGGCTTGGGGTGGGACTGGGGGATGTCGGGTCTCGGGCCCAATCGCCCGCGACGCCGCAACCACCGGAACCGCAGGCGCCCCCGCCCCTGAATGGTCCGCTCACCGAGCTCGAGGCCCTGCCTTCGACCGAGGTGCCTCAGGCCGGGGCGAGCGAGCGGGAGTCCGCGCCGCAGGCGCGGCCCGGCGCGGCGGAGGCGTTGCCGGGGGGGACTGGCCGCGTGCATGTACCGCAGGCACCGCCGGCCCCGCTGGTCGAGCGGCCGAGCGGCGCGCGACCCGACCCGAAGGCGCAATGGATCCCGGGAAACTGGGACTGGGATCCGTCGCGGCGCGAGTTCGTCTGGGTGGCCGGGAGCTGGCAGGTCCCGCCCGCGGGGATGGTCTGGGTCGCCGGCCGCTGGCTGCGCGACGCCGACGGCTGGTACTTCGTCCCCGGTTCGTGGAGCCGCCCGGACCGCCTGGCCGGCGGCGCCAACCGCAACCGGCCCGCCTGGCGGACGACCGGCCCCCCCGCCGACCATCCCGATGACACGCCGGGAGCGGCCCCCAGCCCGGACTCCTTCTTCGTGCCGGGCCACTATGCGCCTTCGGGCGATCATCGGGTCTGGGTCCCGGGGGTGTGGGCGCGGTTGCAACCGGGCTGGGATTGGGTCCCCGCGCGCTGGGTCCGCCGCCCGGACGGCTGGGAGTTCCGCGAGGGCTCCTGGGTCCGCGACCCGGCCACCGCCGTCGTGACGACCCGGCCGCGGCGGCGCTTCGCAGCCCGTCCCGGGGCGTACAGCCGGCCCTCGGTGATCATCGAGTCGGAGACCCGCGTCGCCGGTCGCGACCTCGACGCCGATCGCCCACCGCCGCCCCCGTATCCGATCACGCCCCGCGATCCCATCGCCGAAGCCGAGGCCGCCGGTCGGCCCGCCGGCTCGCGCTCGAGCACCACGGTCGTGACCGAAGTCCCGGCGGTGGTCTTCGGGCCGGTCACGGGCATGCCCTATTACGTCATTCGCCCTCCGGGCGCGTATCCGTATGGTCCCAATGGCGTGGTCGTTCCCGGTGCGGTCCCGCCGTTCGTCCGGCGCATGCTGGACCGGATCCTCCCGTGACGGCAGCGGCTGGCTGAGCGTGGACTGACCGACCGCCAGGAGCCGGGACACCCCAAGGGGCCTGCCTGCTCACGAATCGATCGCCTCGGACCGGGAGAGCAACGCCAGCAACTCACCAGGGGAAATCGGTTTGACCAGATGACCGGCGAACCCGGCCTCACGAGACCGCGTCCGGTCGGCCTCGGTGCCATAGGCGGTGACGGCAATGAGCGTGGTCGACTCCAAACCCGCTTCGGCCCGCAGCCGCCGCGCAACCTCATAGCCGTCCCAGGTCGGAAGCCCGAGATCCAGCAGTGCGAATTCCGGGCGGAACTGCGCCGCGATCTCCAGGGCAGTGCGGCCCTCGCACGCGGTCATCACCTCGAAACCGCACATCTGGAGCATGCGGGATAAGGTCAGGACGTTATCGGGATCATCGTCCACGACGAGGAGCCGGGTCCGCTGGCGGGAGTGCTGGCGGTCCTGGCTTCGCTGAGGATCACGCTCGCGGCGCATGCGCGGACCCCTTATCTCTCCGTTTGAACACTCTCCCTGGCCACCTGCCCGGTATTCTGCCATGACGGACAATCGTGGGAAAGGGTGTCGGGAATTTCCCGGACGCGACCTGGAATCTCGGGGCGCCCCGGCGGGCTTCCCTCATCCAGCTTCTCCCCGACTTCGGTCGTGGCGCCGTTCAAGCCTTCAACCACCGTTCGAACCAGGCGAAGGCCTCGGCCTGCATGGGCCGGTCGAACTTATGCGGGCCGGGATAGAACGAGCAGCGGTATCGATCGCTGGCCCCGGCCTTGGCGTAAACGTCTGCGAGCATGCGGTCAGCGCGGTGCATCTCCGGGGGCGTGAAGAGCTGATCCTCGTGATCGTTGAGGACCATCGTCGGCAGCGGGACCCGCAAACCGAGAATCTCCGGGTAATCCAGGTCGGGCGGCAGGCCCGGGATGTAGATCATCCAGGTGTGGGTATGGCACTTGTTGAGCAGGTAGTCGCGCCAGGTGGTCATCATGCCGACGCAGCAGGCGCATCGGATGCGCTGGTCCAGCCCGCCGAGATAGCACGTGCGCAGCCCGCCGCCGGAAAGGCCGGCGCAACCGACGCGGGCCGGGTCGACATCGTCACGCGCGCAGAGGTAGTCGAGCGCCCGCTGGTCCTCGGCCGTGAAGACGCCCGGCCAGGTGGTGCCGGCGCAGAAGAGGCTCTTGGCCATCTCGTCCTCGTGCTCGGAGGCGAACTTATGGTACGCCGTGATCTCGGCTTCCGACTCGGGGTTGACTTCCTTCAGGTTCTTGCGGAGGACCGGTGGCACATCGCCGACGCGGACCCGGCGGCTGGCGAACGCGAAGGCGTCGTGCACCAGCACGGCGAAGCCCCGCTTGGCCAGCTCGTTGGCCCAGCTCACCCCGCCATAATAGCGCTGGTGGTGCTCCTTCATCATCGGATGGAGCTGGTCGCTGATCTGCGCGATCTTCCGCCAGCCGAAATACTTCCTCCCGCCATGGTCATGGAGACCCAGCACCGCGGGGAGTCGCCCGCGCGCATCGGCCGGCTTGAGGAAGACGGCTTCCGTCGGCGGCCCATACGGGAGCTGCCAGCTCAGATGCTCGACATGCAGCCCGTCGTAGATGAGCTGATGCTGGACCTGGGCCCGGGGCACCCCGCCGGTCTCCGGCTGCATCAGGCAGTCCCGGAGCCGCTGTCGCGCCTGGCGGCGCCAGGCCTCGAGGTCGCCGGCCGCGAACCGCGCCTGGCGAAACGACAACCGTGCGGGTCCTTCGCCCAGAATCCCAGCCGCCCAGGGGCCATAGGCCCCGATCATGTTGGGCTCCATCCGGCCTCCCCCCACTCATGGAGATCCCGTCGATCCCGGCCGCTTCCCACGACCCGATTCTCGGGCGTGGAATCGTCACTCGCAACCGGGAAGCCGGCCCAATCCCAGGACACCGGTCCTGACTCATCGCGTCCGCTGGAGATCCCTCGCACCCGGATCGATGAATTCCGACTAATTCAGTCGATTTAGTCTGAATTGATTGAATTGGGGGACTTGCTTGAACCGATGAACCAAGCGGAGGAAGCTGGCGGGAAGGGCGGCGGGGGCTGCGGCGGCGAGTGAGGGATCTCCGCGGCCTCAGGCGCTAGCCCGTGATTCGCGCAGACGAGGTCGGGATCATGGTGACGGTGCGGGATCGAGCGATGGTGTGGGCCCTGGCGATACTCGCTGGGCTGGCGATGGTTGTGGGAGTTAGCCCGGCGCTGGCCGGGGGGAGCCCGCGGCCGCCCAACATCATCCTGATCGTGGCCGACGACCTGGGCTGGGGTGATGTGGGTTTCAACGGTCGGAGGGAGTGGGCGACCCCGAACCTCGATCGCCTGGCGCGGCAGGGGACGGTCTTGCGGCGTTGTTACGCGGCGGCGGCGGTGTGTGCGCCGAGCCGGGCGGCCTTCTTGACGGGGAGGTGCCCGATCCATACCGGGGTGCGCCGCAACGACCAGGATCTCCCGGCCGAGGAGGTGACGATCGCCGAGGTGCTCCAGTTGAAGGGCTACACCACGGCCCTCTTCGGCAAGTGGCATCATGGCAAGCCGCGCGCGGGGCGTCGGGATTATGTCCACCCCATGGATCAGGGCTTCGACGCGTTCTTCGGCTACGCCGACGCGGCCGACGCCTGGGAGAAATTCCCCGAGGCGCTCTGGGACGGGCGCCGCCGGGTGGCGGTCTCGGGATACTTCGACGACCTGATCACCGATCGCGCCGTCGAGTTCCTGGGTGCGCGCCAGGATCGCCCGTTCTTCTTGTACCTGGCTCCCACCGCCACGCACTTCCACATCGATGCGCCGGCCGACGAAGTGGCGCGGCACCGGGGGAAGGTCCCCGAAACCAACCCCGCCCAACCGCTCAACGCGACCTACGCGGCGATGGTGACTCGCCTGGATCGCAACGTCGGCCGCGTCGTGGAGGCGCTGGAGCGGCTCCATCGGACCGGCGAGACGCTGATCGTCTTCACGAGCGACAACGGGGCGACCTTCGAGAGCGGCAACCAGGGGACCAGCGCCGCGCTGGACAGCAATCGGCCGTTCCGAGGTCAAAAGCGCACCCTCTGGGAGGGGGGCATCCGCGTGCCGGCCCTGGCCTGCTGGCCGGGGACGATCCCGGCCGGCGTCATCTCGGACGAGGCTGTGCAGTTAACCGACTTGCTCCCAACCTTCGCGGCCGCCGCGGGCGCAAAGCTGGATCCGTCGCGGCACCTGGACGGCGTCAACCAGCTCCCCCACTGGACCGGCCTGGCATCGGCCGTGGAACGCACCCTGTTCTGGGAGTGGGACAGCGAGGGGACTCGGCAGCTTGCCGCGATGCGCGGCCGGCATAAGCTGGTCATCACCGCAGGCGGCAAGCCCGAGCTCTACGACATCGTGGGCGACCCCGCCGAGCGCCGCGACCTCTCCGCCCAGTATCCGGACTTGACCCGGCAGTTGCGCACCGAACTCCACGCCTGGTTCCAGTCCGCAACCCCCCGGTGAGGCAAGATTTCCGCCGTCGGTTGACTTTCGCGACAAATGAGTGCATGATGAATTCCCTGCATCCCCTATTTCGAGGAACTCGAGGATGAGCGGCAGAATTCTCCCCGGTTGGGCCTGGGCTGGATTGCTCCTGAGCGTCGCGGCGGCGTCGGCCCGCGCCGGCAACGAGACGGTTCCCGCCGGTAGCGACCTGGGCCGGCTCCAGGGCAGGTGGACGGCCCAGGCCGGCCCGCGTCATGGGATCCGGGTGATCCTCGAATTTCATGGCCGGCAAGTCGATGCCGTGATCACGACGCCGAAGGGCCTCAACGTGCGAGCCCAGGGCGAGGTCCGGATCGATGAGACCACCTCTCCGCGCAGCCTCGACTGGGTCAAGTTTACCGGACCGGACCAGCAAGAATTTCCCACGATCCTCGGCATCTACAAGCTCGACCACGACGCGTTCACCGTCTGCAACGGTGGTCTGCACGGCGAGCGTCCCACGGAATTCAAGTCGGGTGAGGGCGTCTTCGCCGAGGTCGTGACCTTCCACCGATCCCAAGGCGATCGCCGCCCGAACGCTAAACTCTCCAATTCCCTTCCCCCTCCAACTGGCGAGTAACGCCATGCAGGCCCGAACGGACAGGCGCCGAACGTGAGGCAGCCGAGGGCGCCTGCTCCACCGAAGTCAGCTTGTATCCCTCCATGCCTGCATGTCGCCTTTCAGCAACAAACTGCATTATTTCGGTCGAGATAATGCTCAATAATCTTGACATCTCCGGTCGAATTGAGAAACATCGATCGGGTTCTTTGTGGGGGGGAAGGCAGCGTTGGGTTGGATGGAAGACTTCGACCAATCCGACCAGGGGAGCTGGAAGCGACTGCCGGGTTGCGTGAGAGGGCGGTATTGGCTGGGGATCGCCGTGGTGGTCGGGCTGGCGACCGGCTGCCGCTCGGCGCGTGATCCCAACACCGACGTGCTGCGGATCGGTATGGACCTGGTTCGTAAACGCACGGTCTAGTTTTCAGTGTTCCGTGTCCAGGGTTCAGGAAATAGCCACGGATGCGAGCCGATTCACTGAACACTGAAAACTGGACACGTCCCGGCGATCCCCACCGTGGTCCCACGGGCCTGACCGCAGCGACCGTCGTGATGGCGACCCGAGGTTCACCGCGGAGATCGCCGAGACCGCGGAGATGGGGCCAGAGCCAGGAGGGCGGGTCGGGAGGGTCCGGGGGACTGGAGCCCGATGCGCTCTCGGTCTTTTCCTCGGCGGTCTCTGCGGTCTCTGCGGTGAATCCGACCCCTCCCCCTGGGCGGTGCGACGGGTGGTCCAAAAGGTGGTGATCGCCGAGGAGTGTCCAATACTGAGGATCCAATCATGGGCATCGCGGTACGCCATCTCTCGAAGCGCTACGGGACGTTCCAGGCGGTCGACGACGTCTCGTTCGAGGTGCCGACGGGCCAGCTTGTGGCCTTGCTGGGTCCTTCCGGTTCGGGCAAGAGCACGATCTTGCGGATCATCGCCGGGCTGGAGACGCCGGAGTTGGGCACGGTCGAGCTTGACGGGTGAGGACGCCACGGCGGTGCCGATCCAGCGCCGGGGCGTGGGGTTCGTGTTCCAGCATTACGCCTTGTTCCGCCACATGACGGTCCGGGACAACATCGCCTTCGGCTTGAAGGTGCGGAAGCTGCCCCGGGCCGAGGTCCGCGCGCGGGTGGACGAGCTGCTGGACCTGGTGCAGCTCCGGGGCTACGCGGCGCGGTATCCCGCGCAGCTCTCGGGGGGCCAGCGCCAGCGGGTGGCGCTGGCCCGGGCGCTGGCGCCGCGGCCGAAGGTCCTGCTGCTGGACGAGCCGTTCGGGGCGCTCGACACCCAGGTCCGCGACGAGCTGCGCACCTGGCTCCGCCGCCTCCACGACGAGGTCCACGTGACCAGCCTGTTCGTCACCCACGATCAGCAGGAAGCCTTCGAGGTCGCCGACCAGGTCGTCGTGCTCAACCACGGGCGCGTCGAGCAGATGAGGCCGCCCCAGGAGTTATACGAGCACCCGGCCTCGCCGTTTGTCACCGGGTTCCTCAGCGCCGTCAACGTGCTGCGCGGCCGCAGCGCCTCCGGCCAGGCGGTGCTGGGGGCCGGCATCCACGTCCCGACCGACATCGACGAGCACGGTGTGCCGGTCGCCGTCTACGTGCGCCCTCATGACCTCGACTTGACCTACGAGCGCAACGGGACGCCCGCCTGGCCGGGCCGGGTGGTGCGCGTCCTCCCCCTGGGCGCCCTGGTCCGGCTCGACGTCGAGCTCAGCGACGGCACCGATCTGCGCGTCGAGCTCAGCCGCGACCGCTATGCCGAGCTCGAGCCGCGGATCGGCGCATCGCTCTATGTCGCGCCCAGGGACCTCAAGGTCTTTCGCGATCAACCCCGGCCGGCGTGACCGGCCGTTGCGAGGGAATCCTCCCAAATTGCAAATTCCAGATTCCAGATTCCACATTCCAAATACAAAATCGAAAATGTAAAATTGTCTTATTCCAGATTCCAGATTCCACATTCCAAATACAAAATCAAAAATGTAAAATTGTCTTATAATATATAAATTTAAATATATAATTAATATAATTTTATATCTGGAATCTGGAATTTGGAATCTGGAATCCAGGATTCCAACCCCGGTAGGGGCATGGGTCGCGTGAGGAGGATCGAGGTGATGAGCGTCAAGACGAGTGGACTGGCCCGGTTGGCCCTCCGGCAGCAGGTCGAGTTCCTGGGTGACGGTCAGGTGAGTCTCGACAGTCTCTGGAGGGCCTGGGGAAGCCCGGCCGGCCACGACCCGCGCAGCTGGTCCGAGCTGGCCGCCCCCCTGCTCGCCGGCTTCGCCGCGTATCGGGGCAACCTCGGCGGGACGGACCGGTCCGTCGCGATGGCCCGGATCGTAAGGATCTGGGAGGAGGAATCGAAAGATCCCTGGCGGTCCGGCGACCTGATGAGCCACGAGTTCATCGCCTGGGCCTATGCCACGTACCTGGACACCCAGCTCGGGCGGGCCGCCAGCACGCCGACGCATCCCCTTCAGTTGCCGGTACGCTCCTGATTTCCCGAGTCCACGCGGTCGCCCGCGCTTCCCGTTGGCCTCGTGGTTGACCGGAGACCGATCGAAGACGACTCGTGCTCACTCTCCACGCGATCGGGAGGGTCGGATCCCCCGCGCCGGAGCCGGTCGGAACGCATCGGAACCTGTCCGGTCCTGACCGGTTGGGCTGCGGCGCGGGTGCGGTGGAGGATGTCGATCGGCAGGGCCAGGCTGGGCGGCCTCGCGGTGGGGAGCGGGCCACCGGCATCGAGCGCGCGGGCGGCCTGTTCATACTGGTGCGCGACGTCCAGGCGCTCCGTCGGGTCGTAGCGCACAAAGGCCGTACGCACGTAGAAGCCCGCGCTCCGGCGGCAGACCTCGGCCCATCGCGCGGCGTCGAGCGCGAAGTGCCGGGCGCAGTCCTCCAGTTCGATCCGGGGAACCGGCGTCGACTCGGGCCAACCGAACGCCCGGCGGCGGCCCAGCTGGTCGAGGATCTCCTGGGCCAGGGCCACGGTGCCGGCCAGGTTCAGATGATGGGCGTCGTGGTAGAGATGATCGTCGAGGATGCCGTCGGGGCTCCGATCCGCCAGCAGCGCCGGCCCATCGATCAGGAGGGCATCATGCCGGCGCGCGGCGGCTGCGAAGGCCGTCCGGAAATCGGAAGGACAGCGCAAGGGGAAGCCGTCGCGGTCTCGGGCCAGGAGGAAGTGGCGGCGGGCCGCCTCCTTGTCCCCGTTCCGGACCAGGAGCCGGGCGAGGCGATAATGGGCTTCGGCGAACTCGGGGTGTCGATCCAGCAGCCGCCGATAGGCCGCGATCGCTCGCTGGGGCTCGTTCTCGGCCGCGCGGGCCGCGCGGAACTCGCGCGCGAAGACGGCCCGCTCGGTGGCCGGCGTGGCGCCGGCCAGGACGGAGCGGTTGGGTTCGAACGCCCCGTCGTTCGAGCCCGGCACGATCAGGATCGGCAGGGCCCCGATCCGCCGGCAATAGCCGGCCAGCGCGTCGACCCGGCGGTGGAAATCCTCGCGGAGGTAGGCGTACTCCTTGGGCGCACAGATCGGGTGGTCGACCAGCTCGCGGGTGGCGCGCTTCGGCGCCGGGGTCTCGCCGTAGTAGCGATCGAGCGTCGCCAGGATCAGATGGGTCGTCGCGGAGCACGCGCGCGCCAGCTCGAGCAGGGCCAGCGGGCTCTCCGGCCCCTCCTCGACGTAATGACGCACGTTGCGCGACCACCCGTAGCGCGCCTGGAATTCGTTGTGGCCGGCGAAGACGATCAGCGCATCCGGGCGGCGTTCCAGCTTCTCGAGCCGGAGCACCGCCTGCTCCAGGCACAAGCCGCCGTCGGCCTGGATGTCCACCCGGACCTCCCGGCCGGGGAAGACGCGCTGGAGCTGCCAGCCGACGACCTGGCCGACCGACAGCCAGGGATGGTAGGGTTCCCCCAGGGCGCTCGATTCCCCGACAACCACGAGGTCAATCCCCGCGACGGCCGGCGCGCGTGAGCCGGCAGGGCCGGATCCCGTCGAGCGCCGGTCCGGCGACGGCGCGAACCGAGTGGGCAGCGCGGGGATGCGCTCCGACCAGCCCCGCTTGATCTCCGAGCTGACCTCCATCACGATCAAGCCCGCCACACAACTCGACGCCAGGAGCACTCCCCGAACGGCCCGCACCAGCCCGGCACGATCCTGCCGCTGGCGGGCCCGGACGGCGGCCCGGTACGACCAGACCCCACCGATCAACACGGCCGGCACCGCCAGAACGTACCCGGCCAGCAACGTCCAGAGGAAGTCGATCGCCGCCGCCCGGATCAGCCAGCGGGGAGTGATCACCGCCAGCCAGGGCAGACCCACGGCCAGCGCCGCCAGGCCCAAGGTCATTGTCACCGCCAGGACAACCAGCCGAACCAGCCGCATCGATCTCTCACGAAGACGCCGTGGTGGAGCAGCCATTCATTCCGACCATCGATCCCCAGCAGCCGGAACATCGGCCCCGGGTCTCTGTACCCATTATCCCGGCGCGTCCACTCGGCGACCAGCGATCCTCAGGGCACCCCGGCGGATCGAGATCGAGCGGGCTTCTTGCGCGGGCAATCCGCCCCGATCCACTGGACGCGATCCGGCGACAGCCCGTGGGTCTGCTCCCAATCGCGGAGGACATCCTCCACCTCGATCTCGGGATCGAAGTCCGCCGCGAAGAAGCCCTCCCATTCGCGGGGAGCGTATCCGGAATAGCCGTTGATGGTCGGCACCCCGCTGGCCATCGACGCCCACATCGCGTCCAGGTGGTAGTGATAAAATGGCTGTTCGTCGCAAGGATGATAGTAGAAGGCGACCCGGCCGCGGTCGATCCCGCGCGCGAGGCCGGCGATCGTCGCCCGGTTCGCGACCGCATCGAAGGTCTCGGTCGTGATGCCTTGCTCGGCCAGGCAGACCACGGCCAGGATCCCGCCGGCACCGGCCCACCGCCTCCGCTGGAGGGACTGCACCAGGCACGCCAGGCCCAGCGCCATCGGGATCAGCACCAGCAGGACGACACGCCCGACCGCCCGGATCGCAATCGCCCCCGGGATCAACTCGGAATAGCCGAGCCAGAGGGAATCCCGATGGAAGAACAGCCTCTGCAACGGCAACGCGATCAGCACGGCGCGCAGCAAGAGCCAGGCCGGCGGCCGCAACCGGCGCGGAGCGCTCAGGGCCAGCGACACCGGGACGGCCACCAGCCCGCCGACCAGCACGCTGGGTTGATCGAGCCAGGTGATCACGACCAGGAACAGCAGGAGGCTGGCCACCGCCCCGAGTCCGACCTCCCACCAGTGGGAACGGAAGGAGTACGCCAGCAGTCCCGCGATCGGAGCGACCAGCAGGATCCCGATCGGGATGACCGGCATCGCGAAGAACTTCAGGGCCAGTGCCACCAGCGCGATCCCCGGGATGATCTGAGCCCACGGCTGCCCGCGCCGGCGGCCGATCTCCAGCCAGCAGAGGATCATGACGGTCAGCCCGAGCACCTCCAGGTACGGATTGGGGAACTGGACCAGGAGCAACAGGCCCAGCACGACCGCCAGCCCGATCCCCCGCGCTCGGGGGTCGCCGCGGTCATGGAACAAGCCGGCCGCGCCGTAGCAGCTGACCCCGGCCGCCGCCATGGCGATCGCATCGCCGGGCAGGAAGGTCGTCGCGACCCAGAGGAACAGGGCCACCAGCACGGCCAGCCGGCAGACCGGCCGCTCCCGGCCCAGGTAGAGACCTGCTGCACAAACCCAGGGCGTCAGGAAACCGATCCCCAGGAGATGCTCGGCGGTGGATGGCAGCCCGCGGAACGGCCCGCGACCGGCCGTCCAACCCCAGAGCCAGCTCCCCGCTCCCAGGTTCCACCAGGACCAGAGCTGGGGGTGGAGCATCCGGAGCGTGAGCAGATACTGAGTCTTCACCTGGCGCGCCGTGGGAAGATAATGAGACAAAAACGGTTGCAGGCAGAGCGCCCCGAGAGCTCCCACCACCACGATCGCCCAGAGGTCCTGCTTCACGATGTCCAGCACGACCCGCCGGCAGGAGTGCAGGACGAGTGCCGCCACCGTCGCCAGGCCCAGCCCGAGCACCAACAGCCATCCGAGATAGACTCCGCTGTAGAGCTGCGCCACGCCCCCGCCCACGACCAGCAGCCAGTGGGCCGCTCGCGCCGGCCGGCTCATCGATCGGTCGCCCGCCAGGCGTGCCAGGGCATAAACTACCAGCAGGACATAGAAGCACGGCAGCAACTGCTGGTGTCCCAACTGGTTGACCCGCGGGGCGCCGAAGGCCGCCAGGGACGCCCCCGCCGCCGCCGCCGGCATCCCGAAGCCCAATCCCCGCGTGAACAGCAGCAGCCCCGCGGCATAGTTGAGCGCCGACATCGACACCATCCAGAATCCGAAGGCGAGGTCCGGCGCGGCCCCCAGGACACGCCAGAGCCAGTAGACCGGCCCCACCCCCAGGAGCAAGTCCGAGTAAGCCGCCGCATTCGACGTCGGGTAGAAGAACGGCGGACTCCACAAGTCCCGGTGCCCTGCGTCCTGGCGCACCCATCGATACCCGTGCTCCAGCAGGTAATGGATCAGCCGGCTATCCCCCAGGTCCGTCTGGATCCGCCCGAACCGCGACAGGATCATCGGATGGTGGACCATCGCCACGCCCAGGACGCCGATCCCCAGGGCCCAGGCGATGCGGCCGATCGAGCCGGGATTCCCGTTGCACCGCAAGGGCGCCGTTTCCATGGCCTCTCACTCCCGAGGTCACCTTCGAGGACTGGGGCTGAGGACGGTCGCAAGGCTCACCCAATCTCAGCAGACGGTCCAGATCGACTCAAGGGGTGTACGAGACGCCTGCCGTCGAGTCGGGTCGAACGACCGAATTCCCAGCAACCTGTGCCACCCGAGTTTTTTTGAAGTAGTTCCCGTCTGGTTGCGCCTCGATCAAGATCAGGAGCCCCGAGCACACGGCGGGGAGCTCATGGCGGGGTAACCGCTGCCGTGTGGCAGGTGGCGATCGGAGACCGTCACGAGCCAATCGCCGTCGGGCGACCCGTCGTCGACCTCGTCGGTCTCGGGGATCGGCAGCTTGGTGGCGCCCCAGCCGTCGGCGTGGAAGTTGGCACCGGTCCTGCCGGCCCGGACCAAGGCGAGCGTTCGACCATCGGGGGAGACGCGGACATTCCCTTCAAAGTCACTGAGCTTGACCGAGGCGGCAGTCGCGGGGTCGATGGCGAAGATGCCCGTGCTCCAATCCTCGTCGCCTCTGCCCGTCTTGAGGTTGGCGTGGAGGTAGATCAACGCGTCCGGCCCTCCCCTCCCGATATGGATTGGACCGAGGCGGCCCGGTCCGGGGTCAACCTGGGTCGTTGGTGGCGCGACCGGCTCGGCGGGATCGAGAGGCCCGGACGCTCGACCTGGGAGGAGCTGGCTGTGCGGCCGTGGGGATCCGGCCCGCACGACGCGACGCCCGGCATCGTGATCGACCATCCCAGGCTGCCCCGATCGTTCGCGGCCGGGGGCGTTGTGGAATCGCTCCACGACCTGCCGCCCGGCCCTTGACCGAGCAGTCTGGGGACACCACGGGACGCGATCAGACGCTTCCAGACGTGATGATTGCGTCGAATGCTCTGGCGCGGATGGGGTGGAAACCCTTGGAACCAAGGGGTTTGGACGCTTTGGGACGCGATCAGACGCATCCGAGCGGAGAGGGGGGATTCGAACCCCCGAGGCCGGTTGACCCAGCCTAACGGTTTAGCAAACCTGAACCGACCGGCCGCAAACCGCAAGGCTAACAAGGCTTTGCGGAACACGACCCCGCCCGTTGGCCACCATTTGGCCACCGACAGGTGTCAGACCGACCCCGATCTGGCCCTGGTCCAGGCCGCCTGGGGGCGACTCCCAGGCGCCGTCAAGGCCGGCATCGTGGCGATGGTCCGGGCCGCCGCGAAGCGCGGTGATGCGTGAGCCGATCGACCGGTCTCTCGCGCGCACGCGCGCGCCCCCCCTTGATCCCCAGCCGGCCCCGGACGCGCGGCCGGGCCGGTCGGATCGATCCGCCGCCGGATCCGACCCCGCGCCATCGAGGGGGAGGACGCGGCCCCGGGGGACCCGGCCGCGCGCGCCGGCTCCGCGTGCCGCCCGGCCGCCTGCGCCCATGCCATCAGAAGCGCGCCGGCCTGGGCGTCTGGGAGTGCACGCGATCCCGGGAGGATCGAGCCGCGATCCGGCTCTGGAAGCGTCGCGAGCCCTTCGACCGCGCCGAGCTTCGCCGCCGCGGTGGCGACCCTGGTCCGCGCCTGGCCGCGCGGACCGCCCGCCCAAGGACCCCCGCCGAGAGGAGGTATGCGCGATGACCCGCGCAACACAGCGGCCCCGGCCCTGCGAGACCGAGGCCACGCCACCGCCCCCGGCCACGCGGGCCGCGGTGCTGGTCCAGCCGCTGCTCACGCGCGAGGACCTGTGCGCGGTATTGCGCTGCGGCACGGCCACGCTCGATCGGCTCCGGGCCGCCGGCCGACTGCCCAGGCCCGATCTCCGGATCGGCCGCTCCCCGCGCTGGAGGCCCGAGACGATCCGTCGCTGGATCGAGGAGGGGGGTCGGCATGCGAGCTGACCATCCCTCCCTGCCCGGGCTGGGCCCGGCCCCGCCGCGCGGCGAGCCCGGCCCACCCTGCCTGCGATGCGGCTCCGACACGATCGTCTCGCCCGGCCAAGGCCCGCACCACGCCCGCGCCGACTGCCCCCGGTGCGGCGCGTGGAGGTGGCCGCCGCGGCGACCGCCGACCCGGCGCGGGAAGGGAGGTGCGCTGTGAGCATCCCCACTCCGACCCGCGCCGACATCGCCACCTGGCTCCGCCTCGTCGTCCCGCCCGGCATGGCGAACGAGCTGAGGATCCTCGGAGCCGTGGACCATCCGCGCTATCCGCCGTACACCATCAGCGGCTACTACGACGCCGACCACCTGGACGAGCTGGCCCGGATCGCGCTGGAGTGGACCGGCAAGGCCAAAGGGTGCTACATCACGATCAACCCCGTGGCGCCCGACCTGCTGGCCCGCGCGGCGAATCGCACCATCAAGAAGCCGAAGCATACCACCACCGATGCGGAGATCGCGCGACGGACCGGACTGGTCTTCGACGGGGATCCCAAGCGCCCGGCCGGAGTGTCGGCCACGGCCGGGGAGAAGGCCGAGGCTCACGAGCGGATCCGCAAGCTGAGGGACGACCTGACCCGGCGCGGCTGGCCGGCCCCGATCCTGGCGGACTCCGGCAACGGCTGCCACCTGCGGTACGCGATCGACCTACCCAACGATGATCAGGCCCGCGACCTGGTCGAGCGCGTGCTGAGGAGCGTCTCGGCACTCCACTCCGACGACCGGGTCGCCATCGACACGTCCCTGGCCAACGCGGCTCGGATCATCAAGCTGTACGGCACGATGGCGCGCAAGGGGGATCACACCGACGCCCGGCCGCACCGTTGGTCCCGGGTGCTGGAGGCGCCGGACCGGCTCGAGGTCGTGCCGATCGAGCTGCTGGAGGCGCTGGCCGCGGAGTATCAGCCCCAGTCTCCGCCGCCCCGGCCCACGGCCAACGGCCAGCCCCGAGCCGGCTCGGTCCTGACGAGCGCCGGCACCAGCCCCGCGACCCGCGCTCGCGCCTATGTGTTCGCGCCGGGGTTCCCCGAGTCGATCGCGGGCCAGCATGGGCATGACATCCTGTACCGTGTCGCATGCGAGCTGGTCGACGGGTTTGGGCTGAGTTACAACCAGGCCCTGCCGATCTTCGAGGAATGGAACCAGGCCAAGGCCCGGCCGCCCGAGTCGGATAAACAAATCCAACACAAGCTGGCCGACGCACTCAAGAACCATCCGGCGCCCTCGCTGAGCCGGTTGACCGCGCCGCTGCCCAGTGTGGGTCGCGGATCGCCGTCGAGGAATGGACAGGCCGCCGCGGGATCGGCGCCCTCGGGACCGCCGACATTCGACGGCCCGCCGCGCGCCATCACGGTCGACTTGCCTACGGTCCCCGCTCTCGATCCGCGTATGATCCCAGCCTCTGTCCGCGAGTGGCTGACCGACATCGCCGAGCGAGGTTGCTTCCCGCTGGAGTACGGGACCGCCGCCGCAATTGTCGGGGTAAGCGGCTTGATCGGCCGCCGGCTGGCGATCCGGCCGAAGCGACGCGACCACTGGCTTGTCGTGCCCAACCTTTGGGGAGCTATTGTCGGACCGCCGGGGATCCAGAAGTCCCCGCCGGTCGAGGAGGCGCTTCGGCCGCTGCGCCGGCTGGTCGCCGACGCAAAGGATCGGCACGCGCAAGCGATGACCGACTGGAGGGCGCGCCAGCTTGTCGCCGCCAGCAAGAAGACCGCGGCGAAGGACGCGCTGAAGAAGGCCGCCGGCAAGAAGGCCAGTGAGGAGGAGTTGACTGAACTCGCGCGCGAAGCGACGTGCGTGGCCGATGAGGAGGAGCCCAAGGAACGACGTTACTTGGTCAACGACGCCTCGATCGAGAAGCTGGGTGAGTTGATGGCCGAGAACCCGAGCGGCTTGACCTGGTTCCGGGACGAACTGATCGGACTCCTGCGGACCCTGGATCGTGAGGGGCACCAGTCCGACCGGGGGTTCCTCCTCGAGTCCTGGAGCGGCCGAAATAGCTACACGTTCGATCGGATCCAGCGCGGGACGATCTCCATTCCATCGTGCTGCCTGGCGATCTTCGGGACGATCCAGCCTGGACCATTATCCAGATATTTGCAGAGATCGATATCGGGGGAAGAGGCTGATGGATTCATCCCGCGATTCCAGATCCTCCTCTATCCTGACCCTCCCGCCACGTTCGTCAACGTTGACCGTTTCCCTGAGACCGAGGCGAAGAACAGAGCCTATGCGGTGTTCCAGGCCATTGACCAGCTTGACCCGGCTGCCCTGGGATGCGAGGTCGATGAAGAAACGGGGATCCCGTTCGTCCGGTTCGCTCCGGACGCACAAGAGTTTTTTGATGAGTGGCGCGTCGAACTGGAAAATCGGCTCCGGTCCGGGACGCTCTCCAGCATCATGGCCATGCACCTGGCGAAGTACCGCAGTTTGATGCCGTCGCTGGCGCTGGAATTCCATCTGTGCGACTCTTGCCCCCAGACCCGGCCGGGCGAGCCCTATCGTTGGGCTCGGCTCGACCCCGTGCCGCTTCAGCCCGCCATGCTGGCCGCGGCGTGGTGCGAGCTGCTGGAGTCCCACGCCCACCGGATCTATCAGTCCGCGATGGACGGCGACATCGACGGCGCCATCAAGCTGGATGAACGCATCCGAGGATCCCTTCCCAACCCCTTCTCGATCCGGGATGTCCAACGCAAGGGGTGGTCCGGCTTGGGGTCGAATGAGGAGGTGCGCCGCGCTATCGGCATCTTGGAGGATCGGCGTCGCGTCAAGGTGGTCGAGATCCCGTCCCGCGACCCCCTGGGGCGCGGCGCGCCCTCCGAGCAAGTGTGGATTCACCCCGCACTCGTGGCCGACGGGGTGGGAGTGGATGCATGAGCTACATCGCACGGGTCCTCGCAACATTCTCTGACACCGCCCCAGAGGGCACTGACAAAAACGACAAAAACCCCCCTCCACCCGTTTTTGTCGTTTTTGTCAGTGCCTCCCCGGGGGCGTGCGCGGAATCTCCGTTGCCCGGCGAGCCCGGCCCCGCCCGGCCGCTCGAGGGCCCCACCGTCCCGCCCAAGGCCGCCCTGGACAACCCAGTCCTACCCCCGTGGCCGCCTCGTCCCGCCGAACTGGCCGAGTGGCCGGTCGAATGGCGTGCTCGCTGGGGACGTCGCGCCAACGAGCTGCAAGACCAAGGCATCCCGTGGCCGGACCACGAACGGCGCGCGTTCGCCGAGGTCAAGGCCGCGATGTCAGGGGGGGCAATATGTCCCCCCTGACCAGGGTCATATTGCCCCCCCTGACGTCGTCGCAGCGGACCCCGAGGGGGACTGACATGCGACACCGCCTGAAGCCGCGCCGGCCCGGCCGGACCGAATCCCAGGTTTGGGCCGCGTGCCCTGGTCTCACCGGCGATGAGGGATGAGGGATAAGGGATGAGGATATCATGAGATACACGACCATTACCTGCGATCGCTGTCGAGCCGCGATCACCGGCCCGATGTCCACGCGGGAGTCGGCCGGCGAGCTGGCCGGCGCGCTGCCGCGGATCGACCTGTGCGGCCCGTGCGGTCGAGCCCTCCTGGCGTGGCTGCGCTCCGCCGAGGCCCTCGGCTCCGCGGCCGAGGACGAGGGATCGTCCGGCCCGGCCTGGCCGGTCGTCCCCGCGGCGATCGCCGTGGCGGAGGTCACTTCCCCCGGCCGTCGCCGGCGACGCGTCCCTGGGGCGTAGAAACGGCCGGATCACTTCCCCTTGCCTTTGCCCTTGCCCTTGCCCTTCCCTTCGTCCCGTGGCTCCGCCGGCGCGAGCCCCAGGGACGTCACCAGGGCGAGCTCGATGATTTCTCGCCGGCCGCCCGGCACGACGCAGATCGCGGTCAGAGGCTCCGCGGGCTCGCCGTTGTCGTTGTCCTCATCAGCGAGGATGGGTTCCCAGGCAATCGCATCGGGGTGCAAGACCTCGATTTCCCGCCCGTCGGCCATCCGGATCAGGAACGGCTGGAACGGCCGCTGATCCTTCGCTTCCTTGATTTCCGCGATCTTCATGAGTTGCGCCCCTCATCGGCCCTGATTCGTTCCAGCACCGCCTGCCTTGCATAGGATGCCTTGCTCAGCCCTCGCTCCCGGGCGCAGCGCTCGAGCCGGACGTGATCGTCAGCCGACAGATCGAGCCGCACGGGCCTGGCGGCTTTCTCGTCCTGGACCGCGTTCCCACGCTTCCCGCCCTTCGCGGCCTTCGCAGTCTTGACCATGCTCAGTCTCCCACCGGGTTCAGGGGATGCCCCCTTCAATCCTACCATCGGCGTGGACTGGCCGCACATGGGTTGTACGCTTGGTCAGGACGTCCCGTCAACAGGGTGTGCTCAAGATGGGCAGCATAGAGTGCATGCATCAAGATGCGGGAAAAATCCAGAAATCTCACCAAGCTGATACTTGACGAGTCACCAAGCGCTTGCGTATACGTAAGAGAGGTGTCGAGTCGAGGGGCGGGGACGCCCCGTTACCGTCTCGAGGTGAGTGATGCTTACCGAGTTGCTTCAGAATGCGATCCGCGCGAGCGGAGCGAGCGGCTCTGCGATCAGCAAGCGGTCCGGCATCGGTCAGTCCACGCTCAGCCGGTTCCTGCGAGGCAAGCTGAGCCTGACGCTGGGCACCGCGGAGAAGGTCCTGGACGCCCTCGAGCTGGAAGTCGTGATCCGGCCGCGGCGCGGCCCGAGGAAGGGGGGATGAGATGGCATCGCTACGGAAGCGCGGGAACGTCTGGTATTACCGCTATACCGACGCGGACGGGGTCAAGCGCCAGCGCAAGGGTTGCACCGATCGGCGCGTGACCGAGGAGCTGGCCCGGCAAGCCGAGTCCGAGGCCGCCAAGATCCGCTCCGGTTTGGTCGCCCCGAAGGAACTGGCCTATCGCGATCATGCGGTCCGGCCGCTGGTGGAACACCTGGGAGACTGGCACAAGGACTTGCTGGCCAAGGGGAAGACGGCCAAGCACGCCGATCAGTACCGCGACCGGGCCGGCCGGTTGATCGCGCTGGTCAAGGGGACGCGCCTTGCCGACATCGACCCGGGCCGCAAGCCCGAGGCCCTCGAGCGTGCCGCCAGGCTGCTGGAGAGCGTGCTCTCTCGAGCCCAGTTTCGCGACCTGTCGCCGGAGTCGATCCAATCGTCTCTCGCCGCGCTGCGGGATCATGGCCGGTCGAATCAGACCGTCAACCACTACCGGGCCGCGGTCCGCGCGTTCCTCCGCTGGGCACGCGACAAGAGCCGGATCCGCGACATCCCCCTGCGGGGAGTCGAGGCGTTCAACGTCGATGAGGACCAACGGCATCCACGCCGCGCCCTGACCGATGATGAGCTGGGCCGCCTGATCCGGTATGCCGAGTCCGGTCCGGCCCGGTTCCACATGCCCGGCCCGTTGCGGATGATGGCGTACCGCGCGGCCGCCGCGACCGGGTTTCGCGTCGAAGAGCTGCGGAGCCTGACCCCGGAATCGTTCCGCCTGGACCGGCCGGACCCCAGCATCTTCCTGCATGCGAGTTCCACCAAGAACCGCAAGCCGGCCGATCAGCCCATCTCCCAATCCTTGGCCCGCGACCTTCGGGAGTGGCTCCGCGGCAAGCCGCCGGGCGAGTCCGTGTTCCCGCTCCACCACGAGACCGCCAAGGCGATCCGGGCCGATCTGGAAGCCATCGGCGTGCCGTACGAGACCGAGGAAGGGGTGGCCGACTTCCATTCCCTCCGTGCCTACTACGTCTCCGCCCTGGTCCGCTGCGGAGCCAGCATCGCCGAAGTCCAGAGGTTGGCCCGGCACGCCAAGCCCGAGACAACGCTCAAGCATTACGCCAAGGTGGCGCGGCACGACCTGCGCGGCGTGGTCGAGGCGATGCCGGACCCGGCGCCGCCCGGACCCGCCCCCGAGGTTCGCGCCGCGACCGGCACCGACGGCCGGATTTCCCCCCGCCGCGAATCCCGCGAGGACGCGGCATCGCCCGAAGACGACGGGCAAACCGGGGAGGACGGCCAACCCATAAGCAAACGCTTTGGCCACCATTTGGCCACCGCAGGGGATGCTTCGGGAGGCGTCGTGAGGCTTCCTGATGTGATGGCGGGATCGGATGATCCGCCGTTGACCAATGAAAAACCCCTTGTTTCCAAGGGGTTTGAGGCTTCGCGAGGCGTCCTGATGCGTCCCGAGCGGAGAGGGGGGGATTCGAACCCCCGAGGCCGGTTGACCCAGCCTAACGGTTTAGCAAACCGTCGCTATCGACCACTCAGCCACCTCTCCGGGAAGGCGGCGACGAGCCGGGCGGTCTGGTCTGCCGGCTCGTCCTGTCCGTTATGGACATTACCAGAGCCTGGCCTGTGGCGTCAATGATCCGGAGCTGGCGGCAGCCGATGATCCGGTGGTCCCGACTCCCCGGATCGCTGCTGGGCTCGGGTCAAACCGGCTGTCCCCAGGGCAGAGGACGAGCCCGACGGCCGGGGTGCTTCCGCTGGCCCGCAGGAACGCGACGGCCTGGAGGCCAGCAGCAGGTACGTTCCCAGCAACCAGGCGAGGAAGCCGAGGGCGACCGCGATCCATGCGGGCGACACCAGGATGCCCCCGGGGAGCCGAAGCCCGACGTCTCGCAGAACGGCAGGCTCGGAGATGACGCCGATGACCCCGAGCAGCTCGAGGAACAGACCGCCCAGCCGGAGGACCTGCCCGGTGATCTTCCCCATGAGCGCCTCAGGGTCGTCGGGAAGGACGCCGGCTCAACCCCAGCCGCGCCCTCCCGGAAGGACCGGCTGACACCGACAACCACGGCGCGGTTACACCTGCGGGAGTTCATACCCCTTGCGCGGCTCGCGTTTCAGCAGGGCATTGGCTTCCGCGTCGTTCTTGAACGTCTCGGTGTCGACGTCCCATTCCAGACTGCGCCCCAGCTTGTAGGAGATGTTGCCGATATGGCAGGTGTTCGTCGAGCGATGCGCGATCGCGATGTCGGCGGTCGGCACGGCGCGCGACTTGACGCAGTCGAGGAAGTTCCGCACGTGGGCCGCCTGACCGTCGTTCCCCTTGGTGACGGTCTCGGGCTTCAGGTGGATCTTCCGCAGCGGCCGATCGCCGTGGACCAGCTTGATCCCATAGGGCAGGACCACCTTGTCGGGGATCACCTCGAAGCCGTTCCGGTCCAGGATCAAGCTGCCGTCGGTGCCGCAGAACAGGATGCCGTAGTCGTGGCCGTTGAGCCTCAAGCCGTTCCCCTTGCGCATCGAGTAGGTCAAGGTGCATTCCGGGAATTCGTAGACGACCTGCATGGTGTCGGGGGTGTCGCGGTCGTCGTCGCTGGTGAAGATCCCGCCGCTGGTGTAGACCGACCGCGGCCCCTTGGAGTTCAGCGCCCAGAGCACGATGTCGTTGAGATGGACGCCCCAGTCGCTCATCATGCCGCCGGCGTAGTCGAAGAACCATCGGAACAGGAGGTGGAACCGATTGGGGTTGAACGGCCGCAGCGGCGCCGGTCCGAGCCACCGGTCGTAATCGACGTACGAGGGTGCCTCGCCATCGGGGTACTTTCCCAGCCCCGTCGGGCTGATGTTCTCGTAGTTCCAGGTCTGGACCCAGAAGACCTTCCCCAGCTTCCCCGAGCGCACGATCTCGACGGCCTTCTGGAAATGGGATGACGAGCGCTGCTGGGTGCCCACGGCCATGATCTTGTTGGTCTTGCGGGCCGCGCGCAGCATCGCCTGCCCCTCGGCGACGTTGTGGGCGACGGGCTTCTCGACGTAGACATCCTTGCCGGCCAGGACGGCGTGGATGGCGGGCAGGGCATGCCAGTGGTCGGGCGTGGCGATGAGGACCGCGTCGACGTCCTTGCGCTCGAGCAGGCCCCGATAGTCGCGCGCCGTCTCCGGCGTGTTCCCCTTCACCTTCTTGACCCGGTCGGCCGTCTTACCCGCGTGGCTGTCGTCGACATCGGCGATGGCCACCACCTCCACGTCGGCCTGGGGGAGGAACGAGTCCAGGAGCTGGCCCCCGCGGCTGCCGGCGCCGATCAGGAGGCACCGGATCTTCTCGTTCGCCGAGCCGCCCAGAGCGATCCCGGGGGCACCGAGCAGCGTCGACGCCCCAGCCGTGACCCCCACCGCCTCCACGAAATCGCGCCGCGTCAGTCGATCGGTCGCCATGATACCTCACCTGCCTTCGTTCGCCTGGAGATGGGATGGAAATGCCGCCCGCCGCCGCCTTGCGAGCCAAGTACATCGCCTGATCGTAACCGGGTCGGCCCATGATCGCCAGGGGTTGACATTGCCTCGGGGTCGGCATCAGAATCTGGTGCAGAAGGCTCATGACTACGGTGATCCGACCGTGGACCCCGTGCAGAACATCATCCGGAAGCCAGCCGTAGAACATCGGCAACGGCCCATAACCACGGTGACCCGACCGGGGACCCCGTGAAGCCAGCAGCCCGGGAGGTGCGCGATGAGACTCACAAGCTGGCCGCCCATCGTGTCCGTGTGCGTGCTCTGGGGGAGTCTGGCGTGGGGACAGACCGCGCCCGGCTCGGCTCGGATCGAGACGGTGCCGCTCCGCCTGGCGATGCCCGATGACTACCAGGTCGCGGTCGTGCTCGAGCCGGCCCGCCGGGTCCTGGTCGTGGCCCCGGCCGACGGCATGATTCAGAGCTTGGATGCGCGGCTGGGCGGGACCGTCCGCGACGCGCAGGAGCTGGCGCAGCTCGATCGGACGGAGGCCAACGCCAAGTTGAAGATGGCCGCGGCGGAGGTCAGGGAGAAGCAGGCGCTGCTGAAGACCAACGCGGCGCTGGGGGAGGTCTACTCGGCTCAGCTCGAGGCGGCCCAGGCCCGCGCCGAGCTGGCGCAGCTCGAGCTGGCTCGTTGCACCATCCGGGCCCCCTTTGCGGGCCGGGTGCTGGCCCTGCCGGCCTACGTGGGCCAGTACGTGCTCAAGGGGACCCCGATCGCGGAGGTGGTCGACACCACGAGTCTGCGCGCGACCATTCCGGTGGACCGCCGGAGTGTCAATCTGGGCTCGAGTGTGACCGTCCCGGTCGAAGAGCGGGAAGCCACGGGCAAGGTGCAGGCGGTGCTGCCGCTGCCCCAATCGTTCGCCAAGCTGCACGAGCTGGCCACGCCGTTTGCCGCCGCCACGGTGGTCTTCGCCAATTCCCGGGGGGACCTCGAGCCGGGCCTTCGGGTCCGGCCCGCGGGGGTGCCCACGGCCCCGATCGCCACGGTCCCCAAGCGCGCGGTCCGCCCGGACGAGATCCGGGGTGCCGGCGGCTCGATGCTCCAGGTGATCCGCAACGAGTATGTCACGAACGTTCCCGTCCAGATCCTGGGCGGCGTGGGCTCGGAGCGCGTGCAGGTCTCCGGCCTGCTGCGCCCGCACGATGCGTTGATCCTGGCCTCGTCGGTCCCCCTGATCCCGGGGACCCTCGTCCGCTTCGGCAACCAGGCGGCCAGCCACGGCATCGAGGGAACCTCGCCCAATCCCGCCCTGGGGGGTGCCGAGGCGGGGATCAATCCACCGACCGGCTTCTCCACCGGCACCCCGGGCCAGGTGCCGCGACAGGGAAATCCTGCCGCCCGACCGCCGGCTCAGACCAGCAGCGGCAACGCCACGCCGTTCTGAGCGGGGCGCCCCGGACCAGAATAAGTCCTTCGATGCGGCGAATGCATCCGACAGCGGACCACCCTGTGTGGGCCCACCGTCCCGGCTGGCCAGTGGCAGCCGAGGGCGGCTGCCCCACCGATCCGAGGGGTCGATGGCCGACAACCTGGGAGGGGAATCACGATGACCGTCAATTACATCTCGGCGCTGTTCTTTGTCTTGCTCCTGCTTCTCGGGATCGTGCTCGCGGTGGCGATCGGCCAGGTGGGCCTGGTCTACGCCCTGATCTTCGGGGTGGCCTGGTTGTTCTTCGACTTCGTGCTCGCCTCGTCGATCCGCCTGGCCCTCCAGTGGGAGAAGGCGGTGGTCTTCCGCCTGGGGAAGTACCACACCGTCAAAGGACCCGGGTTGTTCCTGGTCGTCCCGCTGATCGACCAGATCCGCGTCGTGGATACCCGCGTCCTGGCCGTGAACATCCCCAAGCAGCAGGTGATCACGCGCGACAACGTGCCGGTGACGATCGACGGCGTGCTCTTCTTCCGCGTCCACAACGCGGCCGAGGCGATCATCATGGTCCAGGACTATCGCACCATGATCGCCCAGTACGCGCAGACCTCGCTCCGCGACGTCATCGGCCAGTTGACCCTCGACCAGCTCCTGACCGAGCGTGAGGAGATCGCCGCGTCGATCACGCGGCATGTGGAGAAGGATACCAAGGGATGGGGCCTGGAGGTCACCGGGCTGCGGATCCAGGACATCGACATGCCCGAGGAGCTGAAGAAGATGATGTCGCGGCAGGCCTCCGCCGAGCGGGAGAAGCGGGCGACGATCACCAAGGCCGAAGGGGACAAGGAGGCTGCGGTCAACCTGGCGCTGGCGGCCAAGACGATGGCCGAGAGCCCGGGAGCGATGCAACTGCGCACCCTGCAAACGATCGATGGACTGGGCCCGACCGCGTCCAACACCGTCGTCCTCGCCCTGCCGGTCGATGTCCTGGAAAGCCTCGCGGCCTTCCGGGACGCCGTCCGCGGCCGGGGGATGGCCGACACACGGGCGTGGCCTTCGGCCTGAGGGATCTCAGGCTTGAGAGGCCGATCGGCTTTCCTGGCGCGCTTGGTCCCCCTTGCGGCGCGCTTTCAGGTTGCCCCACAGGGCCCGGCCGTGCTCGCCGAGCTGCCGCACCAGCCGGCCCACCTTGGAGCGGCCGGCGACGTCGTGGAGCTGCCGGATCAGGGCCGTTCGCTCGGCGCGGTGCAACCGCGTGGCCAGGGCCGGCAGGACGTGCTCGACCACGCCATAGGGGTGTTGCTCCGGGAGTCCGACGGCGACGAAGTCGGCGAACGACGGGGGCAGGACCGAGCGGAGCCGCTCGAAGCGGGCCCGGACCGCGACCTCGCGGGCGCCGGAGCCCATCGACCAGTCGTAGGGCGGATGCCAGCCATTGCCGAACTCCGGACCTTCCACCCCCGTGAGCACCACCAAGGTCGGCGGCACCTCGTGCCGGGGATGCTCCATGAACCAACGGTCCCACGCCTGGGCAAACGCGGCGTCGGCCTGGTCATGGGCCTGACGGCCGTCGACCACCAGGATCAGCAGGTCGCCCTGGACGGCCGCCTCGACGGCCACCTGGCGCCGGGCGCGGTCCCGGCGGCCCTCGGCATCGGTCCATCGGGTGTATTCCGGGACGTCAATCCATTGAGCGCCCCGGAGGCGATCGATCAGCTCCGGTTCGATGGCGAGATTCGTCAGCCGCGCCTTCAGCAGGGTCAAATCGCCGCTGCACGCTTCCTTGAGCTTGGCGACCACACGCGCTTTCCCCGATCCCTCGGCCCCGGCCGCACTGATGGTCAACGGCTGCACCTCCGCGGGCACCGGCGCGGCCAGCAGCCGCGACCGCCGCGTCAGCCGGCGGTACCGGTCGGCGCCGATGGCCAGCCGCCCGCTCAAGAGCTCGATCAGGTGGGCCCCCAGCCGATTGATGTAGGCCTGGTAGAACCAGCGCAGCATGTTCTGTTGCATCGACTTCCACGCCGGCTTCACAATCCATTCCCGCGTCCCCCACCGCGCCAGGCCGCCCACCGGGCTGAGGAACGGCAGGAGATAGGAATACAGGTCGTTGGCCTTGGAGATATAGCCGGCGACCTGCACCGCCCGCCGCCAGTGGGAGAGCGTGACGATGTCGCCGCCGGGGATCTGGCGGCAGAGCTGCCCGAGGTCCTCCGCGGCCAGCTCCAGGGCGGTCAGGAGCTCGACCAGCGGGACGTCGTCGATCGGGTTGGTGACCAGGGGATGATAGTGAGCCGCCAGGTGCTGAAAGAGTCGACGACCCGCGTTGATGTAGGCGTCGAACTCCAGCAAGTCCTCGAACGACAGGGCCTCGCCTTGATCGGCCTCGGCCTGGACGAGCTTCCAGGCGTCGCGATCCAGCGGCCCGAAGGTCTGGGGCGATTCCCAGTCCAGGGGCGGCATCATG
Source organism: Isosphaeraceae bacterium (assembly GCA_021324445.1). Taxonomy (GTDB): domain Bacteria; phylum Planctomycetota; class Planctomycetia; order Isosphaerales; family Isosphaeraceae; genus JAJPJC01. The sequence continues at coordinate 79,484 of JAJPJC010000050.1, forward strand.
GGATGCGTCGACTTGGTCCAGCGCGCCGCCAGCAGGGAGAAGGCGACGCCCGCGATCACCCACAAGAAGGTCGCCACGGCCAGGATGACCCAGCCGCGCTCCCACAGCCAGAGAAAACCCAGACCCATGTAGGCCAGCACCGGGCCCACCAGGAGCAGGACCAGGACCCACGATCGCCACTGCTTGAGCGGGTTCACCCTCGGGCCTCCCCACGCAGCCCCCGCGACGCAATCGATGGCTGGCTCAGCTCAGCCGCGGAGCTTGGCCTGGAACCGGGCCGCACACCCCTCGACCACCGACCGCACGGCCTGCTCGACCTCCTCGCCGGTGAGGGTCCGCTCGGGATGCCGGAACACCATGCTGAAATGGACGCTCTGCTGATCCTCGGCGAGATTCCCTCCCCGGAAGGTATCCAGGTACTGGACCGATTCCAGGGTGGGACCGGCCGCGCGGACCACGGTGTCGGCGAGTTCTGCCCAAAGCAAAGTTTGTGCCACAACCAGCGAAAGATCGCGGACCACCGAGGGAAACGCCGGCAGCCGGTGATATTGCGCCACCGTGGTCGCCCGTTCTAATAGGACATCGAACTCCAGCTCGGCCGCCGCGCAGGGCTCTCGCAGCTCGAAGTCGGGAAGCTGGGCGCGGTCGATCTCGCCGAGAAAACCCAGGTGCGTCTCTCCCAGTCGCAGCTCGGCGGCCCGCCCGGCTGCGAACAGCGGGATCTCGACCGGAGCGGCGGCCGGCGCGATGCCCACGTGCAACCGCTGCAAGAGGGTCTCGACAACCCCCTTGAGGCCGCGGAAGTCGCTCCCGGTGAGGATCGCCAACCGGGTCGGCTCGTCGGGAAGCTCCTGGCCGGGTCGCGGCAGGTAGACGTTGGCGATCTCGAAGAGCTCGGCGTCGAACTGGCCATGCGCCTCGTTATGAGCCCGGACCGACAGCAGGCTGGGCACCAGGCTCTGGCGCAGGGCACTCTCGCGCTTGCGACTGGAGTGATCCACCCGCATCGGGGCCGTCGACGGGCCGGGCTTCAGGGGCGCGCCCAGGCGCTCGTCCACCAGGCTGAACGTGACGGCCTCGTCGAAGCCGGCACCGGTCAGGACCTCGCGCACGGCCGACTCCACCCGCTCGCGACGTCCGCGCGGGGCACTGGTCAGCGGCACGGCGCGATCCCCCGGGATATGTTCGTAGCCGTGGATCCGCGCGACCTCCTCGACCAGGTCGATCTCCCGCTCCAGGTCGCTCCGCCACGACGGGGGGCGGAGGGTGATGGCGTGTTCGTCCTCGGCCAAGTGCTCCAGTCCCAGGGCCTTCAAGATCCGCGCCACCGTGGGGCGGTCGATGGGGATACCGAGGATGCGCTCGATCTGGTTATATCGGAGGGTGATCGGCGTCTGCACCGGCGGATGCCGGCCGACGTCGACCACGCCGGGGTGGAGCGTCCCGCCGGCCACCTCCAGGATCAGCTCGGCGCAGCGGCGGCTGGCCCACTCGGTCCCCTCGGGGTCCAGGGGCCGCTCGAAGCGGAAGCTCGACGGGCTGAACAGACCCAGGGCGCGGGACGTCCGCCGCACGGACATGGCGTCGAACTGCGCCGCCTCGATGAGCACGTTCGTCGTATCGAAGCCGATCTCGGTCTCCAGGCCTCCCATGACCCCCGCCAGGCCGACCGGGCGCGCGGCATCGGCGATCACCAGCATCTCGGGACTCAGCTCGTAGACCCGGTTATTGATCGCCGTGAGGGTCTCGCCGGGCCGGGCCCGGCGGACGACCAGCCGGTGTTCGGCCAGCCGGTCGAGGTCGTAGGCGTGCAGCGGCTGGCCGCATTCGAACATGACGTAGTTGGTCACGTCCACGATGTTGCTGATCGGCCGGACGCCGATCGTCTCCAGCCGTTTGCGAAGCCACCAGGGGCTCTCGCCGACCGTCACGCCCGAGACGACCCGCGCCGTGAACCGGGGGCAGAGCTCGCCGTCGTCGACGATCACGCCGGTGCGCGTCGCGACCGGCGCCCCGGCGGTCGCCGGCCGGGCCGCCGGCCGGCGGAGCGCCTTGTCGAACAACACGGCGATCTCGCGGGCGACGCCCAGATGACCCAGGCAGTCCGGGCGGTTGCTCGTGACCTCCAGGTCGATGGCGATGTCGCCGCCGACGTCGGCGATGCTCTCGAGATTCAAGCCGGCCAGGGCCAGCCGCTCGGTCAAGACCTCCACCGGCATGTCCAGCCGGAGGTAATCCGTCAGCCAGTTCCAGCTCACAATCATCGGGGGGTGTCCTACGTGCTATCGGCCAGAGACGTTATGATAAGCCCCGGAAGGCAGCAGGACTAGTCCGGGGAGGCCGGGGCCGCTGAGGATGACGCGCGTTCGGGCTTCGAGGAGCCCTGCTTTTGACGTCGCACACGCATCCGTGTACAGTGGAGGGATGAAGCGACAGGAGCTGGAGAAGGCGCTTCGGCAACTCGGCTGGAGGTTCCTCCGCCACGGGGGACGGCATGACGTCTGGACCGATGGACCACGGCAGGAAGCGATCCCCCGCCACGCCGAGATCCATGACCGACTCGCGCGCGATTCTTCAACGAGCTCGTGGGGCGAGGTGACAATGCGATTCGCTGGTCGAGTCTACAAGGACGGCAAGTTTTGGCTTGCGGAACTGCCCATCCTGGACGCGATGACCCAGGGCCGGACGCGCCGGGAGGCGTTCGCGATGGTCGCCGATCTTCTGGAGACCTTGGTGGATCGTCCCGGATTTACGGTCTCTGTGCACCCAGGGTCAGATGACCATTTCGAGGTCAGTGCCCCTGACATGCGCCCCCTGATCAGTCTGCTCCTCCGGCGGCAACGGGAACGCAACGGGCTCTCGCTCGCCGACGCGGCGGCGCGGTTGGGGTCCAAGTCACGCAATACCTATGCTCGGTACGAGCGTGGGACCTTCTTACCATCCCTCGAGAAGCTCGACGCGCTGCTCCGTGCCGTGTCTCCGGACCGCGACTTCGTGTTGCACCCCGGTACGATCGGCTCGGGTCGACCAGGTCTCTAATACGCCCCGAGACCGCTGCGGAGGGGGCGCCGCCGGTGGGGCACCACGGTGGCGCACTCGCGGAGGGAGAAGCGGCGGTGGCACGACGGGCAGCCCACGGTCGGACGGAGCCAGTGGGCGATCGGGGTGGCACCGCAGTGGGGACAGGTCACCTGCAAGGACTCCTCCAGACGGTCCTCGACGAACTGCTCCCAGGCCCGGTCCGTCTCCTCGGCCAGGAGCCTGCGCAGCCGGTCCGAGCCGGCCGGGGTGAGCCGCCAACAGCCGCTGGCCTCGCGGACCAGCCCGGCGCGGAGTGCGCACTGGAGCTGGATCGGCCCGGCCGGATCCTCGGCCGAGGCCTCGGCCGGCAGGTCGCCGCCCGCCTCGTGGATGCGGAGCAACAGGGTGTCGCTGCGGATGCGGTCGACCTCCGCGGCCTCCAGGCGCTGAAGACTCTGAGTGATGAAGAGGGCCTGGTCGCCCCGGAGGGCCGGTTCGCCTGCCAGGCACTCCAGCGCCGAGAGCGGGAGGTCCGGCAGGACCGGCGGTCGGCGACGGTCCCGCAGCCGGAGGACCAGGATCACCAGCGCAGCCGCCAATCCCGCGCCCGCCAGCACCCAGGCGACCGGTCCGGAGGCATCGCCGGGGCGCGGGGGGGGAGTGGACCGGACCGCCCGGTCGGCCGCCGGGGTCGTGCGCCGTTCCGCAGCCGGGGCCCCGGCGGCGTGGTCGGCCGGTCCGACCCGGTGGCTCAGGCTCCAGCGCCGGACCAGGTCGGCCGCACCCGGTTTCAGGTTCGACGGGCTGTCGTCGTCGATGGCCAGGGAGAAGAGTGAGGCGTAGGAGCAGAGGACCACTCCTGCGCTGCCGTGCCGGACGACCTCGAGCAGGCTGCCGAACTCCTCCAGCGAGCTCGGCGGCCGGCCCGGCTCCTCGAAAGCCTGGATGCCGATCCAGACCGGCGTCGAACCGGCCCGCCACTGCCCGGAGAGCTGGACGGCCTTCACCCAGGCCAGCGGCTGATCGTCGCGGCGATGGTAGGCCATCGGGACGAGGAAATCGAGCAAGGGAGCGAGCTTCTCGTAGCTCTGTCCCGCGAGCTGCACCCCGCGGGAATCCACGGCCCCCTCGGGGCGGACTGCGGCCGAGATCACCAGGTGATCGTCGAAATCGCGCGCCGCGCCGGCCAGCGCCGCGGTCAGATTGCGGATCAGGTCGGCCCGGTAGTCCCACCAGACGCGGCGGAGCTCGGGCTTGTCGTCCAGCGCCAGGCCCAGCGGCCAGTCCTTCCCCACCCGCCGCGCCAGCTCGGCCCGGCAGGCCGGGCACTGGCAGGACTCCGCGTCCGGAAACCGGAGGTCATCGAGGTGAATGCCGTCGACCCCGTAGCTCTCGACGAGGTTCTGGAACGTGTCCAGGACCTGTTGCCGCCAGGGAGCGTTGGTCGGGCAGACAAAGTCCGCCGAGTGCTGGCCGCGGGCGTTGACCATGCCCCACTCGGGATGCTGGCGGAGCCGGAGCGGATCGAAGCAGATCGGGAACCAGGCATGGACCCTCATGCCGCGGGCGTGCGCCTCGTCGATCATGCCGTTGACGTAGTCGTCGTGCGGGCGGCCGGGCCCGAACAGGGGGCCTTCGGTCGGGTCGTAGACCTGCACGAACAGGTCGGTGATCCCGACCAACTGGGCGCTGGCGACGATATCCTGGGCCTCGTAGGGGATCGCCTTGGTGTCGACCCACAGCGCGCGGCGCCCGGGGCGGCGCAGGCCGGCCTCATCGAGCCAGTCGCGGAAGCACCCCCAGCGCTCGGGCTGGCGCCCCACGTGCTCGATGAACTGGCGGAGGACGCCAGCGTGCTGGGCGATGGTGTGCGGGTGGAGCAGGACCACCATGGGGCGGCCCGAGAGGCTCCGCTCGGCGTGCAGCGCCAGCAGCCGCTTGAGCACTTCGGCCTCGCCCAGTTTGTCCAGTTCGAACAAGTTGTAGTCGCCCGCCTGGTCCGTGATCGGGAACTCCAGCAGCTCGCTGCTGCTCCGGACCTGGTCGTCGGAATCCCAGGTCGAGGACTGGTAGCGGAATCCCAGCCGGACCAGCGCCTGGCGTGTCGTCGCATTGGCTTCGAGATAGGGGGCGCGGAAACCCAGGCACTTCGCCCCGCTGAGCCGCTGGAGGATCGCGGCCGACCGGCGGATCTCCTCCTCCTGCGCGGCGGCATCGAGCCCGGTCATGTGGGGGTGGGACATCGTGTGGCAGCCGATCTCGTGCCGCTTGGACCAGGCGCGCACCGCCTCGGGGTAGGCCTCGGCGAACTCACCGGTGATGAACAGGGTGCACGGCGCCGGCGGATCCAGCAGGCGGAGGGCCTCGATGTCCTCCTCCAGCTCCACGTCGAAGGTGAGGAACACGCGGCAGCCGCGCGCCGGCTCGGCGGCGCGGCCCGACCCGGCCGAGCCGGGAGCCAGCGCCGCCGCCATCGCCGTGATCAGCACCAGCACCCGCCGGGGGACGCCGCGACGCCCCAGAGCGATCTCAACCATGCCAGCCTCGCGGCGTCTGCCGCCATTCGCGGTAGAGAGCCTCGACCGGGAACCAGTCGAGGCGGAATGTCTTGTACGCCAGGAACAGCGGGGCATGGGCCAGGAAGCGCAGGTCACGCCAGTCGGAGGCCAGCACGCCGGCCGTGAGCTTCGCGACCTCCACGGCCGCGCCGGCCAGGCTATAAATGGCCAGGCAGGCGAGGAACCGCAGCGGGGCGCCGGAGCCCCAGGCCAGTAGAGGGGCCAGGGCCAGAAGCATCACGGCCACCGGCACCGCGGCGTACCAGGTCAGGTACGAGTACGGCAGCCAGAACAGGCCGACCAGGCCCAGCGGCCGGGCGGCGAGCATCGCCCGGTGCCGGCGCAAGACCTGGAGCCCGCCCCGTCCCCAGCGGAGCCGCTGCCGCCGCAGCTCGGCGTCGGTCCGTGGCGCCTCGGTGTAGGCGATGGCGCGGGGCGCGTAGGCGATGCGCAGGCCGTGCCCCAGCACGCGCAGCGTCAGATCAAAGTCCTCGGTCAACGTCTCCCCCGATACTCCCCCGACGGCGTGCAGCACGTCGGCCCGATAGGCGCTGACCGGCCCAGGCGCGACCAGCACCGTGCCGGCCGAGGCGAACTGGGCCAGCTTGAGCAACCCCTGGCCGTAGTCGTACTCCAGCACCTGGAACCGGCGGAGGGCCCCCCGCGGGTGGAACAGCCGGACCTGGCCGGCCACCCCGCCGACGCTCGGGTCCAAGAGCGGCGCCACCAGGTGGCGCAGGGCCCGGGGGTCGAGGTAGCCGTCGGCGTCGCAGGTGACGATCACCTCGCCCCGGGCCGCCGCCACGCCGCTGTTGAGGGCGGCGGCCTTGCCCCCGTTCCGGTCGTGGCGGATCAGCCGCGCGGCCGTCATCGCGGCCAGGTGGGCCGTCAGGTCGGTCGAACCGTCATCGATGACGATCACCTCAAAGTCGGGGTAATCCTGGTTCAACGCCCCGTGGACCGCCTCGACGATGATCTCCTGCTCGTTGTACGCCGGGATCAGAATCGAGACCCGCGGCCACCGCTGGGGAAGGGACGCCCCGACCCCGGGGCGGCCCGCCCAGCTCCAGGCCAGGAAGACCAAGAACGGCAAGACGACCAGGGTCAGGAACAGCGTATAGCCCGCCCAGAGCGTGGGCCGCACCCAGGGCATCATCGGACCGCCACCCAGTGGGGCGAAGGCGACCGCGGTCAGGGGGTCCAACGCCCGAGGGATCGCGACCCCGATCGCGGCCGTCGTCAGGACGGCCAGCGTCATCAGCACCGCCCAGCGGGCCGGGCGGGCCGGGGTGAACAGCCCCGGGGCATGCGGCGCCAGGGGCGGCAAGCAGGCAGCGTCCCCGCCTCGAAGCGCCAGGGCGTGCGCGGCCCGCTCGCGGGGACATGGAGAGTCGATGACCGTCATCCCGGATCGCCTCAGTTCAGATCAGTATGCATCGCCGCTGATTATCTCGCCACCCCGGGTTGTGCTCAGAGCCCGCCAGATGGCCAGGTTGATCGAGTCCTTGATGAACCGCACGCTGCCGTCGCCCAGCAGGATCGACACACCCCCGGGGTGCCGGCTCCGGGAGGCCAGGTACACCGACGGACCCGCCCCCGGCGCATTCTCGTAGGTGCACGGCGGGTTCATGGCGAAGGGGTAGACGCATTGGTCGGCAAAGGTCAGGATGTCGGGTTGCCGGCTGTTCGGGCCGAGGAACGTGGTGAACCCCGACGAGGGGCCGTACCAGGTGAACCCGCGGAGGTCGGCCCCCTGGCCCTGGACGACTTCAGCGGCGAACAAGGTGTTGGACGTCCCGTCCCGGATCTGGGCCAGCGCCACGGTGGGCTGGCCCGGCGTCCGGCCCGTGGGGTCGGCCCCGATGTCGGAAAACGGCGCCCCGCCGAACAGCACCCCGTCCTCATTCGCATCCTGGTACAGGTCGGTGTTGCCGTAATTACACGCATAATTGTGCGAGGTGACCTCCTCCAGGGGGGCGTTGGGGAGGTCGGACGGGCAGGTCAGGATGTTCAGCCGCGTCGTCGTCACGGTGCTGTTGACCGGGCCCATGTAGAGCAGCAGCGAGTCGAGCGTTCCGTCGTTGAGGCTGTCGCCCATCTGGTTGTAGGCGTTATACAGCGGCAACTGCTCCAGGTAGGGCAGGATGTACATCTGCCAGGTACCCCAGCCCCAACCCTTGCGGCCCGGCGGGAGTGTGCCCACGGCCTCGTGATAGCCGCTCAGGGCCAGGCCGATCTGCTTCACGTTGTTGACACATTGCATCCGCCGCGCCGACTCGCGCGCCGCCTGCACCGAGGGCAGCAGCAGGGCGATCAACACGGCGATGATCGCAATTACCACCAGCAACTCGATCAGGGTGAACCCAGGGCGTCGCATGGGAATTCCCTTTCAAGAGCAGACCCAGGGCCTGCCGCTGCGATGTCGTGCCGGGGAAGAACCAAGCTCCCGCGACGCGGGAGCTGCCGAGAGTCGGAGCCCAAGATGAGGTCGAAGGCCGCGCCACCCCCCTCCCGAGACGCCCGCGACGGCACCGGGAAAGGGGTTCGTCCCTGGGAGTACATCGCGCCAGGCCGTCGCGGGCGCGCAAAGATTTTTAGAGAAATGCCGCCGCCGACCGGCGGCGATCCCCAACTCTTGACCCAAACCAGAGTTAGAGCCGGGGAACAGGACCCGATCAGGGGATCACGGCCGCGTACTCGCCCCTGAGGACGATTGGCCCGTGCAGGTCCCAGTTGCCTTGATCGGCGAGGCTGCGCCAGACGTCGACGCGGCCGACCGATCTGGCCCAGACCGCGCGGGTTTGCGGGTTGGCGGCGTGGGCGAGGTCGGCCCGGCGCACGCGGAGGAACGCCGCCAGCCAGGCCGCCTCGTCCACCCCGGTCGCGGGCGTCCCGCCCACCTCCGCGCGGGTCCGCTCCAGCAGTGCGGGGAGACCATCGGGGTCGTCGCCGCCACCGTGCATCACCAGGGCGTCATAGATCGCGGCGCGGGCCAGCGCCGTCTTCAGGCCCAGCGCATCGCCGCGCCGCGCCGCAGGCTGATAGTACAGCTCCTCCTGGAGGCGGTCTTGCGCCTGGCGAAAGAGCGGGTCGCCCGCCGCCTGGTGGACCGCCTCGAGGAATCCCTCGAGGCCGTCGGTGCTCCCCGACTCCTCGCGGGCCAGCACCTCGAGCCGGGGCCGATATCGGGCCAGCGGGTTCTCGGGCTTGGCGGCCGTGTAGCGCTCGATCACCTCGTGGCCGTCGCCGGTCCGGGTCGTGAACCCGGCGCGACCGAACGTGATCCCGCGCCCATCCGAGAGCACTTCGGCCGAGCCGTACCGGAATTCGGTCGTCCCGTGTTCGAAGATGTTGATCAGCCGATCGGCGCGGAGTCTCTGCTCGGCGGTCAGTCCGCTCGCGACCGTTGTGGGCGCGCGCGGTTCCGGCTCGGCCGCCGCGCCCCCCGCGCCGGCCGTGGGCACCGGATCGAGATTCCGGTCACTCCCCGAACGGCAGGACGGCGCGGTCATCGTCGCGACGAGCACGATCAGGGCCGTGAGAGGGCCCCTCCTCGCTGGCAGTCGATGCTTCATGGGCACTGTCTCAGGCGACCCTCGCCCGCGCCGTGGCCAGCCGCGACCAGACCAGATAAACCGGGATGCCCGCCAGCACGATCAGGTAGCCCTTCCCCGACGTCCAGGGCTTCAGGTAGATGAAGTCGAGCACCAGCAACACGGCCAGACCGATGTAGACGAGCACCGGCAGCGGATAGCCGATCGCGCGGTAGGGCCGTTCCAGCGCCGGCGCCTTGCGCCGCAAGGCCACGACGCCACCGACCATGAGGGCGTAGAACGTGACGTCGACCGGGATGACGTACTCGAGCAGCTCCCCGTAGAGGTTGCCATAGTGGTAGTCGCCGTAGGCGACCATGCCGGGTGAGGGCTGGGACGAGACGGTCACCGGCAGTGCCAAGAGCGCCGCCCAGACTCCCTGCGCGATCAGGGCGACCGCCGGTACGTGGCAGCGATTGGTGGTCGCGACGCCTCGGAAGAAGAGCCCGTCGCCGGCCATCGCGTAATAGACCCGCGCGCCGGCCAGGACCAGCCCGTTGACGCACCCGAACGTCGAGATCAGGATCGCGCCGGCCATGATCGCCTCACCGCGCGGGCCCAGGATGGCTTCCAGGGCCGCCGTCCCGACGCGGTCGTACCGCGCATTCTGGATCGCGCTCAAGGGGAGCGTGACGACATAGGCCACGTTGGCCAGGAAGTAGAGCAGGATGACCGTGACCACGCCCAGGATCATCGCGCGGGGCAGGGTGCGGCCCGGGTCGCGCGTCTCCGAGCCGGTGAACGTCACGTTGTTCCACGCCGATTGCGAGAACAACGGCCCGATCATGGCCAGGCCGAGCAAGAGCCAGAGCGCGGACTGACCTTCCACCGGCAGGCCGGGGAAGGCCGTTTTCGAATCCCAGCCGTTGACCGCGGAGTCCCACCAGGACGAGGTCCAGGCCGCACTCTGGCGATTGGTACCCAGCCATAAGCCCACCACGACCAGGCCGAGCAGGGCCCCGGTCTTGGTGATCGTGAACGTGTTCTGGATCCATTTGCCCAGCTTCAGGCCCCGGGTATTGACCGCCGTCAAGACGGCGATCAGGGCGATGGCGACGAGCTGCTGCCGCGAGAGGCTCAGCGCGTAGGCCCCCAGGTGGATCGGTTCGACGACATACACATTGGCGGCGACCTGGGGAAAGAAGACCCCGAGGAACTTGGCGAAGGCCACCGCGACCGCCGCGATCGTGCCGGTCTGCACGACCAGGAACATGGCCCAGCCGAAGAGGAAGCCGAAGAGGGGGCTGTACGCTTCGCGGAGGAAGACGTACTGCCCGCCGGCCCGGGGCATCATGGCGGCGATCTCGGCCGCGGCGATCGAGCCGCTGACG